>NZ_SSXE01000150.1 GCF_021699195.1 Nonomuraea sp. MG754425 | reverse complement strand
GTGCAGCATCGGCGAGTCGTGCCCGACGAGCTTGGCCAGGTGGGGCGTGACGAGCATCTCGGAGTCGAATCGGAACACGCTCATGGCGATGTGCTCGTCGCCGAACCGGGCCTCGACTCCGGGGACGTCGCGTAGCTGCTCGATTTCCGAGAGCGTGATCCGGATGCGGGTGGAGACGGTCAGCGGGACGTTCTCCACCTCCTCGCGGCGGCGGGTGACCTCGCTGTCCGGGTCGCCGACCAGAAACCGGATCTTGCAGCCTTGCTGGGTCTTTCGCTTGAGGACCTTGGCCAGGTTCGGATGTTCCAGCCACAAGAAGTAGTTCGTGTAACCGGCGAAGACGATCTCGTTGCGTGCTGAGTTGATGAGATTGCGCCAGATTGATTTCGGGCATGCGGAGCGATACGGATAAACGGTCAGGACTTCCTTGTCGGGTCCCGTTTTCACGGTATTGCGAATTGCGTCTGGCCATAGCACTGCTGTCTCAGCTCCTAGTGCCTCTGCGGCGGCCCATTGGTGTCGCATGTGAGGAATACGTGTTTCGTCCTGCAACCAGCGTTCCACCGTCTTGATGTCCACGCCACATCGGTCGGCCAAGTTCTGGTTCGTGACCTGGGCGTTAAGCATCGCGCTGCGTAGGGGGACGTTGGCCACGGTACACCTCGAAGCGGGGACGTCAGGGACGTTTTGAGCGTAACTCCATAACGTCCTGGACGTCTCGATAACGCGGTGGGTTCGTATCGCATGGGTAAGCACGCTGTTCCCTTGTCCACACCGGTAATTCTCGAAGACCTCCAGGCGGCTTTTCCTGGTTGGTGCATTTGGCGTAGTTCTGCGGGGCGTCTCTGGGCAACGCGAAACGGCCGACACCTCTCCCGGCGAGAGGTGGATCACGGCCTCTGCCAGACGATGGACGCGGACGACATCGCCCAGCTCGCCGAGCAATTGAGGGAGCAGAACGCAGCGGAGCGGGCGCTGTGAGCCTTCCTTCGCCCCGACCGGAGCCACAGGCCGCCCTGGCCGAGGCCCTGACCGCTCAGGGCATTCCCGCAGACGTGCACGACGGCTACGGCGTGCCAGGCTGAAGTGATCCCCTGCACTACACCCGGAAACCACCACGGGCAGCGACCCGGGCGAATCGATGGCAACCCACGGTGCGCGAAAGGGTGCCACCCGGAAGAGTGACACCCTCAACGACCAGCGGAAATCTGGTCGGGACGACAGGATTTGAACCTGCGACCCCTTGACCCCCAGTCAAGTGCGCTACCAAGCTGCGCTACGTCCCGGTCGGTCGGCCGCCTTCGACGGCGTGCCGGCCGGACCACCTTACCGGACAAATCCGAGCCGCCCCGCAGGCGCCGATACTCGCTCCTTTGTATGCCACAGTGAAGCTTAGTTAGTATGCTTCAAGGCATACTAGTTAGGTGACGTCAGTGCAGAAGCCGCAAAGAGTGTTGGCGCGGGACGCCGAGTGGGGGGCCCTGGCCCAGTTCGTCCGGCATCCGGATCCTTGCCTGCGCATCGGCGTCGTGTCCGGGCGGCGCAGGGTGGGCAAGAGCTTCCTGCTGCGTGCCTTCGTCGAGGCCGTGGACGGTCTGTACGTGACAGCCGTCGCGGAGGAAGGCGTGGTCGCCGCGCGGCGGCGACTGGCGGCGGGGATCGCCCGGTATGCGGGGATGCCGGCTGAGCTGATGGCCGACACGAGCTGGGAATCCCTGCTCGCCACGGCCATCGAGCTGACGTCGGCGCGCGAGGGCGGTGCGCCGGGAGTTCTCGTCATCGACGAGTTGCCGTACTGGATGGCGCACTCTCCCGAGGTGCCCGGCCTGCTGCAGTTGCTCTACGACCGGTCTCAGTCGGGCGAAGGCGTGCCCGGTGGGCGCGTGATCGTCTGCGGGTCTGCCACGTCGGTGATGAACGAACTGCTGTCCGGCACCAAGGCCCTTCGTGGCAGGGCGGCGCTCGACCTCCGCCTGCAGCCGTTCGAGCTGGGCACCACGGCCAGGCACTGGGGAATCGAGGACCCCGGCGCGGCGTTGCGGGTGCACGCGATCCTCGGCGGTTCTCCTGGTTACCGGAACCTGGCCAATGTCCCGGCTCCGCGCAGTGCCGCCGAGTTGGACGACTGGGTGCCGGCCACCGTGCTGGATCCAAGGCAGGCGCTGTTCTCCGGCAGCGAGGCCGAATACCTGTTGCGCGAGGATCCCAAGTTCACGGGGAGCGCGCTGCACTACGCGATCATCAACGCGGTCGCGAACGGAGCCACCAGCCCGGCGAAGATCGGCGGGTCGGTGGAGCGGCCGCGTACGTCGCTGACGCGGCCCGTCAACGGGCTGGTGAGTGCCGGATACCTGCGATACGACACCGACCCGCTGTGGGACCGGCGTCCGGTGATCACCGTCGCCGATCCCATCGTGCGCTTCCACAACCTGGTCACCGTGCCGCAGCGCGATCTCGTCGACACGGGGCGGTCGGCGGAGGGCTGGCGTCGCGCGCGGCCGGCCTTCGTGGCGGGCGTCCTGGGGCCGCACTTCGAGCTGTGCGCGCGGGAGTGGCTCAGGGGGCAGGCCGATCCGGCACTCCGGCGGGACGCGGGCACGGTCACGGCGACGGTCGTCAACGACAGGAAAGGGCAGGCCAAGCACGAGATCGACGTCATCGCGCTGGACAGGCGGGCGGGTCGGGCGGTCATCAGCGTCGTCGGGGAGGCCAAGGCGACCATGACCCGGCGGAGCCAGGCGGACCTTGATCGGTTGGATCGGCTCAAGGGGCTGCTGGGCGAGCACGGGCATGACGCCGCGTCAGCCGTGTTGGCGCTGTTCTCGATGGAAGGCTTCCAGCCGGACCTCGTCGATGTGGCGCGCCGCAGGGGGGATGTGCTGCTGGTGGGGCTGCCGTCCCTGCTCGGGTGGGAGGAGCCGCTGGTGGTGCCGCGCGGGCGGTGAGCGGGTGTCCCAGGGGAGCCAGCCGCTCAAGCTGGGCCGGGTAGGGGCCCGCTCGGGCGGTCGGTCATTCGGGCGGGCCTCGCCGTCGCTCGCTCGCGCGTCGAAGAGATCAGCCGCGCGGCCTCTAGACGATCGTACTAAAATATGGTCATGCGTACTATTATTCGCTCGACCGGACGAAAGGCGACGTTCACCGAGGCGGCTCGCCGGGCTCAGATCGTCGAGTGCGCCATCGAGGCGGTGTGCGAGTTCGGCTACGCGGGTGCGTCGCTGAGTCGGGTGGCCAAGCTGGCCGGGATCAGCAAGGGCGTCATCACCTACCACTTCGCCAGCAAGGCGGAGATCCTCGAAGAGGCCGTGGCCGTGGTGTACGAGCGCGGCGCCGAGTTCGCCCTGCGGACGCGGTCCGAGGCGTTCGACGACGACGCGGACCCGCGGGACGCCCTCCGCGCGTACCTGGAGACCAACCTCGCCTACATCGCGGCGCATCCACGGGAGATCAATGCCGTGGTCGAGATCACCCGTGGGCACCGGGACGCGGACGGGCGGCCGGTGTTCGGCTCGGCGTGGGAGGAACGCGAGGTCATCGAGCCGCTGGAGGAACTCTTCCGCGAAGGGCAGGAGCGGGGGCGCTTTCGCGACTTCTCGCCGCGCGTGATGGCCGTCGCGGTGCGGCGGGTGATCGACGGCTTCACCTTCCAGATGCTCGCGCACCCGGACACCGACGTCGCCGGCTTCACCGCCGAGGTCGTCGCCCTGTTCGAGCACGCCACGCGCGCGGGAAGCGAGTCGCCATGAGCGTGCCGTCCCGGCTGTTATACGTCGACAACCTGCGGGTCTGCCTGACGATGCTGGTCGTCGCCCATCACGTCGCGCTGGTCTACGGGAACCTGCGGGTCTGGCCGAACGCGCAGCCGCCGCCGACCGTGGGGGAGGGGCTGCCGCTCGACGCGTTCGTCCTGCTGAACCAGACCTTCTTCATGGGGCTGTTCTTCCTGCTGTCGGGCCTGGTCGCGCCGGGCTCGCTGGATCGCAGGGGGCCGAGGGGGTTCGCCGCCGATCGGCTGAGACGGCTCGGGATCCCGTTCCTGATCTTCCTGGTGCTGTTGCGGCCGATCTACACGCTGCCCACGTACCTGGACCTGCCGGTGGGGGAGCGGCCTTCGTACGGGGTGTTCTATCTGACCGAGTCCGACATCGGGCCGATGTGGTTCGTCGAGGTGCTGCTGATCTTCTCCCTCTGCTACGCCTTCCTGCGGCGACCGGGCCGGGCGGGTCCCGTGGCCGGGCGGCTGAGGGCGTGGCACATTCTGGGGTTCGCGCTGGTGCTCGGAGCCGTCACGTATCTGTGGCGGGTGCTGGTGCCGCTCGGGACGTACGTTCCCGTCCTCGGGCTGCCGAGCGCGGCCTACCTGCCGCAGTACGTCGCCCTGTTCGCCGTCGGCGTCGTCGCCCACCGGCGGGGCCTGCTGAGTGAGTTGCGGCGGCCGGTGCCGCTCGGGCTCGGGCTGGTCGCCGCGTCCCTGGTGCCGATGGTGGCGCTGGGCGGGTACGAGACGCTCGCTCCCGAAGGCGCGCCGCCCGCGCTCGCTCCGGCACACCTGGGGTTCGCGCTCTGGGACTCCCTGTTCGCGACCGGGACGATCCTCCTGCTGCTCGGCCTGTTCCGGCGGTACGCGAACGTCGCCGGCCCCCGCGCCCGGTTCCTCGCACGCAACGCCTACGCCGTCTACCTCGTGCACGCCCCGATCATCGTGGGGGTCGTGGCGATGGCGCGCCCGGTCGAGTTCGCCGCCGTGCCGAAGTTCCTCGTCGTGCTGCCGATCGCGATGGCGCTGAGCTGGCTGGTCGCGGGCCTGGTCACGCGCCTGCCCTGGTTCCGGACCGTGCTCTGAGCGGGCCGCTCACGCCGCCCAGGCCCTGACGAAGGTCTCCACGGCGTCCCGCGCCATCGTGCGCAGTTCCGCGTCCTCAAGAGAGCGGGTGCCGAGCTGGGTGCGGGCCTCCAGGGGGCCGAGGAGCAGGGCGAGGAACTGCTCGGCCGTGAGGTCGGGGTCGGTGGCGCGCAGGCGGCCGGCCAGCGCTAGGCGGGCCAGGCGGTCGGCGAGCGCCCGGGTGAGCCGGTCGGGGCCGCTCTCCTTGACGATGTCGAGGATGTCGGGGAAGTGGGTGATCTCCGAGTAGAGGAGCCGGCGCAGCGCGCACGAGCGGCCGTCGGTGTGCAGGCGGAGCAGGGTGTGGGCGACCTCCTCCAGCGTGGCGTGCAGGTCGTCGCCGGGGGTGGCGAGCGGCTCCAGGGCCGCGATCCGCTGGTCGAGGATGGCGCGCGCGGCGGCCTCCATGGCGTTTCTGAACAGCGTGGCCTTGTCGGTCATGTGGTTGTAGACCGTCGGCTTGGCCACGCCCGCCTCCCGGGCGATCTCCTGGACGCACGCCTGGGCGTAGCCCTCCCGCGCGAACACGGTGAACGCGCCTTCCAGGATCGCCTGCCGCTTGTCGATGCGCCCCCGCGTGGTCGTCGCCATGCCGTCGATTGTACTCCTTGGTTCAACTCGATGGACGGGCGAGTTGCGTGCGGACGCGTAAGATAATTATGTTGAACCCATGAGTTCAAATGAGAGCGAGCTGGACGGGCGGTTGCTGCGCACGATCGCCGTGGTTCTGCTCGGCGGGCTGCTCGGCATCCTCAACAGCACGATGGCCGCCGTCGCCACCCCCACCCTGGCCACCGCCTTCGACACCTCGCTGAGCACGATCGGCTGGGCGTCCACCGGGTTCCTGCTGGCGGTGACGGCCACGATCCCGTTCACCACCTGGGCCGTCGACCGTTACGGCGGCAAGCGGCTGTGGGTGGCGGGCCTGGCGTTGTTCCTGGCGGGGTCGCTGGCCGCCGGACTGGCCTGGGACGTGGGAAGCCTGATCGTGTTCCGCGTGGTCCAGGGGGCCGGGGCCGGGCTGCTCGACCCGCTCGTGCTGATCCTGCTGGCCAGGGCCGCGGGCCCGCAGCGGGCCGGACGGGTGATGGGCCTGATGGGCGTGGTGCTGTCGCTGGGGCCGGTGCTCGGGCCGATCGCGGGCGGGGCGATACTCGGCGCGCTGACCTGGCGGGCCATGTTCCTGATCAGCGTCGTCGTCGGGATCGTGGCGCTGGTGCTTGCGCTGCGGGTGCTCCCCGCCGACGAGCCGGCCGCCGACCGGCCGGCCTCCTCGCGGCTGGACGTCGTGGGCCTGGCGCTGCTCGGGCCCGGCTTCGCGGCCGTCGTGCTGGCGCTGTCGCAGACGGCCGAGCAGGGGGCGTTCGCGGTGTGGCAGGTGCTGACGCCGCTGGGCCTGGGCGCGCTGCTGCTGATCGGGTACGCCGTGCACGCCCGGCGTCCCGGACCGCTGATCGACCTGGGGATCTTCCGCAGCCGCAGCTTCGACGCCAGCGTCACGATCATGGGGCTCGGCGGGATGGGCCTGTTCGCCGGGCTGTTCGCGCTGCCCCTGTACTACCAGCAGGTCCACGGGCACGGCGTGCTGACGGCCGGGTTGCTCATGGCCCCGCTCGGGCTCGGCGGGTCGATCGCGATGCCGCTGGCCGGGCGGCTGTCCGACCGGCTCGGCGCGCGCGGCCTGGCCGCCGCCGGGGCGGTCGTGGCCGTGCTGAGCGTGCTCGCGCTCACCCGGATCGGGCCCGGCACGCCCGAGGTGTGGCCGGCGCTGGCGGCGCTGACGTTCGGCCTGGGCAGCGGGTGCTTCAGCGCCCCGACGATGGGCTCGCTCTACCGGACGCTCCCCGGGCCCATGGTGGCGCAGGGCAGTTCGGTGCTCTACATGCTCAACCAGCTCGGCGCGGCGCTCGGCGTCGCCCTCGTCACGCTCGTCGTCCAGACGGCCGGGGACACGGTCAGCGGGTTGCGCGGGGTCTTCTGGATCGCGGTGGCGGCCAACGTGATCGTCCTGGCGCTCGTCCCGCTGCTGCCCGGCCGGGTCCGTACGCCGGAGGCCGTCCGTACGAAGGAGCCCATGATTGGCTAATTCGGTTGCAGAGGGTATGGGGGATCTGGCCAGATAGATCGCGTTCGGAGTGTGACCGGGAGGAGGCGATACGAGATGACGTACAACGAGGTGGCCGGGACCCGGCGTCCGCTGAGGATGTGGACGGATCCGGAGACGGTCGAACCGCAGGCGATGCAGCAGCTTCGCAACGTGGCGAACCTGGAGTGGGTGCACGGTGTCGCCGTCATGCCGGACGTGCACCACGGCAAGGGCGCGACGGTCGGCTCGGTCATCGCGATGCGCGACGCGGTCTCGCCGGCGGCGGTCGGCGTGGACATCGGCTGCGGCATGACGGCTGTGAAGACCTCGTACCAGGCTTCGCAGCTCCCCGACAACCTCGCCTACCTGCGCGGAAAGCTTGAGCAGGCGGTGCCGGTGGGCTTCGGGCACCACAAGCGTCCGGTCGATCCGGGCAAGGTGCACGGTCTGAAGACGGCCGGGTGGGCGGAGTTCTGGAAGGACTTCGACGACCTCGCCCCGGCCGTGAAGGCGCGGCGCGAGCGGGCCGAGGTGCAGATGGGCACGCTCGGCGGCGGCAACCACTTCCTCGAGGTGTGCGCCGACGACGAGGGCTGGGTCTGGGTCGTGCTGCACTCCGGGTCGCGCAACATCGGCAAGGAGCTGGCGGAGCACCACATCGGGGTGGCGCGCGGGCTGTCGCACAACCAGGGGCTGGTCGACCGCGACCTCGCGGTGTTCCTCGGACGTACCCCGGAGATGGACGCCTACCGTCGCGACCTGTTCTGGGCGCAGGACTACGCGCGGCGCAACCGCTCGGTGATGATCGGGCTGGTGTGCGACGTGCTGCGGCGTCACCTGCCGGACATCTCGTTCGAGCAGCCGATCTCCTGCCACCACAACTACGTGGCCGAGGAGCGGTACGACGGGGTGGACGTGCTCGTGACCAGGAAGGGCGCGATCCGGGCGGGGTCCGGCGAACTGGGGATCATCCCGGGCTCGATGGCCACCGGCACCTACATCGTCAAGGGCCTGGGCAGCGGCGCGGCCTTCAACTCGGCCTCGCACGGCGCGGGCCGGAAGATGAGCAGGAACAAGGCCAAGAAGACGTTCACGGTCAAGGACCTGGAGGCGCAGACGGCCGGCGTGGAGTGCCGCAAGGACTCCGGCGTGCTCGACGAGATCCCGGGGGCCTACAAGGACCTGGAGTCCGTGATGGCGGCCCAGACCGACCTGGTGCAGGTGGTCGCGCACCTGCGGCAGCTCATCTGCGTCAAGGGCTGAGGCCGGAGGGCGGCGGGTTCCCGCCGCCCTCCGGCGCGCTCTTCGGTGGCAGCCCCGCCACTATGTTCAGCACGATCCAGGGGATCAAGAAGCCGACGTTGAGGATCAGCACCGCCGTGCCCGTCACCGGGGTCGCGTTCAGCGCTCGGGCCGGATCTTCAAGACCATGATCAAGTCACGCCGACTCCCGCACGACCAGTTCGGCCGGTAGCAGCACCGGCTCGTCCGTGCCGCCCTCGAACAGGCCCAGCAGCAGGTCCACGGTCGCGCCGGCCCAGTCGGCCATCGGGCTGTGGACGGTGGTCAGCGGCGGGGTCGTGTAGAGGGCGGCCTCGATGTCGTCGAAGCCCACCACCGCCACGTCGTCCGGCACCCTGCGGCCCGCCTCGCGCAGCGTGCGCAGGGCGCCGACGGCCATGAGGTCGTTGGCGGCGAAGACGGCGTCGAGGCCGGGGTCGTCCTGGAGGAGCTGGCGCATGGCGTCGGCGCCGGAGACGCGGGTGAAGTCGCCGATCGCGACGATCGAGCGGTGGCCGGTCTCGCGCAGGACGCCGGTGTAGCCGGTGAGGCGCTCCTGCGAGGCGATCATGTCCAGCGGGCCCGTGATCGTGGCCACCCGCCGCCTGCCCTGCCGCAGGAGGTGGCGGACGGCCAGGTCGGCGCCGCCGAGGTTGTCGTTGTCCACGTACGGGACGGCCGGGTTCGTACGGCCCAGGGAGACGATCGGGATGCCCTTGCGGGCCAGCGAGGCGGGCAGCGAGTCGGCGCCGTGCATGGAGACGAGCATGACGCCGTCCACGTGACCGGCCGCGACGTACCGGGCGACGCGGGCGCGGCTGTCCTCCGAGCCGGCCAGCATGAGCACCACCTGCTTGCCCGCCGCCTCCAGCTTCCTGCTGGCCTGGCGGACCACGGCCGAGAACATCGGGTCGTCGGAGACCAGCCCCTTCGGCGGGTCGGAGACGACGAGGGCGACGGCGTTCGTGCGCCGGGTGGCCAGGTTGCGGGCCGCGGCGTGCGGGACGTAGCCGAGCTCCCTGACAGCTCTCAGCACGACCTCGCGGATGGACGGCGCGACGGTGGTGGCGCCGTTGATCACTCGGGAGACGCTGGACTTGGAGACGCCGGCGCGGGCGGCGACGGCTTCCAGGGTGGGCCGGTTCACATCACTCCTCCGCGCTCCCGCCGAGAGAGCGCTCCCCAGCAGGGTGGGACGAGGGGCCGCGGGGAGTCAAGACCAGGGCACATCCCGATGTTTCTCGGGGACCGGGAGAGCGCCGCGGCCGTCCGGCAGGGGAGGGGCCGTTCACGCTGGTGGGCAGGGCAGGAAGGCTTCCAGGGACCGATGAGAGAGCGCTCTCTCATGCGTCACCGAGGTTTCCACGGGGTTAACGCACGCCTTGACAGGCGTTACCGGCGCGAGCACTCTCCAAGTCAGGGAGCGCTCCCTCGAACCATCCCCCCAGTTTGACGGAGACGTTGTGACTCCACCTCTACGTCGTCTGGCGGCACTCGTCGCCTCAGTGATCACTATGTCGCTGGTGTCGGCGCTGCCCGCCGTCGCCGCCGACCCCCTGCTCTCCCAGGGCCGCCCCGTTACCGCCTCCTCCACCGAGAACGCCGTCGCCTTCCCCGCCTCCGCCGCCGTGGACGGCGACGCGGGCACCCGCTGGTCCAGCGCCTTCTCCGATCCGCAGTGGATCCAGGTGGACCTCGGCACGACCGCGACCATCAGCCAGGTCGAACTGAGCTGGGAGGCCGCGTACGCCACCGCCTTCCAGGTGCAGGCGTCGGCCGACGGCACGACCTGGACCACCCTGCACACCACGACCACCGCGACCGGCGGCAACCAGACCCTGGCCGTCTCGGGCAGCGGCCGGTACGTCCGCGTCCACGGCACCCAGCGCGCCACCCCGTACGGCTACAGCCTCTGGGAGTTCAAGGTCTACGGCACCGGAGGCGGTGGCGGACCGGGCGGCGACCGGCTGCTGTCGTACAACAAGCCGGGTGTGGCCTCCAGCTCCCAGAACGACGGGAACTGCTGGGAGTGCACGCCGGCCAGGGCGTTCGACCTCGACCCCGCCAGCAGATGGGCGACGGCGGCATGGTCGGACCCGGGCTGGATCTACGTGGACCTGGGCGCGACCGCGCAGATCAGCAAGGTCGTACTGCAGTGGGACCCGGCCTACGCCAGGTCGTTCCAGATCCAGACCTCGCCCGACGCGGCCACCTGGACCACGGTCTACAGCACCACCACCGGCACCGGGTTCAAGCAGACGCTGAACGTCAGCGGCTCCGGCCGCTACGTCCGCATGTACGGCACCCAGCGCTCCGGCCCGTACGGCTACAGCCTGTGGGAGTTCCAGGTGTACGGCACCGGCGGCAACCCCACCGACCCGCCGGCCCCGCCGAAGGACCCGGCCAACCCGCCGGCCCTGGTGTGGAGCGACGAGTTCAACGGCGCGGCGGGCGGCAAGCCCGACGCCGCCAAGTGGCGGGCCGACCCCGGCACCGGCCCGAACAACGAGCTGGAGTACTACACCAACCACGACAACGCCTCCATGGACGGCCAGGGGCACCTGGTCATGGAGGCGCGCAAGCAGGCCACCCCGGGCTCCGCCTGCCCGGCCGACCCGCTGACCGGCAGCACCACCTGCCAGTACACCTCCGCCAGGATGAACACCGGCACGAAGTTCCACTTCACCTACGGCCGCGTCGAGGCCCGGATCAAGGTGCCGAAGGGGAACGGGTTCTGGCCGGCGTTCTGGATGATGGGGGCCGACTTCCTGACCGGGCGGCCGTGGCCGTACAACGGCGAGATCGACATCATGGAGGTCCTCGGCAAGGACGTGAAGACGTCCTACTCGACCGTGCACGCGCCCGCCTACAACGGGGGCGGCGGCGTCGGGTCGCCGTACACGCTGACGAGCGGCGCCGACTTCTCCGACGACTTCCACGTCTGGGCCGCCAACTGGGACAGCAATGGCATCGTCTACACGCTCGACGGGCGGACGGTGTTCACGATCAGCAAGGACCAGGTGGAGCAGACCCGCGGCCCCTGGATCTTCGACCACCCCTTCTACATCATCCTCAACCTCGCCGTGGGCGGTGACTGGCCGGGGCCGCCGAACGCCGCCACGCCGTTCCCGTCCCGGATGCTCGTCGACTACGTGCGGGTCTACCAATGAGACTCCGTGCGGGTCCGCCGATGGGACCTCGTGCGGGTCTGCCGGGAATCTTCGTCAAAGGAGCCGCCATGCGCGTCTTGGCGCTGTTAGCACTGCTGCTCGGCACGTTCACCGTCAGCGCTCCACGCCCCGCCGGGGCCGAGGTCGTCCGGGTGGCGGAGTTCCTCGCCGACTGCCCGTTCAGCCACCGGCTGCCGGACGACCCGATCATCTTCCCGGGCCTGCCGGGAGCCTCGCACATGCACAGCTTCTTCGGCAGCCGCGTCACCAACGCCTACACCCAGCTCTCCGACCTGCAGAACGGCGCCACCAACTGCAACCCGGCCGTGGACAGGTCGTCGTACTGGGTGCCGACCCTCTACCAGGACGGCGCGCCCGTCGAGCCGGCCATCGTCACCTTCTACTACCTCGGGGAAGGGGTGCGGGACGACATCATCGCCAGGATCCAGGCGCTCCCGCTGGGGCTGCGGATCGTGGCGGGCAACGCCAAGGCGACCGCCCCGGACGACTCGACGATCTCCCGGTGGTCCTGCCTGCACGCCGGGCACGTGGGGGCCTCCAAGGACTTCGTCAACTGCCCGTCCGGGACCATGCTGGAGTCGTACCTGGACTTCCCGCAGTGCTGGAACGGGCGGGACCTGGACTCCGCCGACCACAAGAGTCACATGGCCTACCCGGTCGCGGGGGCCTGCCCGAGCACGCATCCGGTGCCGGTGCCGAAGCTGCGGCAGGTGATCCGGTACCCGGTGAGCGGCGATCCGTCGCACTTCCGGCTGGCGTCGGGCGCCGGGTTCACGATGCACGGCGACTTCTTCAACGCCTGGCCCGCAGACGAGATGGAACGCCGGGTGCGTGACTGCATCCGGCCGATCATCAAGTGCGGCGCCGACGGGCGTCCTTCGTAACCATGTGTGTCCGGGCGGGGTCCTCCCGCCCGGACCTGTTGCCCGGAGGTGGGTTTTGCGGTGGTTCGCGCTGCTGCTGGCAGGGGTCGTGTTGCTGGGCTGCTCCGCGAAGGAGCCGCCCGAGGCGGCGCGGGCCGCTCCCGCCGGCGACGGGACGTTCACGACGACCGACGTGGCCTGGCTGCAGCTCGCCGACGCCCTGCACGCGCGGGCCCTGCCGCTGCTGGAGCTGGCACCCGAGCGCGCGGACAGCCGGTCGCTGACCAGGCTGGCGGCCCGGCTCGTCAAGGAGCACGCGGCCGGGCGCGGACGGTTGCGCGCCCTGCTCGCCCGCGCCGGGGTGACGGAGGAGAACCCGCACACCCAGCACGACATGCCCGGCATGCCCACGGCGGGGGACCTCCAGGAGGCCGCCGGGTTGCGCGCGGGCGCGTTCGACCGGCGCTTCGCCGCGTTGCTGCGCACGCATCTGGAGCAGCTCGTCCGGGTGGCCGACGGGGAGCGCGGCTCCGGCGGTCAGGCGGAGGTGCGGGGGCTGGCGGCGGCGATGGCGCGCGAACACGCGGCCGACCTCGCCGAACTGGAGCGAGCCGCCGCCGCGTAGCCGGCCGGCGCTCGTCGCCCGTGGTCTCGACGGCCCCGCTCGACAGCAGCACCACGCGCCCGACGCCGCGCTCAATGGGCCGGGAGGCTACGCCGTCCAGGCCGCGGTGGTGTCGAGGCGCTCGCGCCACGTCTTCTCGCCGCCCCCGCCCGGCTCCCAGCGGGCGCAGAAGTCGAGCAGGTCGTCGCAGCGCTTCAGCATGGCCTCGTGGCGTTCCGGCCAGGAGGGGACGAGCTCGCCGTAGGCGGCGAAGAAGTGCGGCAGCAGCGGCACGTGCTCGGGGTGGTGGCTGCGGACGATCCACTCCACCCAGGCCAGGTCCTCCACCGGGCGGCCGGGGTGGGCCCACTCCCAGTCGAGGATCGCGGCGGTCTCGAACGTGTCGGGATGGAAGAGCATGTTCTGGGGGCCGTAGTCGCCGTGCACGATGCCGAGCCGGTGGATGCGGGCCAGCATGCGTCCGCACTCGGTGAGCACCTCGATCGCCCGGCCGTCGTCGAGGAGGTCCTGGCCGTGGGAGCCGTCGACGAAACGGGTGGTCAGGCTCGTCGAGGTGATCTGGTGGACGCGGGGGACCGGCAGGCGGCCACGCAGTCGCCGCAGGTATCTGCTCTCGGTGCTCAGCCTGAAGGCCGCCTCGGGACCCTCGTAGCACTTCACGACCAGGGCGCCGTCGCCGAACGTGCTGTTGGTGTACCCGTGCTTCACAAGGGACGATTCTGGCGCATCCGGGCCCCCGCCGGGTCCCTCGGCACGCCGTTCGCGCGGCTCCGATACACGATGTAAGGACGGAACAAATAGCCCAACGGCGCGGAAAGCGCGTGCACCAAGCGGCTGAACGGGAAAAGTACGAACAGCACCATCCCGATCAGCGTGTGCACCTTGTAAAGCACGCTCGCGTGCCCCATCGCCTCCGTCTCGGGCCGCAGCACGAAGATCCCCCGGAACCAGGGGGCCACCGTGGTCCGGTAGCTCACCTCGCTGGGCAGGAACCCCGCCACCGTCGTCACCACGCCCGCGATGATCGCGGCCCCGAGCACCACGTACATCACCTTGTCGTTGACCGTGGTCGCCATGAACACCGGGCCGTTGGTGCGGCGGCGGTAGACGAGCAGCACCAGCGCCACCAGCGTGGCCACCCCCGCCAGCCCGCCCCAGACGAGCGCGTTGACGTGGTACGCCTCGTTGGACACGCCGACCGCGTCGGTCCAGGACAGCGGGATGAGCAGGCCGGTCACGTGGCCGACGATCACGAACAGCAGGCCGTAGTGGAACAGCGGGCTGGCCACGCGCAGCAGCGGGCTCTCGTAGAGCTGGGAGGAGCGGGTGGTCCAGCCGAACTTGTCGTAGCGGTAGCGCCAGATCAGCCCGCCCACGAAGATCACCAGCGTGACGTACGGCGCGACCGTCCAGAGCATGCTCTCCGCCCAGCTCACCCGTACACCCCCACGCTCTCGGCCGGCGGTCCGGCCGCGGCCAGCCGGGCGGCCCTGGCCCGCTCGGCGCCGGTGATCGGGGGCAGCGCCGCGCAGATCGTGCCGACCACGTGCCGGTACGGCGAGTCGCGCTCGGTCAGGGCGGTGCGCAGCAGCTCCAGCCCGGCCCGATGCTCGCGCAGCAACGCCATGCCCGACGGGTCGAGCGCGGCGAACTCCAGCATGACGGGCAGGAAGTCGGGCAGCTCGTCGTCCATCAGCTCCCAGCCCGCCGTCCGGTAGCGGACCTTCAGCGCCGCCAGCGCCGCGCCGCGGCGGCGGGTGTCGCCGTGGGCGTAGTAGGTCAGGTACAGGCAGCAGCGCCGCTGCAGGTCGAACGTCTCCACGTAGTGCGCGGCCAGCTCGCCCGGCCCGAGGTCGGCGGCCGACGCGAGGAAGCTCGCGAAGTGCGGCTCGGCGGCCTCCCTGATCAGCGGCAGGCGGCGCCAGAACCGTTCGTCGGGGTAGGCGAGCAGGTGGGCGGCGGCCTGCCAGACGATGGCGGTGGTCATGGCTTCTTCTTCTTCTTCTTCGGAGGGAAGAGCCCGGCGGGCGTGCCGCGAGCGTCCCAGTTGAGCAGGTTGACCCGGTTGTGGCTGATCCCTTCGCTGGTCTGGCGTTCCTTCAGGCCGTGGAAGGTCTCGATCGCGACCGGCACCGGACGCCCCGACGCCTCGCCGAACGGCTGCTGCATGCCGGGACCGCCGTCGTAGTCGAGGCTGCAGCCGCCCTCCTCGACGACGCCGGGCACGTTGCCGTACGCGGTCGGGATCACGTAGCGCTCGTCGTACTTGGCCAGGGCGAGCAGCCGGTACATGGCCGTCAGGTCCTCCTCCGACAGGCCCGTGTCCAGCGGGGGCGGCGGCTCGCCGAGGTTGACCGCCCGCATGTGCGACCGCATCGCGGCCAGCCGGCGCAGCGCGAACGTCACCGGCTCCGGGTCGCCCGCCGTGAACAGCTCGGCCAGGTAACCGATCGGGATGCGCAGCGCGTCGATGGCGGCGAACAGGTTGCCGGCGTCCTCGCCGTCGTGGCCGGTGGTGGACAGGGCGTCCACGACGGGCGAGAGCGGCGGGACGTACCAGACCATGGGCAGGGTGCGGTACTCCGGATGCAGCGGGAGCGCGATGCGGTAGCGCTTGATCAGGTCGTAGACGGGCGACCTGCGGGCGGCCTCCAGCCACTCCTGCGGCAGCCCGGCGGCCTCGGCGACCGGGTCGTGCGGGTCGATGAACAGGTCGAGCTGCGCCTCGTACAGGTCGCGCTCGTCCGTCACCGAGGCGGCCTCCGTGACGCGGTCGGCGTCGTACAGCAGCACGCCGAGGTAGCGCAGGCGGCCCACGCACGTCTCCGAGCAGACCGTCGGCAGCCCCACCTCCAACCGCGGGTAGCAGAACGTGCACTTCTCGGCCTTGCCGGTCTTGTGGTTGAAGTACACCTTCTTGTACGGGCACCCGGTCACGCACATGCGCCAGCCCCGGCACCGGTCCTGGTCCACCAGCACGATGCCGTCCTCGGCCCGCTTGTACAGGGCGCCGGACGGGCAGGAGGCCACGCACGACGGGTTCAGGCAGTGCTCGCAGATGCGCGGCAGGTAGAACATGTACGCCTGCTCGAACGCCAGCTTGACGTCCTCCGACAGCTTGCCGAGGATCGGGTCGGGGCTCGGGTCGCCGCCGAGGTTGTCGTCCCAGTTCGCGCTCCAGCCGATCTTCATCGGCTCGCCGCTGATCAGGGACCTGGGCGGCGCGACGGGGACGTCGTCGGTCAGCGGGGCGTTGGTCAGGTTCTCGTAGTCGTAGGTCCAGGGCTCGTAGTAGTCCTGGATGGAGGGCATGAGGGGGTTGGCGAAGATGGTCATCAGCTTGCGCAGGCGGCCTCCGGCCTTGGGCTTGAGCTTGCCCCCGCGGGTCAGCTCCCAGCCGCCGCGCCAGCGTTCCTGGTCCTCGTAGCGCCGTGGGTAGCCCTGGCCGGGGCGGGTCTCGACGTTGTTGAACCAGACGTACTCGACGCCCGCCCTGTTGGTCCACGTCTGCTTGCAGGTGACGGAGCAGGTGTGACAACCGATGCATTTGTCGAGGTTCATCACCATGGCGATCTGGGCCATCGGCCTCATCAGTAGCGCACCTCCTGTGACCTGCGCCGGATGGCGGTGATCTCGTCGCGTTGGTTGCCGGTCGGGCCGAGGTAGTTGAAGCCGTACGAGAGCTGGGCGTGGCCGCCGATCAGATGCGTCGGCTTGACGAGGACCCTGGTCAGGGCGTTGTGGATGCCGCCGCGGGCACCCGTGGCCTCCGACTTGGGCACGTCGATCAGGCGGTCCTGGGCATGGTGCATGTAGACGGTTCCCTTCGGCATGCGGTGCGAGACGATCGCCCTGGCCACCACCACGCCGTTGCGGTTGACAGCCTCGATCCACTCGTTGTCGGCGATGCCCAGCTCGGCGGCGTCCTCGGTGGAGATCCAGATCGTCGGGCCGCCTCTCGACAGGGAGAGCATCAGCAGGTTGTCCTGGTACTCCGAGTGGATCGACCACTTGCTGTGCGGGGTGAGGTAGCGCAGGGCGCCGCTCTCGCCGTACAGCGCGGCCAGGTCGAGCGGGGGGCGGTAGATCGGCAGGGCCTCGCCGTACTCGTGCATCCAGTCGTGGTCGAGGAAGAAGTGCATGCGGCCGGTCAGGGTGTGCCAGGGCTTGGCGTGCTCGACGTTGATCGTGAACGGGGAGTAGCGCCGGTCGTGCGACTCCTTGCCCGACCACTCGGGGCTGGCCGCGACGTGGACCGGCCTGGCCTGGGTGTCGCTGAAGACGATGCGGTGCCCTTCGTGGATGAGGTCGCCGAAGTCCGTGCCCGTGCGCCGGGCGAGCTGCAGGAAGCCCTGGGTGGCCAGCCGGCCGTTGCTCACGCCCGACAGGGCGAGGATGGTCTCGCACGCCTTGGCCGCGGTGTCCATCTCCGGCCGGCCCTTCGCCACGCCGCGCGGCACCAGGCCGCAGCGCTGGCCCAGCCAGGTCACCTCCTCGTCGGGGAGGAACGTCACCCCCTTGACCGGGATGCCGAGCTGCTCCGTGAGCGGGCCGAGAGAGGCGAGCTTCTCCGCGACGGCGCCGTAGTCGCGCTCGACCACCTTGAGGTCGGGGCCCTTGACGCCGGCCAGCTCGCCGGGCGTGTCGTGCTGGTGGGCGGTCGCCACGACATCCCTGCGCACGCCGAGGTGGTCCTTGGCCAGGGCGCTGAAGGCGCGGGCGATGGCGTGGAAGGTGGTGAAGTCCGTCCTGGTCTCCCAGGGCGGGTTGATGGCCGGGTTGAAGGCGTGCACGAACGGGTGCATGTCCGTCGATGAGAGGTCGTACTTCTCGTACCAGGTGGCGGCCGGGAGGACCACGTCGGAGAAGACGGTGGAGCTGGTCATCCGGAAGTCCAGCGTGACGAGCAGGTCCAGCTTGCCCTTCGGCGCGCGCGGATCGGGGTTCTGCAGGTTCGTCCGCGTGCCGAGCAGGTGGTGCAGGAAGTACTCGTTGCCCTTGGCGGAGGAGCCGAGCAGGTTGGAGCGCCAGAGGGTGAGCACGCGGGGCCAGTTGCGCGGGTCGTCCGGGTCCTCGACGGCCAGCCTGAGCCGCCCCGACTCCAGCTCCGCGCGGGTGTAGGCGATCGGGTCGTCCGCGTCGCCCAGGTCGAGGGGGTTGCGGTCGAAGGCCGGGGCCATCGGCATCCAGCCGTTGCGGACCGACTCCGTCACCAGGTCGGCGGTGTGCTTGCCGCGGAAGTGGCCCCTGGCCAGCGGGCTGGTCAGCTCACTGGCGTCGAAGTGGTCGTAGCGCCACTGGTCGGTGTGCAGGTACCAGAACGGCGTGCCGGGCACCTGCCTGGGCGGCCTGGACCAGTCGAGCGCGCCCGCCATGAGCTGCCAGCCCGCCAGCGGGCGGCACTTCTCCTGGCCCACGTAGTGCGCCCAGCCGCCGCCGTTGCGGCCCTGGCAGCCGGTCAGCAGCAGGAGCGACAGGAACGCCCGGTAGATCGTGTCGCCGTGGAACCACTGGGCCGCCCCCGCGCCCAGGATGAGCATGCACCGGCCCTGGGTGGCCTCCGCCGTCCTGGCGAACTCCCTGGCGATCTTGACGGCCCGCTCGGCGGGCACGCCCGTGATGGCCTCCTGCCAGGCGGGGGTGTAGGGCTGCTCGGGATCGTCGTAGCTGCTGCCCGGGTGCACGCCGTACTGGGCGAGCAGCAGGTCGAAGACCGTGGTGACGATCCGGCCGGCGACGCGGGCGACCGGGACGTCCCTGCGCACGGAGTGGCCGCCGTCGAAGCGGGGCAGCAGGATCGGCGCGCGCTCGCCCCCGTCCAGGGTCAGCCTGGGCGAGACGTCGAGGTTGAGGTTCCAGCGGCCGATGCCCGACTCGGTCCAGCGGAACCCCGCCGAGCCGTTCGGCACCACCGGCTCGCCCGCCTCCGACATCATGACCGTCTTCCACTCGGCCGACTCCTCCTGCGAGCCGAGATCCCTGGCGGTCAGGAAGCGGCCGGGCACGTACGCGTCCCCGTGCTCGTCGAGCGTGACCAGGAACGGCAGGTCGGTGAAGCGTTTGACGTAGTCGGTGAAGTACGGGGTCTGCCGGTCGACGAAGAACTCCCGCAGCAGCACGTGCCCCATCGCCATGGCCAGCGCGCCGTCGGTGCCCGGCCGCACCGCGACGAACTCGTCGGCGAACTTGGCCGCGTCGCTGTAGTCGGGCGAGACCACCACGACCTTCT
Source organism: Nonomuraea sp. MG754425 (assembly GCF_021699195.1). Taxonomy (GTDB): domain Bacteria; phylum Actinomycetota; class Actinomycetes; order Streptosporangiales; family Streptosporangiaceae; genus Nonomuraea. Next base: position 6,587 of record NZ_SSXE01000150.1, on the reverse strand, counting down.
GGCCCCGGTAACGGGCCTCGGCCATCCAGTGGGCGTCGGGGGTGCGGGTGACGGGGACGTTCGACCCCCACATGATCAGATAGGCCGCGTCCCACCAGTCGGCCGACTCCGGCACGTCCGTCTGGTCGCCGAACACCTGCGGGGAGGCCACCGGGAGGTCGGCGTACCAGTCGTAGAAGGAGAGCATGGCGCCGCCGATCAGCGACACGAACCGCGCTCCGGTGGCATGGGAGACCATCGACATCGCGGGGATGGGGGAGAACCCGGCGACCCGGTCGGGGCCGTACGCCTTGATCGTGTGGACGTGCGCGGCGGCGATCATCTCGGTGGCCAGGTCCCAGGAGACGCGGACGAGGCCGCCGTGGCCCCTGGCGCTCTGGTACCGCTCCCGCTTGTCCGGATCCGTGGTGATGTCGGCCCAGGCGGCCACCGGGTCGCCGTTGAGGCGCTGCTTCGCCTCCGCGTACATCTCGACCAGCACGCCCCGCGCGTACGGGTAGCGCACCCGGGTCGGCGAGTAGGTGTACCAGGAGAAGGCGGCGCCGCGCGGGCAGCCGCGCGGCTCGTACTCCGGCCGGTCGGGGCCGACGCTCGGATAGTCGGTCTCCTGCGTCTCCCAGGTGATGATGCCGTCCTTGACGTACACCCGCCACGAGCACGAACCCGTGCAGTTCACGCCGTGCGTGGACCTGACCACCTTGTCGTGGCTCCACCGGTCGCGGTAGAAGGCGTCGCCCTCCGTGCCGCCCTTGAGGAAGAGGGTGTGCAGGTCGCCGGTGGTGACCGACCGGCGGAGAAAGCGGCCCGTCTTCAGCAAAAGCTCCTCGGCGGTCATACCCCCACTTCATCACAGAAGGTAACCCTCTGTTACACAGGGTGTATGTCTGAGCTTCGTAAAGGTTCTGGGCAGCACGAAGGGACCGGGCCGCTCAAGGGCCAGGCGCGCAACCTCGTGCTGGCCACGCTGGCGTTCGCGGTGACGTTCTGGGCCTGGAACCTCATCGGGCCGCTGTCCGGGAGCTACAGCAGGCAACTGAGGTTGTCGCCGACGCAGACCTCGCTGCTGGTCGCCATCCCCGTGCTGGTCGGCTCGCTCGGACGGATCCCCGTGGGCATGCTGGCCGACCGGCTCGGCGGGCGGCGCATGTTCGCGATCATCTGCTTCGTGTCGATCGTGCCGGTGCTGTTCGTCGGCTGGTCCGACTCCTACGGCTGGCTGCTGTTCTGGGGGTTCCTGCTCGGCATCCCCGGCACGTCGTTCGCCGTCGGGATCCCGTTCGTCAACGCCTGGTACGAGCCCGAGCGCCGCGGCTACGCGACCGGCGTCTTCGGGGCGGGCATGGGCGGCACGGCGCTGTCGGCGTTCTTCACCCCACGCCTGGTCGAGCAGTTCGGACGGCCGGGCACCCACCTGCTCATGGCCGCCGTGCTGGTCCTCATGGGGGTGATCATGCTGGGCGGCAGCCGCGACTCCCCCCGCTGGACGCCCGCCACCGGCTCCGCGCTGCCCCGCATGCGGGAGGCCGTGAAGATCAAGGCGACCTGGCAGTGCGCGTTCCTGTACGCGGTCGCCTTCGGCGGGTTCGTGGCGTTCTCCACGTACCTGCCGACGCTGCTGCAGAACGTCTACCACTTCGCGCAGACCGAGGCCGGGCTGCGCACCGCCGGGTTCTCGATCGCCGCCGTGCTGTCCAGGCCGCTCGGCGGCACGGTCGCCGACCGGATCGGGCCCGTCAGGGTGATGATGATCTCACTCGGCGGGACCGCGCTGATGGCGCTCGTGCTGGCCTTCAAACCGCCGGTCGAGGTGCCCGCCGGGCTGAGCTTCGTGCTCATGGCGTTCTTCCTCGGGCTCGGGACCGGCGGCGTGTTCGCGCTGGTCGCCAAGGTCGTGGAGGCGTCCAGGGTCGGGACCGTGACCGGGCTGGTCGGAGCCGCCGGTGGGCTCGGCGGGTACTTCCCGCCGCTGGTGATGGGGATCGTCTACACGGCCACCGGGGCGTACACGGTGGGCTACCTCCTGCTGGCCGTCACGGCGGTGGCGGCGCTGGTGTACACCGTGCGGGCCTTCCGGTCGGCGACCGCATGACGAAAATGGTTTGCCGGGCCCGGTGACACCTTGTCAGTGTTGTGAGGTTATGCGCTCCCTTCCTGAGGCCGATCCCGGCGTGCCCGACATCCGCAGCCCGCTGCGCTACCTGTGGTGGACGGCGCGGCGCCAGGCCGTGCCCCTGCTCGGCGGCATCGGCTTCGCCAGCCTGTGGTGGCTCGTCCAGGCGCTCATGCCGGCCGTGCTCGGCCAGGGCATCGAGGCCGTCACCGCCAAGGACACCCGTTCCCTGCTGATCTGGTCGGCGATCCTGCTCGGGCTCGGGCTGCTGCAGGCGTTCACCGGGATCATGCGGCACCGGATGGCCGTCTACAACTGGCTGGCCGCCGCGTACCGCACCGTCCAGCTCACCTCCAGGCACGCCGCCCGGCTGGGGGCCACGCTGCCGAAGCGCCTGTCGACCGGCGAGGTCGTCAGCGTCGGGAACTCCGACATCGCCCACATCGGCAACTCCATCGACATCCTGCTGCGCGGCGTCGGCTCGATCCTGGCCATCGTCGCCGTCACCGTCATCCTCATCTCCACCTCGCTGCCGCTCGGGCTGCTGGTGCTGTTCGGCGTGCCGCTCATGGCGGCCGCCGTCGGGCCGCTGCTGCGCCCGCTGCACAAGCGGCAGCAGGCGCATCGGGAACTGGCCGGTGAGCTGTCCACCCGCGCCGCCGACATCGTCGCCGGGCTGCGCGTGCTGCGCGGCATCGGCGGGGAGCAGGTCTTCTCCGGCCGCTACGGCTCGGAATCGCAGCGCGTACGGCACGCCGGGGTGAGCGTCGCCAGGGTCGAGTCGGTGCTCGAAGGCGCCCAGATCGTGCTGCCGGGCCTGCTCATCGCGATCGTCACCGGCGTCGGCGCCTCGTTCGCCGTCGCCGGAGACATCCCCACCGGGCAACTCGTCGCCTTCTACCTGTACGCGGTCTTCCTCATCGGCCCCCTGCGCACCCTCACCGAGGCCGCCGACAAGCTCACCAAGGGCCACGTGGCCGCCGGCCGGGTGATCCGGATCCTGTCCATCCAGCCCGAGGTCACCGGAGGCGCCGGCAGCAGCGAAGGCGGCGTGCTGCGCGACTCCTACAGCGGTGTCACGCTCCAGCCCGGCTCACTGACCGCCGTCGCCGCGAACACCCCCGAGGACGCCATCGCCATCGCCGACCGGCTCGGCCGCTACACCGACGGCGACGTCACCTTCGGCGCGGTGGAACTGCGCACCCTGCCGCTGGAGCAGGTCCGCTCCCGCATCCTGGTCGCCGACAACGGGGCCCGGCTGTTCAACGGCACGCTCCGCGACGAGCTCGACGTACGCGGCGAGGCCACCGACACGCTGATCCGCGAGGCCCTGCAGGCCGCCTGCGCCACCGACATCGTCGAAGCCCTGCCCGACGGGCTCGACGCCGACGTCTCCGAGGCCGGGCGCGAGTTCTCCGGCGGGCAGCAGCAGCGGCTGCGGCTGGCCAGAGCGTTGCTGGCCGACCCCGAGGTGCTCATCCTGGTCGAGCCCACCAGCGCCGTGGACGCCCACAGCGAGGCCCGCATCGCCGGCCGCCTGGCCAAGGCGCGCTCCGGGCGCACCACCATGATCTGCACCACCAGCCCGCTGGTGCTCGACCGCGCGGAGCACGTGATCTACGTACACGACGGCCGCGTACTGGCCGAGGGGACACACCGGCAACTGCTCGGCATGTCCCCCGAATACGCCGCGACCGTGACCCGCGGAGAGGACTGACTGATGGCTCGCGAGATCCTGCCGGTCGCCGACCGGAGACAAGTGCGCGCCTACGCCAGGCGGCTCACGCTCAAGTACCCGCGCCGGCTCGCGATCGCCCTCGCCCTGCACGGCCTGGCCGCCGTCGCCGGGCTGGTCGTCCCGTGGCAGCTCGGCAAGCTGGTGCAGAACGTCCAGTACGGCGTCGAGGTCAACGTCACCCTGGTCGCGGCGGCCATCGGCGCCTTCCTGCTGCTGCAGGGCATCCTCATCCGGTTCGCGGTGCTGGCCTCCGCCAGGCTCGGCGAGAAGGTGCTGGCCGAACTGCGCGAGGAGTTCGTCGACCGGGTGCTCGGCCTGCCCCTGTCCACCGTCGAACGGGCCGGCTCCGGCGACCTCATCACCCGCACCTCCCGCGACGTGGACGCCCTGTCGCGCACCGTGCGGCACGCCGTGCCCGAGACACTCATCGCCATCGTCACCTTCGTGATCACCATCGGCGCGCTGGTGCTGGTCAGCCCCCTGCTCATGCTCCCGATGCTGGTGGCCGGCCCGCTGCTGTGGATCGCCACCCGCTGGTACCTGCGCCGCGCCCGCGACGGCTACCTGCGCGAGAACGCCGCCTACGCCGACGTGACCGAAGGGCTGGCCGAGACCGTCGAGGGCGCACGGGCCGTCGAGGCGCTGGGCCTGCGCGAGCGCCGCCGCGCCCGTACCGACCGGGACATCTCCCGCTCGTACGCCGCCGAACGCTACACCCTCGGCCTGCGCACCAAGTGGTACCCCGCCGTCGAACTCGGCTACGTGCTCCCCGTGGTGGCCGCGCTGCTGGTCGGCGGCCTCTTCTACGCCAACTCCTGGGTCACCCTGGAGCAGGTGGTCACCGCCGCCCTCTACGCGCAACAGCTCATCGACCCGCTCGACCGGTTCCTGATGTGGGTGGACGAACTGCAGGTCGGCGGGGCCTCGATGGCCCGGCTGCTGGGGGTGGCCAACGTCCCCGACGACCGCACGGCCACCTCCGACCGGCCCACCGGCGAACTGCTGGAGGCGTCCGACGTCCGATACGCCTACCGGGAGGGACGCGACGTGCTCCACGGCGTCTCCCTGACCGTCCAGCCGGGGGAGCGGCTGGCCATGGTGGGGCCCTCCGGGGCCGGCAAGTCCACCCTCGGCCGGCTCCTGGCCGGCATCCACGGACCCCGCACCGGAGCCGTCACCGTGGGCGGTGTGCCACTCGTTGACCTGCCCCTGGACGGACTGCGCGGCCACGTCGCGCTCGTCACCCAGGAACACCACGTGTTCAAGGGCACACTGCGCGAGAACCTGCTGATCGCCCGTCCCGACGCCGCCGACCCCGACGTGCTGAAGGCCCTCGAAGCGGTGGACGCGCTCGACTGGGTCCTGGGGCTGCCGTCCGGGCTGGACACCGAGGTGGGATCGGGCGGGGCCGCCGTGTCGCCCGCGCAGGCGCAGCAACTTGCCCTGGCCCGCCTCGTCCTCGCCGACCCGCACACCCTGGTCCTGGACGAGGCCACCTCCCTCATCGACCCCCGCGCCGCCCGGCACCTGGAACGCTCGCTGGCCGCGGTGCTCGACGGGCGCACCGTGATCGCCATCGCCCACCGGCTGTACACGGCGCACGACGCCGACCGGGTGGCGGTGGTCGAGGACGGGCGGATCAGTGAGCTGGGGGCGCACGAGGAACTGGTGGCCGAGGGCGGGTCGTACGCGGCCCTGTGGCGAAGCTGGCACGGCAACCCGACCGGTACGTCTTCCTGAGTGCCCGTGTAGGCCGACCTGGGGGAGACGGATCGTGCGGGCCGCCGACCGACGCTGATGATCACCGCTTTCCAGGGTTGTGGCGGGCGGGGGCGCAGCGGCGGGTGACTTGCCGTCGTGCGGTGGGCGCTATGGGTGCGGTTGTCGACGCCGTCGTTGTGCGTCTCTCCCGAACGGAGCCGGCGATCGGTTCGTACACGGGGCCTGAGCCGGTCGGCTCGTCCGGTGTGGCCGCTCGCCCGCTCGGCCCTGTTTGCCCAGGTGGGAATGCGTGGTCGGGTCGTTGATCCACCGCTCGGTGGGGCTCCCACCCCCGCCCGTGCCCTGGAGGCCGACCGTGCTCTCTGGGAGTGACCCGGGTGCCGGTCCCCCACCTCGGAGACCAGGGAGCGCTCGGGCCGCCAGTTGCTCGTACGCCTCCACGACCAGGCCCCTGGAGACCTGGAGACCTGGAGACCTGGAGACCTGGAGGTCGGCGGCGAGGCGGGTGGTGGGCAGGCCGGCAGGCGGATGCCCAGGGTGAGCCGGCCGCCCCGAACGGACTCGCGAACCTCTGACTGACCCACCGTGCGCTGAGGCTCTGCCGGTCGTCGCTTCCCGACCCTCGAACCCGCGCCCCGAACCGATGCGCGACCCTCGACCCGCGCGCCGAGGCGATGTCCGGACCTCGAACGCGCGCGCCGACGCGATGCGCGACCCTCGACCCGCGCGCCGAGGCGATGTCCGGACCTCGAACGCGCGCGCCGAACCGATGCGCGAATCTCGAACCCGCGCGCCGAAGCGATGCGCGGACCTCGAACCCGCACCCGGACCGCATCCCGGAGCCGCACCCCGAACCCGAAGGCCGAAGGCCGGAGTCCGGAGTCCGAACTTCGGGAGCCCGGGAGCCCGGGAGCCCCGGAGTCCAAACCCCGATGGCCGTAGCCCGGGTGGCCTGACGGGGTGTCCGGAGGGATCGAGAGGTCTTGGAGTAGTTGGCCGGGGTGGGCGGTGGAGGGG
>NZ_SSXE01000149.1 GCF_021699195.1 Nonomuraea sp. MG754425 | reverse complement strand
CGCGCGCACGCTGCCCTTGAGCAGGTCCTGCGCGATGACCCCGGCCACGGACACGGTCAGTCCCGAGGAGGTGGACAGGAACGCCGCGAACGCCCCCGCTACCCCGCCACCAGGGAGATCGACGAGCAGACCCGGCTCGGCGAGGTGTACATGCACTCGCTGCTGCGCACCCAGTTCCGGCTGGCGCTGTTCGTCTGCACGGTGCTGGCCTGCGTGGTGGGCGGGCTGCCGCTGCTGTTCCTGCTCATCCCCGAGCTGCGCGAGACGCACCTGCTCGGGGTGCCGCTCCCGTGGGCGGTGCTGGCCGGCCTCATCTACCCGGCCTTCGTCATCGGGGCCTGGCTCTACGTCCGCCAGGCCGAGCGCAACGAGCGCCACTTCGCCGAACTGGTCGAGCGCCGATGAGCCTGACCGCCGTCGTCATCGTGATGGTGGCGGCCGTTCTCATCGGGGCGTTCGGGATCAGGGTCTCGCGCACCACGTCCGACTTCTACGTCGCCTCGCGCACGGTCACCCCGCTCTGGAACGCCTCCGCCATCGGCGGCGAGTACCTGTCGGCGGCCTCGTTCCTGGGCGTGGCCGGGCTGATCCTGTCCTTCGGCGTGGACATGCTCTGGCTGCCCGTCGGCTGGACCGGCGGTTACCTGGTGCTGCTGGTGCTGGTCTCGGCCCCGCTGCGGCGCTCGGGGGCGTACACGCTGCCCGACTTCGCCGAGGCCAGGCTCGAGTCGATGACCGTGCGGCGCACCGCGAGCGTGCTGGTCGTGCTGATCGGCTGGCTCTACCTGATGCCGCAGTTCCAGAGCGCCGGGCTGGTGCTGCGCACGATCACCGGCGCGCCCGTGTGGGCGGGCGGCCTGCTGGTCGCGGTGGTCGTCGCGGTGAACGTGCTGTCGGGCGGGATGCGGTCGATCACGTTCGTGCAGGCGTTCCAGTACTGGCTCAAGCTGACCGCGCTGGCCGTGCCGCTGGTGTTCCTGCTGATGGCCTGGCAGGCGCACGGCGCGCCCGGCGTCTCGGCCGCCGACGCGGTCACCTGGCAGGTGCCGCTGGGCGGGAGCAAGGAGTACGGGCTCTACTCGACGTACTCGCTGATCCTGGCCACGTTCCTGGGCACGATGGGGCTGCCGCACGTGCTCGTCCGCTTCTACACCAACGCGGGGGCGTTCGCGGCGTTCCTGTCCACCTCCTCGGGACTGACCGTGTCCGTGGCCGGGGTCATCGCGCAGGACCTGCTCAAGGGCAGCGTGCGCGCGTTCCGGATGGCCACGCTGATGGCGGTGGCGGTGCCGCTGGCCCTGGCGCTGTGGGCGCGGGCGCTGCCGGTGGCGGACGTGGTGGGGCTGGCCTTCGCCGTCGCGGCCTCGTCGTTCTGCCCGCTGCTGGTGCTGGGCATCTGGTGGCGGCGGCTGTCCACGGCGGGCGCGCTGGCGGGATTGTTCGTGGGGGGCGGGCTGGCCTGCGGCGCGGTGCTCGTGACGATCGTCGGCGGGCCGCAGGGCGGGCTGGCGGGCGCGCTGCTCGCCCAGCCGGCGGCCTGGACGGTGCCGATCGCGTTCGTGGTGATGGTGGCGGTGTCCTTCCTGACCCCGCACCGGGTGCCGTCCGGCGTGGCCAGGACGATGGTGCGGCTGCACACGCCGGAGGACCTCGACCTCGACCGCGGCGACTGGCGGCCCCGCTCGTCCTAGCCCGCCCGCCCCGACCGGGCCGCACCCGCCGGCACGGGCCGTCAGGCGGGTGCGGCCGGGGCCGGTCGTCAGGGGGGAGGTAGTTCGCCGGAGCCGCGGGGCACCAGCTCCACCGGCACCTTGATGCGGCGGGCCGTGGGTGACGGGTTGAGCAGCAGGTCCACCGCGGCGCGGGCCAGGCGGGCCGTGTCGTAGCGGACGACCGTCACCCCCGGGTTGAACACGTCCGCCAGCGCGAAGTCGTCGAACCCGACGTACGCCGCCCGTTCGGGGCGTTCCCGCAGTGCCTGGAGGATCCCGATCGCCGCCCGGTTGTTGGTGGCGAAGAACGCCGTGGGCGGCGAGGCGAGCCCCAGCAGCCGGGTGACCTCGCCCGACACCCGCCACGGGTCGAACACGCCGCGCACCACCAGCTCCTCGTCCGCCGCGATCCCGGCCGCGGCGAGGGCGGCGCGGTAGCCGGTCGCGCGGTCGTGCACCGAGCTGAGCCCGTCGTCGTCGGAGATCAGCGCGATGCGGCGGTGGCCGCGGGCGAGCAGGTGCTCGGTCGCGCTCCGGCCGCCCCACACGTCGTCGAGGATGACCACGTCGGCGGCCTCCAGGCCCGGCGGCACCCGGTCCACGAACACCGTGGTGAGGCCGGGGTGATCGGCCAGCCAGGAGTGGTCGGCGGCCGACGGGACGACGATCAGGGAGTCGACGCCCCTGGCGTACATGGACTCGATGAGCATGCGCTCCTTGTCGGCGCTCTCCTCGTAGGAGCCGAAGACCACCAGCGCCTCGTGCCCGGCCGCGGCGGCCTCGACCGCGGCGGCCAGGCGGGAGTAGAACTCGTTGGAGATGTTCTCCATCACCAGCCCGAGCGTCAGCATGGTGGCCCCCCGGGCCAGCCGGGCGGCGGCCTCGTTGCGGCGGTAGCCGAGCGCGCTGATCGCCGACTGCACCCGCTGCTGGAGCGACGCCCTGACATGGGGCTCCTGGTTGACCACCCGGGAGACGGTCTTGAGGCTCACACCGGCCTGCCGGGCCACGTCCGCCATGGTTGGCCTGCGATTTGTCATAGTGTGCCCCCATGGATGATGAATTTATTTGTGGCCGGTTGGGTGAGGACGAGCCTTGGGCGCTGGGCGCGGTCAACCCGCCGGTGTTCGAGAACTCGGTGTTCACGTTCGCGACGGCGGAGGAACTCGGCGAGGCCGTCAGAAACGAGGACGAGCGGTACGTCTACTGGCGGGGGACCAACCCGACGGTCGATCTCGCCCAGCGTAAGCTGGCCGCGCTGGAGCGGGGAGAGCGGGCCAAATGTTTCGCCTCGGGCATGGGCGCGATCTCCGCGACCATCTCCTCGATCGTGTCGGCGGGCGACCACGTGCTGGTGCTCGGCGCGATCTACGGGCCCACCACGCAGTTCCTGCGCTACCTGGAGAAGTTCGGGGTCACGCACACGCATGTCAGGGACCTCGCGGAGGCCGGCGACGCGATCAGGCCGGGCACCCGTCTGCTCTACTTCGAGTCCCCCTCCTACATGGCCTACGCCGTGGTGGACATCGCCGAGGTGACCGGCTGGGCCCGCGAGCGCGGGCTGACGACCGTGATGGACAACACGTGGTCCACGCCGCTGTACCAGAAGCCGCTGACGATGGGGGTGGACCTGGTCGTGCACTCGCTGTCGAAGTACATCGGCGGGCACAGCGACCTGGTCGGCGGGGTGGTCGTGGGGCCCGCGCGGCTGATCAGGCCGCTGTCGCTGACCGAGTACCAGCTCTTCGGGGCCGCCATGTCGCCGCACGACGCGGCCAAGGTGATCAAGGGCCTGCGCACGCTGCCCGTGCGGATGGCGGCGCACCAGGAACGGGGGCTGGCGGTGGCGGCCTTCCTGCGGGACCATCCGGCCGTGCGGTCGGTGAACCACCCGGGGCTGCCCTCGCATCCGGGGCACGCGATCGCGGTGCGGCAGATGACGGGTTTCTCCAGCCTGTTCAGCCTGGAGCTCGACACGGAGTCGCGGGAGCGGGTCGGTTCTTTCCTCACCAGGTTGCGACATTTCCGGATCGGGGTGTCCTGGGGTGGGTTCGAGAGCCTGGTGAACGCGCCCGCGCTGTCCACCGAGGAGAGCGTGCGGGCCACCATGGGCATCCCGGTCGGCCTCGTACGCCTGTCCGTGGGACTGGAGCCCGCGGAGACGTTGATCAAGGATCTCGGTCTGGCCCTGGAGGGGATGGCGGCATAACGTGATTGACAGCGCTGTCTGACCGTCGCGGGAGGCTCGTCATGAGAAAGCCCGTCCTGACCGCCCTGCCCGCCGTGGCCGCAGTCGCCACGCTGGTGCTCGCGAGCTGCGGATCCGGCGGGCAGCCCGGCTCCGGAGAGGTCCGGCTGCGGATGATCGAGAGCCTGACCGGGCCCGAGCGCACGAAGCTCATCAAGTCCCTCATCGCCGACTTCGAGCGGGCCAACCCGGGCGTCACCGTCGAACTCGTCTCCCCGCCGCTCGACAGCGCCGACCAGAAGATCACCCAGATCCTGCAGACCAAGAAGGGCCTGGACGTGCTGGAGGTGCGCGACCACACGGCCAAGTCCTTCTCCAACAACGGCTGGCTGGCCGAACTGCCCACCACCGACTGGCCCGGCTGGTCGGACCTGACCGAGCTGGCCAGGAAGAAGGCGGTCGAGGTCGGGGGCAAGCCCTACCTGATCCCGTACGGGTTCTACCAGCGGACCCTGTTCTACCGTACGGACTTCGGCATGGCCGGCCCCCCGGCCACCTGGCAGGAGCTGTACGAGTCCGGGCGGCGGATGACCTCCGGCGACCGGTTCGGCTACTCCTTCCGGGGCGGCAAGGGCGGGGCGGACTACGCGGTGATGATGATCAGCGCGTACAACGGCGAGGCGTTAAATCCCGAAAAATCCTTCTACCTCAAAGACAAGCGCACGATCTTCTCCACCCCCGAGGCGGCGCAGGCCCTCGACCTCTTCGTCAAGATCTTCAAGGACGCGTCGCCGCCCGACTCCGTGTCCTGGGGCTACCCCGAGATGGTCCAGGGCTTCACCTCGGGCGTGACCGGCATGCTCATCCAGGACCCCGAGGTGATCAAGACGGTCGAGGAGAGCGGCGTCACGGCCTGGGCCACCGCCCCGATCCCCAAGGGCCCCACCGGGTACGCCTACCAGCCCGTCGGCTACGCCGGCTGGGGCGTGACCTCCTTCAGCGAGCATCAGAAGCAGGCGGTCGCGCTGGTGCGGTTCCTGTCGGAGGCCAAGCAGAGCATCGCCTTCGCCAAGGGCAACTCGCTCATCCCGATCTCCACGCGGGCCCAGGACGACCCGCAGTTCTCCCAGGGTGCGTGGAAGGCCTACCTCCAGGCCCAGCAGGACCCCAAGCAGGTGATCACGATCCGGCCGGTGGACTATCCCGGCTGGAGCCAGTTCCTGGTGGACTCCGACCGTGACGTCCAAGCGCTGATCACCGGTAAGAAGACCACCGCGGAGGTGCTCGCGGCCTGGGACGCCTTCTGGGCCGACCAGGCGAAGAAGGTGTCGTGAACCGCGCGTTCACCCTCCGGCGGGCCCGGTTCGTCATGCTGTGCCTGCTGCCGGGCGTGGCGTTCGTGGCGGTGTTCACCTACTACCCGATGATCCGCGGCGCGGTGATCGCCTTCCAGCGCTACAACCTGTTCGACGTGACCGCCACCCCGTTCGCCGGCCTGGAGAACTTCCGCGCCGTGCTGGCCGAGGAGCGCTTCTGGACGGCGCTGCGCAACACCGGCACGTGGGTGGCGCTCTCGCTGTTCTTCCAGTTCTTCCTCGGCTTCGGCCTGGCGCTGCTGCTGCGGCGGCACTTCCCCGGCAGGGCGCTCTACCAGGCGTGGGTGTTCTTCCCGTGGGCCATGTCGGGCTTCCTGATCGGGCTGCTGTGGCGGTGGATGTTCAACGGCCAGTTCGGGGTGGTCAACGACCTGCTGCTGAAGGCCGGTCTCATCGACGAGCGCATCGGCTTCCTGGCCACCCCGGGATGGGCGATGACCTCGGTCATCGTGGCCAACATCTGGTACGGCGTCACGTTCTTCGCCATCATGATCACGGCCGCGCTGCAGTCGGTGCCCGGCGAGCTGTACGAGGCGGCGGCCGTGGACGGAGCCTCCAGGACCCGCCGGTTCTGGCACGTGACCCTGCCCCACATCCGCCCCACCCTGGCCCTCATCGTGCTGCTGCGCGTCATCTGGATCCTGAACTTCCCCGACCTCATCTACTCGATGACCGGCGGCGGCCCGGCCGGCGGCACCGACATCATCACGACGTTCCTCATCCAGCAGGTCATCGGCGGCGACTACGGCCGGGCGGGCGCGGTCGGGCTGCTCGTCCTCGGGCTGTTGCTTTCGTTCAGCGTCTTCTACCTCAACGCCACCCGATTCGAGCGGGCCCGATGAGGCGGGTGGCCGCGCTCGCCGCGACGGCGGCGAAGGCCGTCGTGCTGGCCGCCTGGTTGCTGGTCACCCTGTTCCCGCTGTACTGGATCGTCGTCACCTCGCTCAAGCCCAAGCCGGAGATCTTCTCGGTGCCGTTGCGGTACTGGCCCGCCAGTCCCACCCTGGAGCACTACGCCGAGCTGTTCTCCTTCGCCGACTTCGGGACGTACCTGCTGAACTCGCTCGTCGTCTCGCTCGTCGCGGCGGCCGTCGTGACCGTGGTCGGCGCGCTGGGCGGCTACACGCTGGCCCGCTTCGCCTTCCCCGGCCGCGGCGCGCTCGTGCTGGCCTTCCTCGTCACCCAGATGATCCCGCTGTTCATCGCGCTCGGGCCGCTCTACCTGCTGATGTCCGACCTCGGCCTGCTCAACCGGCTGGCCGGGCTGATGGTGGTGTACGTGGCGATGCTGGTGCCGTTCGCGACGATCATCATGCGCGGCTTCTACGAGCGGGTCCCGGTCGCGCTGGAGGAGGCGGCCCAGGTGGACGGGGCGTCGCGGCTGGTCGCCATGGTGCGGGTGGTGATCCCGGTCATGCTGCCGGGCATCGCGGCCACCTTCGTCTTCGCGTTCGTGCAGTGCTGGAACGAGCTGTTCCTGGCGATCACGTTCATCGACAGCGAGGACTCCAAGACCGTCCCGGTGGCCATGAACTCCTTCATCACCCAGTACGACATCGACTGGGGCTCGATGGCCGCCGCCACGGTCGTGTCGGTCGTGCCGACGCTCGTCCTGTTCGCGGTGATCCGGCGCTTCATCGTGGAGGGGCTGACCGCGGGAGCCGTCAAGGGGTGAAAGGGATAACCGACCGCTCATCGCTCTGAACGGACCTTTCACCGCAACTCCCTCCCAACTAAGCGCCGGACGATGGCGGCTCGGCGAACACCCCTCCTACCGATCTCCCCGGCGGGTAGGTTGCGCTCTTACGTTGGGCGTGATCCGCATCACAGTGGAGGTCTCGTGACGACTAGAGAACATGACGCATCGGTATATGAACAAGTACAGGAGAGCAGTGAGTTCCAGGAACTGAAGAGGGCATTCCGCCGCTGGACGTTCCCCATGACCGTGGCCTTCCTCGTGTGGTACCTGCTCTACGTGGTGCTGTCCGGATGGGCGCGCGGCTTCATGGGCATCAAGCTGCTCGGTGACATCAACGTCGGCCTGGTCTTCGGTCTGCTGCAGTTCGTGTCCACCTTCCTCATCGCGTGGGCGTACGCCAGGCACGCGGAGCGGAAGCTCGACCCGATCGCCGACAAGCTGCGCCACGAGGTGGAGGAGAAGACCCAGTGAGCTCGACGACCCTGGGGATGATCCTCTTCCTCACCTTCGTGGCCGCCACCCTGGCGATCACGTTCTGGGCGAGCCGCCAGACCAAGACGGCCGCCGACTACTACGCGGGCGGCCGGTCGTTCAGCGGCGTGCAGAACGGCCTGGCGATCGGCGGCGACTACATGTCGGCCGCCTCCTTCCTCGGCATCGCGGGCATCATCGCGCTGTCCGGCTACGACGGGTTCCTGTACTCGATCGGGTTCCTGGTCGCCTGGCTGGTGGCGCTGCTGCTGGTGGCCGAGTTGATGCGCAACTCCGGCAAGTTCACCATGGCCGACGTGCTGGCCTTCCGGATGAGCCCGCGCCCGGTCCGCACGGCGGCGGGCGTGTCCACGATCGTGGTCAGCATCTTCTACCTGCTGGCGCAGATGGTGGGCGCGGGCGCGCTGGTCGGCCTGCTGCTCGGCATCACCGGCGAGGCCGGCAAGGCCTGGACGATCGTCGGCGTGGGCGCGCTCATGATCGTCTACGTGGTGTTCGGCGGCATGAAGGGCACCACCTGGGTGCAGATCGTCAAGGCCGTGCTGCTCATGGGCGGCGCCGCACTGGTGACGCTGCTGGTGCTGGGCAAGTTCGGCTTCAACCTCTCCGGCCTGCTCGGTCAGGCCGCCGCGGTCAGCGGCCCCAAGGCCAACCCCGAGAGCTTCCTCATCCCCGGCCTGAAGTACGGCACCGAGGCGCAGGGCCTGGCCGGCAAGATCGACCTGGTCAGCCTGGGCCTGGCGCTGGTGCTCGGCACGGCCGGCCTGCCGCACATCCTCATCCGCTTCTACACCGTCCCCACCGCCAAGGACGCCCGCAAGTCCGTCCTGTGGGGCATCGGCATCATCGGCGTGTTCTACCTGCTGACCCTGGTCCTCGGCTTCGGCGCGGCGGCCCTGGTCGGCAAGGACGCGATCGTCGCGGGAGACAAGGCGGGCAACACCGCCGCCCCCATGCTGGCGCAGCAGATCGGCGAGGACATCTTCGGCCCGGTCGGCGGCACGCTCCTGCTGGCGTTCATCGGCGCCGTCGCCTTCGCCACGATCCTCGCCGTGGTCGCCGGCCTGACCCTCGCCTCCTCCTCCAGCTTCTCCCACGACCTGTACGCGCACGTCTTCAAGCGCGGCCAGGCCAGCGAGCGCCAGGAGGTCGTGGTGGCCCGCCTCTCCGCCCTGGTCATCGGCGCCGTCGCGATCGGGCTCGGCATCCTGGCCCAGGGCCAGAACGTCGCCTTCCTGGTCGCGCTGGCGTTCGCGGTGGCGGCCTCGGGCAACCTGCCCGCGATCCTCTTCAGCCTGTTCTGGAAGAGGTTCAACACGGCCGGCGCGGTCTCGGCCATCTACGGCGGCCTGGTCTCCGCCCTGCTGTTGGTCATCTTCTCGCCGGTGGTCTCCGGCGGCGAGACGGCGCTGTTCAAGACGGCCGACTTCGTGCTGTTCCCGCTGAGCAACCCCGGCATCGTCTCGATCCCGCTGGGCTTCCTGTTCGGCTGGCTCGGCACGGTCCTCAGCAAGGAGTACAACGCCGCCAAGTACGCGGAGATCGAGGTCCGCTCGCTCACCGGCGTCGGAGCGGAGAAGGCCACGGAGCACTGACGCCTGCTCCTTCCAGACGGGTGCCCGACCCCCCCTGCCCGGGGCGCCCGTTCCCAGAGGGCCCGGCCGGCCGCCCCGGCCGGGCCCTCACTTCGTCCCGGGCACGTGTTTGACGAAGACGACGCCGTCCGTGCCGGCGAGGTGGGCCGGGTCGAGCGGGAAGTAGCCGTGGTTGCCGGCGGTGTCCGTACGCGGGATCAGCGCGCGGCCGTCCAGGGCCGCCGCCAGCGCCCGCGAGCCGAGGACGTGCCGCTCACCCGGCAGCGTGGCCAGCAGGCCCTCCAGCGTGCCGGGCCCCGGGTCGCCGAGCCCCTGATGGCGGACCGTGCCGAGGGCCCCGGCCAGGAACGCGTAGTAACCCGCGCCGAGCCGCGCGTCGACGATGGCCCCCGCGCTCCACCACTCCAGCTCCATCCCGGCCAGCCGCCAGGTGCTCGGCTCGCGCTGGAGGTGCCGGTTGTGCGCGAAGACGAGCGCGGGGCCGTGCGGGGCGACGGCCTCCAGGTTGTCGGCCATCATCGCGTCGCGCAGGCCCAGCAGCCGCGCGACGCGGGCCGCCGACGGCTCCGCCATGCCCGCGTGGTAGCGGAGCAGACCGGTCGCGGTCCGTGCGTACATGCGGGCCCGGTCCCACTCCTCGCGGGAGGTCGCGGGGATCAGGCGCGGCGCGTGCACGGTGAGCAGCGGCACGAGGTCGTCGGCCAGCAGGCGCAACGCGGCGACGTCGGGATGGTCGCCCACCGACCGCGACGGGTCCAGGGCGGCGGCCTCGTCCGTCCATCGCTCGTCGGGGCCCAGCAGCTCGTCCAGGGTGTCGCGGGAGCAGCGCAGGGGGACCTCGCCGGCCGCCAGGTAGTCGTGCAGCGCGAGGAGGGCGCGGCGCGGACTGGCCGCGCTCATCATCTCCAGGGGCGCGTCGAAGCCGAAGAAGCGCAGCCGCTCCCCGGCGGGACGGCCCTCGTTACGGGCCCGCATCCAGCTCACCAGCTCGCGGTTGGCCTCGCGCGCTCCCCAGCCGTGGCTGAAACCGGTGCGCATGACGTCGTCCAGGCAGCCCGCGCCCGTCCGGACGTACTCGTCCACGGCCAGGCCCGCCACGCAGTCGCTCTCCAGCACGAACGCGCGGTACCCCGCGTGCTCGACCAGCTCGCGGAAGATCTCGTTGCGCAGGTCCTCGACCGCGCGCTCGCCGTGCATGGCCTCGCCCAGCCCGAGCAGGCGGGGCCGGGCCGGCAACGAGCGCAGCAGCCGGACGACGGCGGCGGGTCCTTCGGCGTCGCGGCCGAGGACGGCGTCCAGGACGGGCGGGTCAGCGGGCATGACGGATCCTGTTCTCCTCGCCGGCGATGAGCTTCCGCCTTCTACGGTATCGTTGAACCTTCTGTTGAGACTTTCTCCTCGCTCCCGCCGACCGCCGGAGCGAGACCTTCAACACGGTGAGGTACGTCATGCCCGCTGGGCGGCTCCGGCCCGTCGATCTGGCCCGCGAGCACGGCCTGTCCACGCAGGCGGTCCGCAACTACGAGGACGCCGGGATCCTGCCGGCCGCCGCGCGGACCGAGCACGGCTACCGCACCTACACCGGCCGGCACGCCCAGGCGCTGCGGGCGTTCCTCGCCCTCGTCCCCGGGCACGGGCACGCGACGGCCACCTCGATCATGCGGACGGTGAACGAGGGCGCCACCGAGCAGGCGCTGCGGCTGATCGACGAGAGCCACGCGCAACTGCTGGAGGACCGCCGCACGCTCCAGGCCGTCGAGCGGGCGCTGCGCTCCCTGGTGCCGCCGGACGCGCCGGAGCCGGAGCCTGAACCGGGCGGCACGTTCATCGGGCCGCTGGCCAGGCGGCTGGGCCTGCGGCCCGCGACGCTGCGCAAGTGGGAGCAGGCCGGGCTGGTCGAGCCGCGCCGCGACCCGCACACCGGCTACCGCGTCTACAGCGCGGCCGACGTGCGCGACGTGCGGCTCGCCCACCAGCTCAGGCGGGGCGGCTACCTGCTGGAGCAGATCGCGCCGCTGGTGCGGCAGGTGCGCGCGGCCGGCGGGCTCGCGCCGCTGGAGAGCGCGCTGCACGACTGGCAGGCGCGGCTGTCCGCGCGCGGGCGGGCGATGTTGCGCGGCGCGGCACAACTGGACACCTACCTGGCCGAGCCGACACCCTGAACGGCCTCCCCCGACCCAAAGCTGTGGGCGGTGAGTGCTGCGAGTGGGCCGGCGTGGCTCGGCTCGGGCGGTTCTTGTCGGGGCCGGCTGGCATGCTTTCCGGCCATGGACACCGCACGCTACTGGCAACTCGTCGAGGACGCCCGCGCCGGGGCCGGAGACGAGGAGGAGGTCGCCGACCGGCTCGCCGGCCTGCTGTCGGCCCGGCCGCCCGCCGAGATCGTCACCGCCCAGCAGATCTTCTGGACCCTCATGGCCGGCTCCTACCGGGCCCCGCTCTGGGCCGCCGCCTACGTGATCAACGGCGGCTGCTCCGACGACGCCTTCGACTACTTCCGGGGCTGGCTGATCGCGCAGGGGCGCGCGGTCTACGAGAGCGTGCTGGCCGATCCCGACACGCTCGCCGGCCTGCCGGTCGTCCAGCAGGCCGCGACCGACTGGACGGAGCTCGACTGCGAGGCGATGCTGGGCGCCGCCGGCCGCGCCTACGAGAAGGCGACCGGCGAGGCGTTCCCCCACGGCTCCTACACGATCGACTACCCGCGGCTCGACCCGGAGTGGGGCTTCGACTTCGACGACCACGACGAGATCACCCGCCGCCTGCCCCGCGTGGCGGCCCTCCACCACCGCCCGTCCTGAGCGCCGGCGAGGGCTCAGGCGAGCGGGAAGAACTCGGTCCGCCGCCAGCGCTCACCGGTCCCGCCGGGCTTCAGGGCCGTGCCGGATTCGCAGGTCATCAGTGACACCGCCGTGATCCGTGCCGTCAGCGGCAACGCGCCGGTCACCCAGGGCTCGTCCACCGTGCCGCACCGGCCGAGGGTCAGGTGCGGCACGATCTCGTCGTGGATCCCGCCGTACGGAGGCGTCTGCGGCCACCGCCCGACCACCGCCTCGGTCAGCCGGACGAACGCCCCGGCGGGCTCCGGCGCGAGGTACGCCACGTCGGGAAAGCGGCGGATCTCGCGGAAGGTCACGTCGATGGCCGGATGCCGCAGGAACAGCGCCCGCAACTCGCGCCGGACGCCGTCGTCGATCAGGCTCGTGTGCAGGAACGGCACCAGCACGGTCATGTGCGCGGGGACGCCGTCCTCCCGCTCCCGCCACGGCCGCACCAGCGGCTCCGCCTCGGGCACCTCCAGGATCAGCGCCGTGTCGCCCACCACGCGCGGAGGTTCGGCGGCCCCGGGTGCGGCCGCCTGCCGGGCCGGGGCGGGCTCGGGCGGTGGGGAAGTCGGGTGCATCCTTCGGCTCCTCTCGTCCTCGCGACATCATCTCCCGATCCCGGCGGATGTCGACCGCCGGAACCGGCATCCGATCCTTGCTGTACCGACAAATCATGGCGAAAGCGCGTGAACTCGCGGCGGAGCCTCTAGTCTGCGGGAGGTGCAAACCTCGCTGACCTTCGCCGATCTCCTCGACGACGCCGCCATGCTCTCCCTGGAGCACCAGGTGCATCTGGAGGAGTTCCTCGCCGACCACAACTGGCACGTGGACCTGCAACAACCACGCTTCGACTTCACCGGCGCCCGGACGATCACCTGCACCGCCTTCCACCTGCTCGGCACCGCCGCCCCCGGCCCGGGTTCGTGGCTGTGGGCCTGGGCGAACCCGTCCGGGTTCGCGGAGGTGGTGGTGGCGACGTCCGCACGGCTGCGCGAGTTCGGCCTCCAGTACGACATCCCGCAGCTCGCCGAGGCGGAGGTCCCGTTCAGCGCGCTGCCCGGCTCCCCGACGGAGGCCCACGTCGCGGCGGGGATCATGACGGAGGCCGCCAAGGCGGTGACCGGGCTCTGGACGTCCTACAACGGCGACGCGGGCGGCGGCACGCGCGCGGCCTTCCTGGTGGAGCACCCCGACTTCCGCCTGCCCCGGCCGGAGCCGGCCCGCGTCATGCGGATCATCCCGCAGGCGCTGACGATCGTGCCGCTGCACGACCACCGGCGCGCCCTGCACAGCTACGCCACCAAGCGCGGGCTCGGCGTGGACTTCGGCGGCGACGGGGCCAGGCTCACCGGGCCCGGGTTCGAGGCGGTCGCGGAGTTCGACGACCGCGGCCGGCTGAGCGGCCTCAAGGCCACCATGTCCGCCCCGCAGGCCGGCTGACACACCGGCCGCACGGCCGCACCAGCACCGGCCGCACCAGCACCGGCCGCACCAGCACCGGCCGCAGGAACACGGCCGCAAAAGCCGGTCGCCCGGGGTTCGCGGTGCGGCCACGAACCCCGGGCGACCGGGAAGACTGGTACCGGTCAGCTACCGACCGGTTCGGCGCGCAGCCGGGCCGAGTGCTTGACGAGGCTGATCAGCACCTCGCGGCTCGACTCGCGCTTGCGCGCGTCGCACATGATGATCGGGACCGCCGGGTTGAGCTGCAACGCCAGCCGCACCTCGTCCATCTCGAACGAGGGCGAGCCCTCGAAGCAGTTGACCGCCACCACGAACGGCGTGCCGCGCCGCTCGAAGTAGTCGACCGACGGGAAGCAGTCGGCCAGCCGCCGGGTGTCGGCGAGGATGACGGCGCCCAGGGAGCCCTCCGCCAGCTCGTCCCACACGAACCAGAACCGCTCCTGCCCGGGGGTGCCGAACAGGTACAGGACGTAGTCGTTGCCGAGCGTGATCCGGCCGAAGTCCATCGCCACGGTGGTGGTGCGCTTGGCCTCCACCGAGGTGAGGTCGTCCACGCCGACGCCGCGGTCGGTCAGTACCTCTTCGGTGCGCAGTGGCCGGGTCTCGGAGACCGCGCCCACCATCGTCGTCTTGCCGGCGCCGAACCCGCCGGCGACCAGGATCTTGATCGCCGTCGGCAGACGCGGGCGCTCAGAGCGAGCGAAGACCATCGAGCACCGCCCTGTACATCTTCATGTCGTGCATGTCCACCTCGGATCGTGGTTCCTGGGCAGAGACGAGTTCGCGGTCGAACAGGTCGCCGAGCAGCACCCGGATCGTGCCGGCCGGCAGGTCGAGATACGCGGCGATCTCGGCCACGGACTTGGGTTCGCGGCAGAGCTGCAGTATCCGCAGGTGTTCGGGGTCGAGCCCGGCGTCGGGACCCGGCAACGGGCCGATCGCCAGGGCCATGGAGATCAGGTCGAACCTGCCGTGCGCAGGCTGGGTACGGCCACGGGTCACCACATAAGGCCGGATGATCTCCGGATCCAGCCAGTGCTCGTCCGTGGGCTCGTCCGTGCCTCTCACCGGTCGCTCCCGGCGACGGCCTGGGCGTTGCGCGCGCCCGAGGTGAGGTACTGGCCCACCCGCGCGACCATCATCGCCATCTCGTACGCGACCAGCCCGATGTCGGCGTTCTGCACGCACAGGACGGCCAGGCAGGCCCGCTCGCCGGCGGCGGTGACGATGAGGAACTGGTTCTTCCACTCGACGACCGTCTGCCGTACCGGACCGGCGGAGATGTGGTCGGCCACGCCCTTGGCCAGACTCTGCAGGCCGGAGGCGACGGCCGACAGGTGCTCGCCGTCGGTCCGCTGCAGCGCGCCGGACGAGGCCATCAGCAGCCCGTCGGACGACAGCACGATCGCGTGCTCGGCCTCCTTGACCCGGTTGACCAGGTCATCCATCAGCCAGTTGAGGTCGGTGCCCGCGGTGGGGGTCATGCGTCATCACCTCCTTGCTGTTCCTCCAGCATCTTGGCCGCCTGCGAGCGGCCGCGACGGGTGCCTGACTGCAGGGATCCCATCATCGCGCGGATCTCCTCCGGCGAGCGCTCGTCATCGTTCTCCTCAAAGTCGGGCTGCGTGGGCGTGTCGTCCCGCAGCGCTGGCGCCAGGTTGGCCTGGGGCACCCGGAGGGGAAGCCCTCCTGGGGTGAACTCGGTCACAGACTTCTGCTCCGGTTCGGCTGGCGTTTCGGCTTGTGGTTCCGGGGCGGGCGCTGGTTCGGGTCTCGGCCTGCGCGCGGGTTCCGGCCGCGGGCGAGGTGCGGGCGGGGGCACAGGCTGAGAGCCGGGCTGAGAGACCGGCTGCGAGACGGGCTGAGAGACCGGGGCGGCGGCGCGGGTGGGCAGCGTGCGGACGTTCTCCGCCGTGCCGGGCCGGGTGGCCGTGGCGACGGCCGGCTGCCGGCGCGGCAGCCGTTCCCTGCCCTCGCCGCTGTCGTGGGTCTCGGGGGTGGGGTCGAGCTGGACGAGCTCCTGCGGCAGCAGCACCACGACGGTGGTGCCGCCGTACGGGGACGACTTGAGCACGACCTGGATCTCGTGACGCTTGGCGAGCTGGCTGACCACGTACAGGCCCAGCCGGGCGGTGCCCGTGATGCGGAACTCGGGCGGGTCGGCGATGCGCTCGTTGGCCGAGTCGAGGTCCTCGGTCTTCATGCCCAGGCCGCGGTCCTCGATCTCGATCACGTACCCGTTGGCCACGAGCTGGCCGCTGACCTGCACGTTGGTGTAGGGGGGCGAGAACGACACGGCGTTCTCGATCAGCTCGGCGAGCAGGTGGATGACGTCACCGACGGCGCGGCCGACGAGCACGACCTCGCCCATGGGCATGAGCGAGACGCGGGTGTAGTCCTCGACCTCGGCCAGCGCGCCGCGGACCACGTCGACCATGGGCACCGAGCGCCGCCACGTACGGGCGGGGGAGGAGCCGGACAGGACGATGAGGTTCTCCGCGTTGCGCCGCATGCGGATGGCGAGGTGGTCGAGCCGGAAGAGTTCCTTCAGCTCCTCGGGGTCGGTCTCGCGGCGCTCCATCACGTCCAGCACGGTGAGCTGGCGGTGCACCAGGCCCTGTGTCCTGCGGGCCAGGCTGAGCAGGATGTCGCGGATACTGCGGCGCAGCTCCGCCTGCTCGGCGGCGACGGAGATGGCGGTGCGCTGGACGGTGTTGAACGCCTGGCCCACCTGGCCGATCTCGTCGTCACCGAAGTCGAGGGCGGGCGCCTCCTTGGCGACGTCCACCTCCTCGCCGTGACCGATGCGCTCGACGATGCCGGGCAGCCGGTCGTCGGACAGCTCGTGCGCCGCGTCGCGCAGCTTCTGGAGCTGGGCGAGCAGGGCGCGGGCCGTGGTGATGGACAGCACGATCGAGGCGATGACCGCGAGGAGGCCGAGACCGCCGGCCAGGACCAGCCGGATGATCACGTTGACGGCGACCGGGACGGTGCGCTCGACCACGCGGTCACCGGCGTCGAGCACCATGGTGTTGAAGTCGGCCAGGAAACGTTCGGTGGTCGACTTCCACACGTCGGCGGTGAACGGCAGGCTCAGCGAGCTCGGGTCGTACTCCATGACCTGCTTTTCCAGGTTCTGGAGCCGGATGGACGCCTGGCCCTTGGCCAGCCGGTCGTAGGCGGCCTTGTCGAAGTCGGGCAGGTCGCCGGCGGCCTGTTCGGCGGTGATCCGCCAGGAGCCCACGGCCTGGGCGAACTCGGCCAGCGTGGCGGAGGTCAGCCGTCCTTCGGCCAGCGCGCCGGCCAGCAGGGCGTCCTCGCGGGTGAGCAGTTCCCTGGCCCGGCTCAGGGTGAGCAGCGAGCGGACGTCCTTGGCGAGTTCCTTGTCGTCGAGCGTCGCCAGCGAGCCGTAGAGGTCGTAGATCGGGTCGATGACCTCGTCGTACGCGCTCGATGCCTGGGCCTGGGTGAACCGGCCCGCGTCGATGTTCTGGCGGATCTCCTTGAGCGACTGCAGCCGCGCGATCATCTCGGTGAGCCGCTCGTCGCCCGGGTCGTCGAGGGCCCAGTGCACCACGGTGGCGTCGGCCTCTTCGCGGAAGGCGGCCTGCAGGCCGTCGGTCTCTTTCCGCTGGCTCTCGAGCGTCTTGCGGGTCTGGACGGTCTTCTCACTCAGCCGCACCATCGAGAGCCTGCGCTCTCTCTGCAGGGCGAAGAGCAGGGGGTCACTCGGGGCGGACACGGAGGCGTCGAGCTGGGAGACCCACAGGAGGTTGACCCCCTCGCGGAGGGTGACCCACGCGGCGAAGACCCACAGGGCTGCAAGGGAGAGCAGCATCGCAGTGATCTTCGTCCGCAGCCGCGTCTTGCGGAAGCGCATTATACCCATCCTGTGAAAGTCACATGTTGTCTGCCGGCCACCTGGCGTGCGGTGACGCAGGACATCGTATCGATCAAGGGACTCTAGCGCAGGGTAAAGCGCCCCTCAAGCAACGACATTCGTAGATGTCGGGGGCCTTGACCCAATTTAGTCAAATTTGCGACAAAATGGGTCATAATCGGTATTCTCGGCAAGTGACCGACCCCGCACCCGCATATTTCGCCATCCGGAATGACCTCGCCGACCAGCTTCTCGAACAGTCACATCAACTCGCCGGAGTGCCAGAACCGGATCGCGGCGACGTCCTGAACGCCGCCCTCGACGCGGTCCCGGAAGTGCGGCGACTGCTGCTCCCCTATACGGCGCTGTTCGCCGACGGTGACAGCGCCGCCAGCCGGCTGGCCTTCAGTTGCCTGTCGGCCGCGGCCACGTTCCCGCACGCCCGGCGCGAGCAGATCGCCGACCTCGGCGCCCTGAGCACGATCCTGTTCGGCGTGGACGACATCGCCGACAACGTCGCGGGCGACTGGACCGACCGCGACATCGTGGCGCTGTTCCGGCGGCTGTCCGACGTCCTGACCGGCGCGCCGATCGACGACGCCGGGACGCCCTCCGTGCAGGGGCCCGCGCGGGAGGCGATGCGGGAGGCCATGCACGCCTGGCAGACGTGGTGCGCGCGGCTGCGTGCCTACGACGGCGCGGACGCGTACCTGCCGGACCTGGCCAGGCAGCTCGAACTCACCGGCGAGGCCACGGCCCGCGAACGCGTCTGGGCGACGGGCGGCGAGCCGTGGCCGGGGTACGAGGAGTACCTGCCGAACGCGGCCGTCACGTTCCTCTACCACACGTGGTGGCTGGCGGCCCTCGCGATCTGCGGCCAGGACACCGCCGGCGCCTGGCGATCGGCCGCCGCGGTCACCGACCTCGGCGCGTCCTGCCTGCGGCTGGCCAACGACGTCAGGACGTTCCAGCGGGAGCGGAGCGAGGGCAAGCCGAACGCCGTCCTCATCCACGAGCGCGCCGGCCTGAGCACCGAGGCCGCGGTCGAACGGGTGTCGGCGCACATCCGCGAGCTGAACGCGGAGTTCGCCGCGGAGATCGGCCGGCTGCCCGCGGAGCTGGCGTGGGTCGCCGACGGGCAGTACCGGTGCGTGGCCTTCAGCGGCGGCTGGTACATGGCCAGGGACACGCACGCCTACACGGTCCGGGATCTCGCCGCGGACGCGGACGCTCATCGCCATTAGACCACCCGCGCCCGCGCCTGCCGGACGAGGTGCGACGACGCGATCACCGCGGCGCGGGCGATGGCGCGGGGCACGTACAGATCCTTGTCGTGCCAGAGCGGCGGGTGCTCGCCGCCGGTGGACGCCGTCAGGTGCGTGAGCGCCCGGTCCGCCGCGCGCAGGCGCCGCGGGTCGGCGTCCCCTCTGGTCAGCAGCAGGATCTGGATCGCGTACGCGCTCTCCTCGGCCGTGCCCTCCCAGCGGCCCCACGAGCCGTCCGCGCGCTGGGTGTCCAGCGTCCACTCGGCCGCCGCCCGCACCACCTCCCGCGAGGCGTCACCGCCGAAGGCGTCGAGCGCCAGCGCGCAGCTCGCGGTGGCGTAGTAGGGGGAGGCGTGCCAGCGGTCCGTCCAGCTCCCGTCGGGCTGCTGCTGGTCGCGGATCCAGCCGGCCAGGTCGGCGACGGCCGCGTCGTAGCGCGGGGCGGCGGCGGGCCGGCGGCGGACGTACTCGCCGAAGGCGTCCAGCACGTGCGCGTTCACGCTGACGGAGACGCCCTGCTCGCCGGGCCAGGTGGCGAAGTGGGTGCCGGAGCGGAAGCCCCACAGGCTGTCCGGCTCGTGCGGGGCGCCGAGCAGCGCCAGCGCGTACAGCGCCACGGACGTCGTGTCGGCGTCGGCGGGCAGTCCCGGTCCCGCGGGCGTGCCGGCCGGGCCGATGGCCGCCCTGATGTCGGCCACCATCTCCGGCGGCACCTCGACGGCCACGCCCGCGCGCAGCAGCCAGCTCAGCACCCAGCCGCGCTCGAAGACGGTGATGGGCAGCCCGACCGGCACCGGGCCGCCGAATAACCGGACCACCGCCTCCAGGTGCCCGCGGGCCGGCTCGTGCGCGTCGTGCTCTCCGTGCGCTCCCAGCCAGGCGGCGGTCGCCGCGGGGGAAGCCCCGACGCTGCCGATGGCCGTGGGCCGGATGCCGGGCGCCCCGGCCGCCGCGTCGTCGGCGATCTCCAGGGCGTGCAGCAGCTTCTCCGGCACCTCCTCGCCGGACTTGACCCGCGACCTGACAAGGTGCAACGTGTCGTAATTCATGGCCTCGGGCAGCGGCACCGGCGTCCGGCCCGGCAGCCCCTCGACGTGCCGGTTGATGCGGTCCACCAGGGAGGGCACGATGTGTTCGATCGCCGGCATGTCGGGCAGGTCGAGCGGGCCGCCCAGCCAGGTCGACAGCACCCGCAGCCCGCGGTCGGCCGCGCCGGCCAGACGCTCGCGGTCGGCGCCCTCGTCCTCGCGGGTCAGCGCGGACAGGATGCCCTCGGTGGCGCTCAGGGTCGGCACCACGCCGTACCCGTCGGGCGCGCCCCACGAGCCGTCCGGCCGCTGGGTGCGGACGAGGTAGTCGATGCGCTCCAGGTGGCCGGTCAGCCAGGGCGTCAGCGAGACCAGCCGGCCGGTCTCGTAGACGGAGGGCGAGACCTGGCCCCACGGCCGGAGCATGAGGCTCGTGACCAGTTCGCCGGCTTCGGCGGCGAGGTCCGCCGCCGAGGTGATGTCCGCCGTCGCCGCCGCTGTCGCTGCCACTGTCGCCGCCACCGTTCCCGCCGTCTCCGCTTCGCTGACGCTCATGCCGCCCGGCTCCGTCCGCTGGGCTGCAACTTCAGGTAGAGCTTCTGCTTGGGCCGCAGGGTGGCGCCGCCGGGGACCGGCTTGAGCTGCTGCGGGTTGGTCAGGGCCGGCCGGTACCTGCTCATCAGGTTGGCGATCACCAGGGACGCCTCGACGTAGAACAGGTGCTGACCGAGGCAGACGTGCGGGCCGAGGCCGAAGGGGATGAACGCGTACCGGTGCCGGCGCTCGGTCTTCTCGTTGGCCCAGCGCTCGGGGTCGAACTCCAGGGGCCGCGGCCAGAACTCCTCCAGCCGGTGCGTGGTGTACGGGCTGATCAGCACCTGCGAGCCGGCCTCGATCCGGACGCCGCCGATCTCCGTGTCCGCCACGGTCTGGCGCGGGACGACCCAGGCGTTCGGGTAGACCCGCAGCAGTTCCTGCAGCACCATGCGCAGGTAGGGCATCTCGGCGACGTGCGACGGCCGCACCGGGGCGTCGCCCACCACCCGGTCGACCTCCTCGCGCAGCCGGGCGTCGACGTCGGGGTGGTCGTGCAGCACCTGCCACAGCCAGATCAGCGACATCGCCGTGGTCTCCGAGGCGGCGCCGTAGATGTTCACGAGGTCGTCGCGCACCTGGTGCAGGTCGGCCCGGCCCTCCTTCTCCAGCCGGGCCGTGAGCAGCGCGGAGACGACCTCCTTGCCGTGGTTGTTCTCGCGCTTGGCCTGCTCGATGAGGGGATAGACGATCTCGTCGATCTTCTTCGCGGAGCGCAGGAAGGCGCGGTCACCCGGCACCCTGACCGAGTACGGCGCGAAGGGGAAGAGCATCCGGAAGCCGATCGAGGTGGCGCACGTGGCGAACTCGGGCGCGAGCTGTTCGGCGGTCTCACGGGTGATCCGGCCGCCGAACAGCACCTTGATGACCGCCTGGTTGACGATCGAGGTCATCTGGTGTTCCAGGTCGATCGGGCGGCCCGTGCTCGCGAACTCGTCGAGCTCGCCGATGCGCTCAGCGATGATGTCGGCCATGTCCTCGGCCAGCGAGGCCGTGTAGCGCGCGGTGAACAGCGGCTGGAGGATCTTCCTGGCCGACTCCCAGCCCTCGCCCTCGCCGAGGATGCTCTGGCCGATCAGGCGCTGCAACGGCCGCCAGAACACGCCCTCGCGGACGAAGTTGGTCCAGTCCGTCTTGAGCACCTGCTGGACGTGGTCGGGGTGCGAGACGAGGTAGGGGCGGAAGGGCCCGAGGTGGAGCCGGACGACCTGGCCGCGAGCGTCGGTGCCCATCCTGGCCAGCTCGGTGACCGGGTCGCTGACGAGGCGGGGGATGGCCCGGTGAGTGGGAACGACGTGAGGACTGGTCGCCGAGGTTCCCGTGACGTGCGGCATGGCAGCGATCCCCGATCCGGATGCGGTGTGCACCTGAGAGTTGACTGCGCAGAATCTGCGACGGTGTGCGTGGAGTGCGTGAAGGCGGGACGGTGTTCGGCTAGGTCCGCGGTAGTCCGGGGTGGCGGCTCGTCCGGCGTGGTCCGGGGGACGCGGCGGCGGCCTGCCTGCTCCGGAGGCGTGCGACCGGTGCGGGGACGCGCGTGGCGGCTCGTGTGGCGCCCGGCCGGACGGCTGCCTGTGAGGCAGGGGCGCCGGCGATAGCCTCGATTGCCACTGGTGATCCCTTCATCGCATAGGGTGCACGTCTCACATCGCGGACATCCCTGACAAATGTCAAACGTTGGGTGGAGTATCACATGCTTGTGCATGTAGATTCAAGATCGTACCTGGGTAGGAGCACCGATTGAATCTCAGCCATCCGTTGCACAGCGGCACCGTCGGCCGCTGCCGACGCCTGCTCGAACCCGCCCTGCGCGACGCGGTCTCGACCCTCCACCCGTGGGGCGCCAGGATGGCGACGTTCGCGATGGGCTGGTCGGATCTCGACGGCAGAGAGCGCGAGGGCGACGGCGGCAAGGGCGTGCGGCCCGCGATCGCCCTGCTCAGCGCCGAGGCCGTCGGCGCCCCCGCGGAGTCGGCGCTGCCCGCGGCGGTCGCCGTGGAGCTGGTGCACGCCTTCTCGCTGGCGCACGACGACATCATCGACCGCGACGAGCTGCGCCGCCACCACGCGGCCCTGTGGAAGGCGTACGGCGTGGGCCCCGCGCTGCTGACCGGTGACGCGCTGCTCGCCCTGGCGGTCGGCCAGCTCGCCGGCCGGCCCGAGGCGATGCCCTACCTGTCGGCCGCCCTGGTCCAGCTCGTCCAGGGCCAGAGCGCCGACATGGCCTTCGAGGACCGTCCCTGGTCCGGGCCAGGCGAGGTCACGATCGAGGAGTACGCCGAGATGGCCGCGGGCAAGACCGGCGGCCTGCTGGGCGCGGCCGCCGCGGCGGGCGTGGCCCTCGGCGGCGCGCCGGAGCTGGCCGACCGCATGTGGGGCATGGGGCTCGACCTCGGGATCGCCTTCCAGATCGTGGACGACATGCTCGGCATCTGGGGCGACCCCAGCGTCACGGGCAAGCCCGTCTTCAACGATCTGCGGCGCGACAAGAAGACCCTGCCCGTGCTCGCCGCCCTCGCCTCCGGCTCCCCGGCCGCCCGCGAGCTGTCGGCCGTCCTCGACGCCGGGGCGTCGGACGAGGAGTCCGCGCGGCACGCCGCCGGCCTCGTGGAGCAGGCCGGCGGCCACGACCGGGCGCGGGAGCTCGCGCAGCGGTACGTGTCGTCGGCGCTCGGCGTCCTCGACGAGCACCTGCCGCACGCCGTCGAGTTGCGCGCGCTGTGCCACTCGCTGGTCGACCGGGCCGCCTGACCCGCCGCTCGGGCCGCCGTCCGGATACCGCTCAGGCCGGACGGACGCCGACGGCGGCCATGAGCATCGGGAAGGCCCGGTGCAGCTCCCGCTGCCAGTACGTGTGGTTGTGCCCGCCCCGGTAGAAGTGGGTGCGCACGGGGACGCCGAGTTGCTCCAGCCGCCCGGCGAAGGCCCGCGCCGCCCCGTTCGCCAGGTCCTCCACCAGGTCGCCCTCGCCCGCCGCCACGTACAGCTCGACGCCCTTGAGCCGGTCGGCGAGGTCGTAGGGGTTGTGCGCGCGCCAGACGGAGCGCTGCCGCTCCGGGTCGCCCCAGATGCGCTTCCAGTCGGTGCCGAAGCAGCCGGCCATGGTCCCCGCCAGCACGGCCTGCGGCGCTCCGGGGCCGAGGATGTGCAGGGCGCCGCTGAACGAGGCCGCCGCCTCGAAACGGCCCTTGGCCGCGTACAACATCGCGCCCTGCCCGCCCATCGAGTAGCCCGCGACCGCGCGCCGCCCGCCCGCCCGGTAACGCTCCTCCAGCAGCGGCAGCAATTCCTTCAGGTGGTAGGTCTCCCAGCGCGGCGGGCCGCCTGCCCCGCCGTTCCACCAGTCGGAGTAGCTGCCGCACCTGCCGCCGTCCGGCATCACGACCAGCACGCCGCTGTCGCGGGTGAGCGCCTCGACGTCGGTCTTCGCGGTCCACGACGTCTCGTCGTCGAGCCCGCCGTGCAGCAGCCACAACACGGGCCAGTCCGTCCGCGACTCCCAGCCGCGGGGGAGCAGCAGGCGCACCTTCGTGGTGGCGTCGAGCGCCGGCGAGCGGATCGTCAGCTCCATCCGGCGTTCGTCGAGCCGGCGCTCCGCCACGACCTCGCCCTGTTCCCGGCGGCCGGGCGCCGGGCTCTTCGCCGTGTCGGGAACGCCGTCCTGGCCGGGCCCGAGGAGCAGCACGCCCGCCAGGCACAGACCGGCGGCGACCAGCGCGCCCACCAGGCATCCAGCTAATCGGGGCCGCATCGCAGCCTCCTTCCGCGGTGTGCGGATAATAGCGAGATGAGATCAATTGGCACCACGGACCTGTCCGTGTTCCCGATATCGCTCGGCGCCAACGTCTTCGGGTGGACGGCCGACAAGGAGACGTCGTTCGCGATCCTCGACGCCTACGTCGAGGGCGGCGGCAACTTCGTCGACACGGCCGACGTCTATCCGTACTGGGCGACGGGGGAGTCCACATCCGAGGCGATCATCGGCGAGTGGCTCGCCTCCCGCCGCAAGCGCGACTCGATCGTGCTGGCCACCAAGGTCGGCATGCTGGAGGGGCTGCGGGGGCTCGCACCGGCGACGATCAGGGCGGCGGTCGAGGACTCGCTGCGGCGGCTGCGTACCGACTACATCGACCTCTACTGGGCGCACGTGGACGACCACGACACCCCGCTGGTCGAGACGCTGGCCGCGTTCGACGCGCTGGTCCGCGAGGGCAAGGTGCGCTACGTCGGGGCGTCCAACCACTCCGCGGGACGGCTGGCCGAGGCACTGAAGGTGTCCGGCGAGGAGAGCCTGGCCGGTTACGTCGCGCTGCAGCAGCCGTACAACCTGGTCGAGCGCGCGTACGAGGGCGAACTGCGGGAGGTGGTGGCCCGCGAGGGGCTGGCCAGTACGCCGTACTTCGGGCTGGCGCGCGGGTTCCTGACCGGCAAGTACGTCCCCGGCGCGACCGTGGACAGCCCGCGGGCCGGGGTCGCGGCCGAATACCTGCGCACCGAGCACGGCCCGCGGACGATCGAGGCCCTGACCGGGATCGCGCGGGAGCGGCAGGCGGCGCCGGCCTCGGTGGCGCTGGCCTGGCTGGCCGCCCAGCCGACGGTCACGGCGCCGATCGCGAGCGCGCGTGACCTGGAGCAGTTGGGGCCGCTGATGGCCGCGGCCACCCTGACGCTGGACGACGAGGAACTCGCCATCCTGGACGAGGCCTCCCGTCCCTGACGCCGGCCCTTGACGTCGGGCCCCTGACGTCGCGAAGCCGAGGCCCCGTGCGCGGGCCTCGGCTTTCGTCGCGGGTCAGGCCGCCAGGCCGTGCCGCGCGCACCACTCCTCGGCGCTGCCGGCCTCGGCCTCGACGGCCTGCGCCCAGTGCGGGTCGGCGGTGACGGCGTCGAGGGCGGAGGAGTGGGAGGCGAACACGGCGGTCAGGCCGGTGATCCGGAAGATGCGTGAGATGCGGTCGGTGGTCATCACGAGCGCGAGCGAGCCGTCCTGTGTGCGCAGCCGCTTGAGCCCGCCGACGAGCACGCCCAGCCCGGTCGAGTCGAGGAACTCCACCGCGCTGAGGTCGGCGACGATGTGCACGACGCCCTTGGCCGCGAGGTCGATCATCTGCTCGCGCAGCTTGGGCGCGGTGAACACATCGACCTCGCCGGCGACCTTGAGCACGGCGCAGTCGCCGATCGGTCCGACCACCTCAATGACGATGTCCTGCATGTCGCGCCTCACCATCACTCATGTCATCGACTACATTGACGAGGAACTCTGGGCCTTTACACTACTGCCGCGGGCACGCAGCCGTCAATGGCTGGCTGTCGGTGTCATCATGGAGAATGACAGCAGGTCGTCGCCCGGCATCGTGAATGGGGTGGGGATATGCGGGTGGAAGAGGCCATCGGACGCCAGATCGCCCGGCTGCGCGCGGAACGGCGCATGTCGCTGACCGAGCTGGGCGAGGCCCTGGGGCGCTACCTCGACAGATCGTGGAGCCGGCAGGCCGTCCACCAGGCCGAACGCGGGCAGCGTTCCTTCACGGCGGCGGAGCTGACGGCGCTCGCGCTGGCCCTCGACACCTCCGTCCCGGTGCTGTTCCGCGCGGAGGACGATCGCATCGAGCTGCCCGGCGGGGCCGTCTCGCCCGAGGAGTACCGGGGGATCCTGCTCAGCAGGGAGCCGGACATGCCGCTCGACGGGGTGGAGGAGCTGATCGTCGCCCTGCACGACATCGGCGAGGTGCTCGCCCGCCCGGCCCTGGCCCGGCTCGCCCGCATCGGCCGCGCCGCCGAACAGTTCGCCGGCCCCGACCACTGACCACCCC
>NZ_SSXE01000148.1 GCF_021699195.1 Nonomuraea sp. MG754425 | reverse complement strand
GCCCCCGCCCCCGCCGCCCGAGAAGGACGGGGAGATGGTGAGCGTGTTCGCGCCGAGCCGCTGGATGTTCTGCTGGATGCTCTGCGACGAGCCCTCACCGACCGCGACCAGCATGATCACGGCGGCCACGCCGATGAGGATGCCGAGCGTGGTCAGCGCGCTGCGCATCTTGTTGGCGAGCAGGCCGCGCAGGGCGAAGCGGAGGATCTCGATCTGGTTCACGTCGTGGCCGCCTTGTCCTTGTCCAGGAGCCGCGGCGGCGGGCCGTCCACCGGCGCCTGCCGGCGGTCCTCGACGATCTCGCCGTCCACCAGCCTGATCACCCGCTTGGCGTGCGCGGCCACGTCGTCCTCGTGCGTGATCAGCACGATCGTGCGGCCGGACGCGCTGAGCCGGTCCATGATGTCCAGGACGTCGCCGGTCGAGGCGGTGTCGAGGTTGCCGGTCGGCTCGTCGGCCAACAGCAGCGCGGGCGCGGTGACCAGCGCTCTGGCCACGGCCACGCGCTGCTGCTGGCCGCCGGAGAGCTGGTTGGGCTCGTGGTGCACGCGGTCGGTCAGGCCGACCTGCTCCAGCGCGGCCAGTGCCCGCGCGCGCCGCTCGGCCTGGCCGACGCCGCCGTACACGAGCGGCAGTTCCACGTTGGCCAGCGCGCTCATGCGCGGGATCAGGTTGAACGACTGGAAGACGAACCCGACCCTGCGGTTGCGCAGGACGGCGAGCTGGTGCTCGTCCAGCAGGCCGACGTCCGCGCCGTCGATGAGGTACGTGCCGGAGGTCGGGACGTCGAGGCAGCCCAGGATGTTCATGAGGGTGGACTTGCCGGAGCCGGAGGCTCCCATGATGGCGACGAAGTCGCCCCGCAGCACGTCCAGGCTGATGCCGCGCAGGGCGCGCACCCTGGCGTCGCCCTCGCCGTACTCCTTGACCAGGTTCCGCACGCGCAGGACCGGTACGGGCTCGGCGGCCGTCATCGCCCGCCTCCAGGGCCGCCGCCGGGCATGCCGCCGCCGCCGGGGAAGCCTCCGCCGCCGCCGAACTGGCGCTGCCCGCCGCCGGTGCCCGTGGTGCCGGTCGTGGACGGGGGCACGATCTGGTCGCCCTCCGACACGCCGGACCTGATCTCGGTCATGGTCGTGCCCCGCACGCCGACCTCGACGGGCGTCCTGGTCTGCCGGCCGTCCTTGAGCACGGTGACCGTGGTCTGGCCGCCGCTGGTGGCGATCGCCGTGGACGGGACGGTGACGACGTCCTCGGCCTGGCCGACCACGACCTCGACGGTGGCGGTCTGGCCCAGCCTGACCTGGGCGGGGACCTTGGTGAAGGTGACCGTGACCGGGTACTGCACGACGTTGTCGCTGGTGGCGGCGACCGGTTCGATCTGGGTGACCTCGCCCGCGGCCGTCACGCCGGGCAGCGCGTCGAACGTGACCGTGGCCTCCTGGCCCAGCTTGAGCTTGCCGACGTCCGACTCGGTGAAGGTTCCGACGAGCTGGAGCTTGGCGGTGTCGGCCAGCTCGACGAAACCGGAGGAGCCCGACGAGCCGGACGACCCGGCCGCGCCCGTGCCGCCGCTGGAACCGGAACCGGAACCGGAGCCGGCCCCGGAGCCGGCCGCCGTGCCGCCGACCGAGCCGTTCACCGCCGTGACCGTGGCCTTGAACGGCGCCTTCAGCACGGTGGCCGCGACCGTGCGCTGGGCCTCCCGGTAGGCGTTGCGGGCCTTGACGTAGGCGGCGTAGAGCTGGGCCGTGCCGGTCCCGTCGGCGACGGCGCTGTCGTACGTGGCCTTGGCCGCCGACAGGCTCTCCTGGACGGCGGAGTCGTCCAGCCTGGCCAGGAGGTCGCCCTTGGCGACCTTGTCCCCGGCCTTGACGTAGATCTTCTCCACGGTCCCGCTCGTACCGAACGACAGCGCCCTGGACCGGGAACTCTCGACCGCGCCCGAGGCGGACACCGAGGCGGTCACGGAGCCGCGGCTCGCGCTCACCGTGCGCACGGTGGTCTCACCGGCGGCCTGTCCCGTGCCGAGCTGCGCATAGGCGAGCCCGGCGCCGCCCAGCAGGAGCAGCACGAGCGCTCCGTTGGTCATCAGCGCTCTGCGCCTCATCGACACCTTCACGAGCGAGGACCCTTGCACACGATGCTGCGCCGCAGCCGCGAGCAAGCTGAACGTCCGCTGGGAACCCGCCGCCGCCCGGGGGCTCCCAGGTAACTCTGAGGGGGCTCGCAGGCTGGCGCGATACTGCTGGGACAGGATGTGCGGTCATGAGACCGACTTTCGCGCTGGGCGGGCTCGCCCTCGCCGTGCTCGTGGCCGGCTCCGGCCTCGCGCTGGCGCTGCGCGACGACACCCCGCCCACCGTCCAGGCACGGCTGGCCTCGGCCGCGCGCGGCCAGGTCACGGCCTCGGTGAGCGCGGCGGGGAACACCGTGGACGGCTCGCGCAGGGACCTGGCGTTCGCCTCCTCGGGGACGCTGACCAAGGTGTACGTCAAGGTCGGGGCCAAGGTGAAGAAGGGCCAGGTCCTGGCCAGGATCGACGGACGGGCGGCGCGCGAGGCGCACACGGCGGCCAAGGCCGATCTGGCCGCCGCCCAGGAGGCGCTGGAGCAGGCGTCCTCGGGCGCCGGCACGTCCGCCTCCACGGGGACCGGCGGCGGGACGCCGTCGTCGGCCGGAACCGGCGGCGGGACCTCGACGTCGTCGTCCGCCGGCACCGGCGGCGGGACGTCGTCGCGGGGCGCGGGCGCGACCTGCGCCCCGGCGGGTGGCGACGCGACCCCCGGCACGACCTCACGGGCTGCGACCCCGTCCCCGTCGGGCAAGGCGACCGGGGTGACACCTGCCCCGTCCCCGTCCGGCACGGCGGCTCCGGCGGGTGTGGTGACCGGGGTGCCCGCGCCCCACTCCACGGGTGCGGCCCAGGGTGCGGCCCAGGGTGCGGCCGGTGGCGGCGTGCTCGGCCCGACCGCCCGGCCGTCCGCTGAGCGGTCCGGCACCGGCCCGACGGCCGAACCCACGCCGGACCCGACGACCACCCCAGAACCCCAGCCCACGGTGACGGTCACGGTGACCGCCACGGCCACGGTCGTCACCACCGTCACCACGACGGTCACCGCCACCCCGACCGGCGGCGGGACCGGGATCGGGGGCGACGGGAACGGCGGCGGGCCGTCCGCCACCGGCTCCCCCACGGCGGACGCCGATCCGTCCGGCTCCGCCCGTCCCACGGCCGCTGCCAAGCCCTCCGCCAGCGCGAAGCCGTCGGCGAGCGGCAAGCCCACGACCAGCGCCCGCCCGTCCCAGAGCACCTGCGACACAAGGGGCGGCACGAAGGGCGGCACCGGCACCGGCGCCCCGGCGACCGGTGGGAACCCCGGCACCGGGCAGAGCGCCGCCAGGGGCGGGAGCACCGAGGAGCAGGCCGCCGCGAACGTGGACCGCGCCGAGGCCGCCCTGGAGGAGGCCGCCGACGCCGTGCGGGGCACCCGCATCGTGGCCCCCGCGGCCGGCACGATCCTGTCGGTCGGCGGCCGGGCCGGCGACACCGCGGGCACCGGAACCTTCATCAGCCTCGGCGACCTGGACGAGCTCCAGGTCTCCGCCCTGGTCACCGAGTCCGACGTGAACCGGCTCAAACTCGGCCAGCAGGCCCGGATCACCCTGGCCACCAGGAACGGCGAGCAGTACGAGGGGACGGTGACGGCCATCGCGCCGACCGCGACCGTGTCCGGCCGGCTCGTCCGCTACCCGGTCACCCTGGCCTTCGACGCGCCGCCGGCCGGGCTGATGCTGGGCCAGAGCGCCTCGGTGACGGTCACCACGGACCAGGCCAGGGACGCCGTCTACGTCCCGGCGACGGCGGTGCGCAACCGCTCGGACGGCACCCAGGTGGTCACCGTCCGCTCCGGCGGCCAGGACGTGGCCAGGGTCGTCCGCACCGGGGTGCGCGGCGACCAGTACGTGGAGGTCGTCTCCGGGCTGGCCGAGACGGACCAGGTGGTCATGTCGGGCACCACGTCGGGCGAGTTCCCCGACGGGAGCTGGCCTGAGGCGTGACCCCACGCCGGGCGGGAGCCGCCGCCCGCGCGCCTGAGCCGGCCGGTCCGTACGGGACCATCCGCCCACCAGGACCGGCCCGCCCGGCCGGACTCCGGCAGATCTGCCATCCGGAGTCCGGCCGGGTCTCACCAGATGGGACAGAAGGGTTGAGCGGATCCTCAGCAAGCTCCCAGCGGACGTTCAGCC
This sequence comes from Nonomuraea sp. MG754425, assembly GCF_021699195.1. Lineage (GTDB taxonomy): Bacteria > Actinomycetota > Actinomycetes > Streptosporangiales > Streptosporangiaceae > Nonomuraea. The sequence goes on along the minus strand of NZ_SSXE01000148.1, from coordinate 20,768 downwards.
GGGCGAGCGTGCCTGAACGCGGCGGGAATCCGCTCAGCCGACGCGGGGTGCCGCCGCCCGCGCCGCGGCCGACGCGCCGGTGTCGGCCGGGATCGTGAGGCGGTGCGCGGTCCTGGCCCGCGCACCCCGGCGGGAGATGTGGTCGAGGGTCCGGAAGTCCACCGACAGCTCGTCACCGGTGAGCCGCGCCATCAGGTAGCCCCGCCGCTGGTCGATGTAGGAGAAGTGCGGGTTCTCCTGGAGCGCCTCGGAGATCCACGTGCGGTCCCGGTACCCGTCGCCGTCGCTGGCGATCGACGAGGCCACCAGTTCCCTGGCCACCACCGGCGAGTCGGGGTCGTCGAAGTCCTTCTTGAGCTCGGCCAGGTGGTGCATGTGGGCGTCGCCGGTGAGCACGACGGGGTTCGGCGTGCCCGCCAGGGAGTCCAGCAGCCGGGTGCGCTCAGCCGCGTACCCGTCCCAGGAGTCCAGGTTCACCTCGCGGCCCGGCCCGACCTTGAAGTCGCGCTGGGCCACCATGATCTGCTGGCCGAGCAGGTTCCAGCGGGTGGTGGAGGCGTTCAGGCCGCTCTCCAGCCAGCGCCACTGGTCGGCTCCGAGCAGCGTGCGCCGCTGTGCGAGCCGTTCGTCGCAGCCTGAGCGCACCCCGTCCAGGCAGGCCTGGTCGTCGCGGAACTGCCGGGTGTCGAGCAGGTGGAAGCGCGCCAGCGTGCCCCAGGAGACGCGCCGGTTCACCTTGAGCACGGCCCCCTGGAGGCTGGCGCGGCGCAGCGGCATGTTCTCGTAGTACGCGCGGAAGGCCCGCGCGCGCCGCTGCTCGAAGTCGCCCGCGCCGGTGCTGGAGACGCGGCCCGCCCAGTTGTTCTCCACCTCGTGGTCGTCGAACGACATCAGCCAGGGCGCGACGGCGTGCGCGGCCTGCAGGTCGGGGTCGCTCTTGTACTGGGCGTGCCGCAGACGGTAGTCGGCGAGGGTGCGGCACTTGCCCGGCGTGTGGGTGCGGACGCGGCCGGCCAGGGCGGTGTAGCCGCTGGGGCCGTACTCGTACATGTAGTCGCCGAGGAAGACCACCAGGTCGGGTTCCTGCTCGGCCAGGCGGCGGTAGGCGGTGTAGTAGCCGTGCTCGTAGTGCGCGCACGCGGCGACCGCGAACGCCAGCGGCGTCTCCCCCACCGGCGTGGTCCTGGTGCGTCCGGCCCGCGAGAGGCGGCCCTGGCTCCTGAACCGGTAGAAGTAGTCCCGTCCCGGCTCCAGCCCGTTCAGCTCGACGTGCACGCTGTGGGCGTCGCGGGCCCTGGCGGTGACCGTTCCGGACCTGACCACCTTGGCGAAGCGTTCGTCCGTGGCGACCTGCCAGTCCACCTCCACGTCGCGGGAGGGCATGCCGCCGCGGCCGTCGCCGCCGAGCGGGTCGGCGGCCAGCCTGGTCCACAGGACGAAGCCGTCGGTGGAGGGGTCGCCGGAGGCCACGCCCAGCGTGAACGGGTCGGATCGGAGGGTTCTGGAGGCGGACGCGGCCGCCGCCGGGGCGGCGGGCTGCGGGAGGAGGAGGCCGGCTGTCGCCGCTGTCAGGAAGGCTCTGCGGTCCACGTCCCCAGGTATGTCCACCTGCGCTGACTCCGCCGTGACAACGGAGTCAAGCGCGGGTGAACAGCACGGGTCGGTCAGCGTGCGACCGGCCTCGCGCCCTCCTGTGCGGCCTGGTCAGGGAGCGGCGAGCGGCAGCGCCGCGCGCAGGTCGGCGGCCCCGGTGAAGCGCACGCCGGTCATCCCGGCGCGCTCGGCGCCCTCGACGTTCTCGGGACGGTCGTCGATGAAGACGATCTCGGCGGGGTCGGCCCCGAGCCCGCGCGCGAGTTCGTCGTAGATCTCCCTGTCGGGCTTCACCAGACCCATCCTGCCGCTGTAGAAGCGGTGCCCGATGGCGGCGATCCAGGGCAGTTGGTCGAGGCCGTCACCGACGCACACGGGCGCGTTGGACAGCAGCGCCACGTCACGCCCGGCGTCGAGGAGCTCGTCGAGCAGGGTGACCGTGCCGCGGTCGGGGTAGGCCCAGCTCGCGACGTCCATGGCGACCAGCCGGGCCACCTCGCTCTGCGTGGCGGGCCGGCCGAGGACGGCCGCCCAGTAGGCGTGCGGGGTCAGGCTGCCCCGGTCGAACTCGAGCCGGTGTGCCCAGTAACCGCGGCCGAACTCCGCCGGATCGGCTCCCACGACCCGCGCCATGGCCTCGGCGTCGGACTCGGGCTGGGGCAGCGACAGCACGCCGCCGTAGTCGAAGACTATCCACGTCATGCCAGGAATGGTCGCAGATGCGGGTCGAGCGCCGGGCAGCCCAGATACTTCCGGACGGTGTGGAAGTCGATCCAGTCGAGGTTGACGAGCTGCTCGACGTCCACGCCGGTGAAGCTGGCGGCCAGGGCGGGCGGGATGGCGGCGATGTCGTCCTTGTCGGCGATGTTCACCCAGCGGCCGACGCCCCTGGGACGCTCGCCGCGGCCGTTGACGGGGGCGGGCAGGAGCCGTTCGAAGATCACGTTGCGCATGCCCAGGGGGCTGCCGAGGGTCAGCAGCAGGTCCACCTTGAGGTCGGGGTTGGCCCACAGCGCCTCGTAGGTGACCACGCTGCCGAGCGAGTGGGCGATGACCACCCTCGGCCGGTTCTTCCTGATGCACTCGGCCACCGCCTGCCGGGACTTCTCCCGCCTGGCCTGGTCGGTGAGGTAGGCCGCCACCTCGGGCGCGAACAGCTTGGCGAACGCCGCCGACCTGGTGTCCAGCCGCTCCAGCAGCCAGCCGGTCAGCGACTTGAGCGCCCCCGTGACGTGCTCGCCCACGCCGAGTTGCCGCGCCCAGTCGGCCAGCACCTGCTGGCTCTGGAGCTCCATGGCGGCGGCCTTCTTCGGCACTTCGTCGCCGGGGCGGCCGTCGTTCAGGAGGTGGGAGAAGTAGGCGATCTCGGCGAAGTACGGCCGTTGCTCGCCGCCGAGCCCCAGGTGTAAGTAGCGGTCCCACTTGCGGCGCATGGCCTCGGCCGCCCCCACCGCGGACCCGCCCGCCTCCAGGTAGTAGTTGTACTTGCCGATCCCGTGCACGCCGACGATGCCGGCCACCGCGCCTCCCCGTGATCTCGTTGGCCGCATATCTGCATACGCCGGTCTCCGGCGGCCGTCAACCGCCGGGCCCGGTGCGGAAAATGCGATTGCGGGCGACATATACCAGCCAGGTACGGTGACATTCCCAACAACGCGTCGTTTCGAGGACAGGAGTTCCGCGCATGCCCGGCCCGCTGGTCGTCAACGACTCGATCGTCATCCCCGACATCGAGCTCGTCTGGCGATTCTCCCGTTCGTCGGGCCCGGGCGGTCAGGGGGTCAACACCACCGACAGCCGGGTGGAGCTGACGTTCGACGTGGCCGCGAGCACGGCGCTGCCGCCCCTGCTCAAGGCGCGCGCCCTGGAGCGGCTGGGGTCGTCCGTCATCACGATCGCCGCGTCCGAGTACCGCTCCCAGTTGCGCAACCGGGAGGCCGCCGCGCACCGCCTGGCGCAACGGCTGCGCGAGGCCGTCGCGCCGCCGCCCAAGCGGCGGCGGCCCACCAAGCCGAGCCGGGGCGCGGTCGAGCGCCGGATCTCCGCCAAGAAGCACCGCTCGGACGTCAAGCGCCTGCGCCGCGACCCCTGACCCGGTGGCTCCCGTCAGCCGATGAGGCGGGGCAGGTCCGTGATGTTGGCGGACAGGTAGCCGGCCACCGCCTCCGGCACCAGGTTGCGGGCGGAGATCTCGGTGCGCCGCAGCGGCACCCGCTCGACCTCGTACAGCCCTCGTGACGGGTCCTCGAACTCGGGCCCGTGCCGCAGTTCCGGGTCCATGGACACCAGCCGGCAGCCGAAGACGTGCTGCGTCTTGACCTCGCCCTGCCACGGGTACGACACGGTCACCAGGAACGTCACGTCGGAGACCGTCGCCCCCAGTTCCTCCAGCAGCTCGCGGTGCAGGGTGTCCTCCAGGGAGTCGTCCTCGGGTTCCACGTGGCCGCCGGGAACGCTCCAGTAGCGGGCACGGCCGGGTACGGTACGCCGGAAGAGCACCAGGCGCTCCTCATGGTCGAGCAGGACACCGCGGACACTGGGTCGCATACCCATACCTTATTTGACCGCTATGTCCTTCGGGTAGCCTAACCTACGGTACCGTAACCTGAAGGAGAAGATCTTTTATGGCGATGACTCAGACGGAGCTGCTCCACGAGCTCGAGCCTGTCGTGGCGGTGGAGCTCAACCGGCACGAGAAGATGGCCAAGGAGTGGTTCCCGCACGAGTACATCCCGTGGAGCGAAGGCCGTAACTTCGACGGCATCTACGGGGGCGAGGCGTGGCAGGAGGGGGACTCCAAGATCCCCGAGGCGGCCCGCGTATCGCTCATCGTCAACCTCCTCACCGAGGACAACCTCCCCAGCTACCACCACGAGATCGCCTCCACCTTCGGCCGCGACGGAGCCTGGGGCACCTGGGTGCACCGCTGGACCGCGGAGGAGGACCGGCACGGCACCGCCCTGCGCGACTACCTGACCGTCATGCGCGCGGTCGATCCCGTGGCCCTGGAGCGGGCCCGGATGAAGCACATGGAGAGCGGCTTCACCACCGAGTACGGCACCATGCTCCAGCAGCTCGCCTACGTCTCCTTCCAGGAGCTGGCCACCCGCATCGCGCACCGCAACACCGGCCGGGCCTCCGGCGACGAGGGCTGCGAGCGGCTGCTCACCAGGATCGCCGCCGACGAGAACCTGCACATGCTCTTCTACCGCAACCTGCTCAAGGCGGCCTTCGAACTCGACCCGAACCAGACCATGCGCGCGGTGACCGACGTGGTGACCACGTTCCAGATGCCCGGACAGGGCATGGACGGCTTCGCCCGCAAGGCCCTGATCATCGCGAACGAGGGCATCTACGACCTGCGCCTGCACCTGGACGACGTCCTCATGCCGGTGCTGCGGCAGTGGTCGGTGTTCGACAAGACCGGGCTGGACGCGGACGGCGAGAAGGCCCGCGACGAGCTCTCGGAGTTCCTGCAGCGGACCGACGTCACGGCCGCCAAGTTCGTGGAGCGCCGCGAGGAGCGCCGGGCCCGCGCCGCGGCCCGCCAGTAGCCCCGCGCCTGCCGTTCACGGGACGCCACCGGCCCCGCCGCGACGCGCGGCGGCGGGGCGGCGAGCGACCCCGCGGCATTTCCACCCGCGTCGCCGTTCGCCCGCTTCGTCTCGCCGGCGGAGCGCTACCTTTGCCGGTATTCCCAGACCTGGTTGACGCGGTTCGCCGCCTTCCGAAGCTCGGTGGGATGGAAGCAGTCCCATATCTGCAGCGGAGCGTCCGGACGCGGCCAGCCCGGGTAAGCCGGGTTTTCGACGTCGAGACATTTGCCGCTGCTGACGCTCACGAGAATTTTGAAACCCTTGTGAGGGCCCTTGTAGAACGCCTGCGTCTGCCACTGCTGGTTGGGGCCTCCATGACAACCCCACAGGACCACGGGGGTGCCGTTGGCCTTACCGTCACGTGCCACATCCAGGCATTTCGTGCCGTTCAGACTGGTCCATTTGATCTGGTCCGCGCCGCCGCCGGGCGGGGTCTCGAAGAAGAAGGCGCTGTAGTTTCCGCCGATCCGAGCACCCAGCCGAACGCGTGAGCCGAGGACGCACTCAGGGTTCTCGATGTTGAAGCGACATCCGTCAGATATGGCGACGAAGAGCTGTCCGCCGGTGATCGGGTTGGTGATCCAGGTGTCGGGACCCCGGTCACGTTCGCCGGCCGCGTCCGCGAACACGGGCGGTTGCCCGGCGAACATGAGAAATGCGGCGGGGATCGCGTTCAGACCGGCCTTGGGCTTCGACATTGCGATTCCCCCTCACTGCTCTTGTCGCAGGGGCGGGCCTTGCGGATTAACAATGAAGCCTATCGTGGATTTCTCCGACCAATTCAAAGCAGGCTCAACGCCTCGCCAATGAGTTCATTTGGGAAGAATGGCCATTCGGGCGCGTTCATCGTTCGCCGGGGATGAGAAGCAGACCGTCCAGGCGAGCGGACGCCCCCGCCGGGCGGTGCGGCACGGGTGTCGCGGCGGGTGCGCGACACTCCCTCGGACGGCGAAGCCTGTGCGCCTCTTGACCCGGAGCTGGTCTTGGACATCCGGTACATCGGGCAGGTTCTCGGTAACTACTGGAACCCCTGGGGAGCATAGGGTGAAAATCATCGGGATTGCCGCCAGTCTCCACGCGGGGTCATTCATCACCCGATTGCTCGACTCGGCGGGCGGCGAGCTGCCGCCCGGCGTCGGCTTCGAGGTGTGGCGGGGTCTGGACGAGATCACCGCCTGCCACCCCGGGCCCGTCCCGGCTCCCGTGCGGGAGCTGGTCACGCTGGTCACCGGCGGCGACGCGATCCTGCTGACGGCCCCGGAGCACAGCCTGCTGCCGATGGAGCTGACCTACGCGCTGGACTGGCTGTCGGCGCTGGCGTGCCTGCCGGGCAAGCACGTGGCGGTGATGAGCGCGAGCGCGCGGGCCTGCGGGGCCATGTGGGCCCAGGCGGAGCTGTACAAGCAGCTCCTGGGGGCGGGCGCGGTCGTGATGGGGGCCGAGCTGGTGATCGCGCCCAACTACCCGCACTTCGGCGAGGACGGCCGTCTGGCCGCCGCCGACCTGCGCGCCCAGGTGCGCGACGTGATCCGCCAGCTCTGCCCGGCGAAACTGATGGAACCGGCCCTCTCCCTCTGACCGAACACCGTCACCACCCTCGGCCCCCCGCACGGCCCTTCGCAGGCCGGCGACGCCTCCGAACGGGCGCACGGCACTTCGCGGGCCCGCGACCTCTCCGCACGCCCGCGCGGCCCCTTCGAACGTCCGCGCCCCCTCCGCGCGGCCGTCCGAGCCCGTCAGTCTGCCGGGTCAGTCCTTGTCGGTCATCAGGCGGTCGAGCTTGATGGCCAGGTCCATGACCTCGGACCGGAGGAAGTTGAACTCGTGCTCGATCTCCGTGCGGATCACCGCGAACTCGACGGCGATCTCCGCGCGCACGTCGCTCTCGTCGTCCGGCCCACCGCCCGGCCGGGCCGGCGGCTGCGACACCGCCCTCCTGACTCCCTCGACCTCGGTGCCGACCGCCGCGACCTCCTCCCCGAGCCCGGTGCGGGCCTCGGCGAGCTCGATCCGCAGGGCCGCCATCTCGGTCTGCAGCTTCTTGGCTCGCGCGATGACCTCGCGCAGGAGCTCCTCCTGCTCCTTCGACTCCTTGACCCGCTCCGTGGCGGTCTCGAGATCGTCGACCCGGAGTTTCAGGTCGAGGATCTCCGCCCGTATGTCCACGCACGCCCGCCTTTACTCGCCGTACGCCTACCGTCAACACATGGTCGCAGGCAGTCAAGGGCCGACGCGAGCAGGAGGAAAAGCGGGGGTGTGGTTCTTTCCACCACAGGCGGCCGGAATCGGGGCCGCATCCCCCGTCCGACCACCCGAAATGGGGCGAGAGCCAGCGCGAGCCGGTGGAAGAAACCTCTACCCGGCTAGCGGCGGTCCTCGATCTCCCACAGGTGGTCGACGACGTGCCAGACGGTGCGCCGCAGCGCGTACCGGGGCGGCCACTTCGTGACCGGCGGCGGCTCCCAGGGGCGGGCGAGCACCTGCGCCAGTTCGGCCCGCATCGCTTCCCGGTCCCCCGGCGACCGGTACGGCCCGTGCCGCACGCCGACCATCCTGGCGTACGAGCGCTCGGCCTCCGAGACGTGCGCCACGATCTTCGTCAGGTCCCGGCCGCCGCCGCGCGGGCCCTTGCGCAGTTCCTCCGGGGAGACGGCGGCCACCTCGTCGAACAGCTCCCAGGCGGCGCGCAGCAGGGCCACCGAGCGCTCGGCCTCGGGGCCGGGCAGCGGCTCCAGATCCAGGTCCGGCACCTGGTACGGCACGCCGAAGTCGGTCGTCGCCCGCCCTGGCACCGTGGCCACGACCACGGGGTCGTCCGGCTCGAACACCGTCCCGGCCCGCTCGGCGATCACGCGGTAGCGGGGGACGTAGTCCATGAGCCGGTCGAGGGCCGCCTCCTCGCTCCGGTCGATCCGGCACCAGCCGGGCCAGTCGAGCGAGCAGGCGAACACCTTCTTGGGGCCGATCTCCAGGTAGACGCGGGTCATGGGCCTCACCCTGCCATTCGTACCTGTCAGGGGGCGTCAGGTTCGCGGGGCGGGTCAGATGAGGTCGATCAGGTCCGCGACCGAGTCGACGACCAGGGAGGGCCGGTAGGGGAAGCGGTCGATCTCGTGGCGCTGGGTGACGCCGGTGAGCACGAGGATGGTGAACAGCCCGGCCTCCATGCCCGAGATGATGTCGGTGTCCATGCGGTCGCCGATCATGGCCGTGGTCTCGCTGTGGGCCTCGATCTCGTTGAGCGCGCTGCGCATCATGCGCGGGTTGGGCTTGCCGACGAAGTAAGGCTCGACGCCGGTGGCCTTGGTGATCATGGCGGCCACGGCGCCGCAGGCCGGCAGGGATCCTTCGGTGGAGGGGCCGATCGGGTCGGGGTTGGTGGCGATGAAGCGGGCGCCGCCCTCGATGAGCCGGATCGCGCGGGTGATCTGGGTGAAGCTGTAGGTCCGGGTCTCGCCGAGCACCACGTAGTCGGGGCCGAGGTCGGTCAGCACGTAGCCGACCTCGTGCAGGGCCGTGGTCAGGCCCGCCTCGCCGATCACGTACGCCGAGCCGCCGGACCGCTGGTCGTCGAGGAACTGGGCGGTGGCCAGGGCGGAGGTCCAGATGGACTCGGGCGGCACGGCGAGGCCCGCGCCCGCCAGACGCACCGAGAGATCGCGCTGGGTGTAGATCGAGTTGTTGGTCAGGACCCGGAACTTCTTGCCGGACTCGCTGAGCCGCTTGATGAATTCGTCCGCACCTGGGACCGGTCGTCCTTCGTGGACGAGCACGCCGTCCATGTCGGACAACCAGGAGTCGATCCGCTTACGCTGAGTCACGTGGTCATCGTACCGAGCGCGCCTTATCGACTTCCCGCCCGGCACATGAACAAATGTTCCTCATGTCGTTCATTGAATCCGCCCAGGACATGCGGGACGAACTGGTCCGTCTGCGGCACTCGTTGCACACCACGCCCGAGCTGGGCCTGCACCTGCCGCGCACCCAGGAGAAGGTGCTCGCGGCGCTGGAGGGCCTGCCGTTGGAGATCAAGACGGGCACGGCGGCGAGTTCGGTCACCGCGGTGCTGCGCGGCGGCCGGCCGGGCCCCGCGGTGCTGCTGCGGGGCGACATGGACGCCCTGCCCGTGACCGAGAAGAACGACCTGCCCTACGTCTCCCAGTTGCCCGGCCAGATGCACGCCTGCGGGCACGACCTGCACACCGCCATGCTGGCGGGGGCGGCGCACCTGCTGAGCGCGCGGCGCGAGGAGCTGGCCGGCGATGTGATCTTCATGTTCCAGCCGGGCGAGGAGGGGCACTACGGGGCCCGGCACATGATCGAGGAGGGCGTGCTGGAGGCCGCGGGCGCGCGTCCGGTGGCGGCCTACGGCCTGCACGTGGTGTCGGCGATGTTGCCGCGGGGGCTGTTCGCGTCCCGGTCCGGGCCGCTGATGGCGGCGGCCGACACGTTCTGCGTGACGGTGCGGGGGCGCGGCGGGCACGGTTCGAGCCCGCACCGCTCGCTGGACCCGATCCAGGCGGGCTGCGAGATGGTGACGGCGATGCAGACGATGGTGACCAGGTCGTTCGACGTGTTCGACCCGGTCGTGGTGACGGTGGGCAGCTTCCACGCCGGGTCGGCCGACAACGTGATCCCGGACGAGGCCAGGTTCGAGGCGACGCTGCGGACCTTCAGCAAGGAGAACCGGGCGCTGGCCATGCGGCGGCTGGTGGAGGTCGTGCAGGGCGTCGCGGCGGCGCACGGGCTGGAGGTGGAGCCGTCGTTCACCACGGGCTACCCGGTGACCGTCAACGACGGCTCCGAGGCGGAGTTCCTGGGCAGGACGGCCGGCGAGCTGTTCGGGCCCGGCCGCTACTTCGTCGCGCCGCAGCCGGTGATGGGCTCGGAGGACTTCTCGTACGTGCTGGAGCACGTGCCGGGCGCGTTCGCGTTCCTGGGGGCCTGCGCGCCCGACCGGGACCCGGCGACGGCGCCGTACAACCACTCGCCCGAGGCCGTCTTCGACGACTCGGTGCTGCCCGACGGCACCGCGCTCTACGCCGAACTGGCGTTCTCCCGGCTGTCGGCCTGACATGCGCGCCTGGGTGGTGGACCGGCCGGGGCCGATGGCGTCCGGGCCGCTGAGGCTGGTCGAGCGGGACGTGCCGCGGCCCGGTCCGGGTGAGGTGCTGGTGAAGGTCGAGGTGTGCGGGGTGTGCCGGACGGACCTGCACCTGGCGGAGGGGGACCTGGCCCCGCGGCGGCCCCGCACCTCCCCCGGCCACCAGGTGGTCGGCCGGGTCGAGGGCACCGGCGAGCGGGTGGGCGTGGCCTGGCTGCGCTCCACCTGCGGCACGTGCCGGTACTGCCGCCGGGGCATGGAGAACCTGTGCCCCCGCTCGACCTACACCGGCTGGGACGCCGACGGCGGGTACGCCGAGTACGTCGTCGCGCCCGCGGACTACGTCTACCCCCTGCCCTCCGACCGGCCGGCCGTGGAGCTGGCGCCGCTGCTGTGCGCGGGGATCATCGGCTACCGGGCGCTGTCCAGGTGTGATCTGCCGCAGGGCGGGCGGCTGGGGATCTACGGGTTCGGTGCCTCGGCCCACCTGACGGCGCAGGCCGCCATCGCCCAGGGCGCGACCGTGCACGCGGTCTCCAGGTCGGCCGCCTCGCGGCGGCTGGCCCTGGAGCTGGGGGCGGCCTCGGCCGGGGACCGGCCGCCTGAGCCGCTGGACGCGGCCATCCTGTTCGCGCCCGTGGGCGAGCTGGTGCCGCCGGCGCTGGAGGCCCTGGACAGGGGCGGGACGCTGGCCGTGGCGGGCATCCACCTGACCGACATCCCGGTGCTGAACTACGAGCGGCACCTGTTCCAGGAGCGCACGCTACGCAGCGTGACCGCCAACACACGGGCCGACGGCCGGGCCTATCTGAAGCTGGCGCTGGCGCGCCCGCCGCGCGTGACGACGGCCCCGTACGCCTTCGACGAGGCCGACCGGGCGCTGGGTGACCTGGCGGCCGACCGGGTCAGCGGGGCAGCCGTCCTGATCATGGACTGAGGTAAAACTTGGTGGCGATTAGCACCGGTTCGTACACTGATGAAGGAAAGTTACATTAGCCTCACAACATCTGGAGATTATTGACGCTCGCATGGCGCGATCGTAATGTCCGGCTCAATCCCTAGAGACATCCCCCGGAGCGGCAAATGAAGCGACTGGCAGCGGTAGTGGCGTTGCTGGGCCTTGCCACCACGACTGCGGCGTGCAGCGGTGGTTCGACCAACACACCCGGCTCGGGCGGCGGCGGCGGTGGCGGCGGCGGCGGGCTCTTCACCACGATTGACGTGACCAGGCCAGGTCTCGAAGCAACGGCGCCGGCCAACCCGTACAACCCCAAGGGCAACTCCTTCGTGGGTTACAACGCGATGCGGATCGCCTGGGTCAAGAACCACCTGACCGACCCGAACCAGGCCACACCCGGCATCGCGGCGAGCTGGGAGATCGCGCCCGACAACTCGTCGATCACGCTGAAACTCCAGCCGAACGCCAAGTGGTCCGACGGACAGCCGGTCACGGCCGACGACGTCAGAATGTCCATCGGCATCGCCTACACGCAGGGCAGCACGGCCTTCTCGATCACGCCCGGCGCGGCCGGCGCGGCGGCGGACGTCGAGGTCGTCGACCCGCAGACCCTGAAGATCACCCAGGACATGGCCAACCCGAGCCCGAAGTTCGCCCGCGGCGTGCTCGACACCACCGTCCTGCCCGCGCACGTGTGGAGCAGCGTGCTGCCCACCGACTTCTGGGACAAGCTGAAGAGCGCGCGCGGCGAGGGCGGCGACGCCGAGAAGGCCCGCGAGGAGGTCACCGCCCTGGGCGAGAAGGTCATCGCCTTCGCCCCGCCCAAGGACGTCTCCGCCGGTCCGTTCGTGCTGGAGCGGGTCAACCCGTCCGAGGCGCTGCTGGTCAAGAACAAGAACTTCTTCAACGCCGCGAACGTCGCGCCCGCGCAGGTGAAGTTCCTCAACTACACCGGCAACGAGCAGATCTGGAACTACCTCACGCAGGGCAAGCTCGACCAGGCCGGCTTCACCGCCACCCCGAGTGACGTGATGAAGCGCATCGAGGCGGCCTCCGGCAACGAGGTCATCAGGGGCTACTCCCCCGTCGCCGTCGGCATGGCCTTCAACCAGTCCAAGAAGCCGTACGACAACGTGCACGTGCGCCGCGGCCTGGCCTACCTCATCGACCGCGAGCAGGTCACCAAGGTCGCCTCGCCCGAGGGCGGCACGGCGGCCGCCACGACCAGCGGCATCCACCAGAAGGCCGCGCAGGCGTGGATCCCGGAGACGGTGCCGCAGCTCGAGCCGTACAAGCCGGACGTGGCCAAGGCCGAGGAGGAGTTCAAGAAGGCCGGCCTGGCCAAGAAGGACGGCAAGTGGACGCTGGCCGACGGCTCGGCGTGGAAGGTCTCCATGCACGCGCCCTCCGGCTTCTCCGACTGGCTGGCGGCCCAGGAGAACATCAAGAGCCAGCTCGTCACGGCCGGCGTGGACGCCGAGGTCGTCACGACCGCCGACTACCCGCTGTACCTGCAGGAGCTGGCGGCCGGCAAGTACGACGTCGGCTTCTGGCTGATGGCGCTCGGCCCCGCGCCGTACGACATCTTCCAGCGCCTCTACGGCGCCTCCAACGGCTGGACGAACGTCGGCAACAAGGTGTCGCACTCCGCGGCCGGCAAGAACGGCAACTGGATGGGCGGCTCCGAGGAGATCGAGGTCGGCGGCGAGAAGGTCAACCCCGGTGAGCTGACCGGCAAGCTGAACTCGGTCGGCGCCGAGGAGGCCAAGCCGATCATGGCCCAGCTCGCCCTGGCCGCCAACCAGGACCTGCCGGTCATCCAGCTCTGGGACTACGTCAACACCCAGTTCGTCAACAACAACCGGTTCACCGGCTGGCCGCACGACGACGAGCTCCTGCGCGGAGGTGGCAATGTGCTCATGTCCGGTGTGTGGATCCAGCAAGGTCTGATCAAGGCGAAGCAGTAGCCTATGACGCTCATCACACGGCGACTCGCGGGCCACCTGGCCCGCGGGCTCGTCATGATCCTCGTAGTTGCGACGATCACCTTCTTCATCGTCAACAACATCCCCGGCGACCCCATGGCCGCCCGGTACGAGAAGCTCATCGAAGGAGGCATGTCGCCGGAGGCGGCCAAGCAGGCCGTGAAGGTCCTGTACGGCTTCCAGCCGGACGGCTCGATGTGGCAGCAGTACACCGACTACCTGTCGGGCCTGTTCCGCCTCGACCTCGGCGTCTCCGTCACCAGGCCGGGCACGCCCGTGCTGGAGGTGCTGGGCGAGGCCGCCAAGTGGACCGTTCTACCGGTGCTGGCGGGCACGCTGCTCAGCTTCCTCGTCGGGATCATCCTCGGCGTCTTCGCGGCCATCAAGCGCACCGGCAAGCTGGGCGACGCCCTGGCCATCTCCGGTTCGCTGCTGCACGGCATCCCGCAGTACGTCCTGGCGATGCTGCTCGTGGTGATCTTCGCGACGCTGATCCCGATCCTGCCCGCCGACGGGTCGGTGGACATCCTGTTCGAACCCGGCTTCAACGCCGGCTACCTCGGCTCACTGGCCGAGCACGCCGTCCTGCCGGTCCTGACGTACGCGCTGTCGGCGTACGGCGGCTGGATCCTGGCGATGAAGTCCAGCGTGGTCACCGTGCTCGGCGACGACTTCATCCTCGCGGCCGAACTGCGCGGCGTGAAGCGCTCGATCGTCTTCCGCTACATCGCGCGCAACGCGATCCTGCCGCTGTTCACGCTGCTGGCCCTGTCACTGGGCCTGCTGCTCGGCGGGGCGGTGTTCATCGAGAAGATCTTCAACTACCCGGGGCTCGGCTGGCTGCTCATCGGCAGCGTCCAGGATCGTGACTACGCTCTGATGAGCGGCGCCTTCCTGCTGATCACGGCCGCCACCATCGTCGCCAACATCGTGGCCGACCTGTTCTACACCGTGATCGACCCGAGGGTCCGCGGCGGAGAGGGGGCGTCATGAGCGCCACGCTCGTGCCGGAGGCCGCGTCGGCCTCCTCGACCATGCGGCGCAACTTCTGGCGCGGCGTGTGGCGGGTGATGCGGCGCAAGCCCAGCCGGATGGCCGGTGTGCTGATCCTCATCGGTTTCGTGCTGATGGCCGTGGTCGGGCCGATGCTGCTGCCCGAGCACCTGCCCGGCGACACCAACGCCATCACCCAGCCACCGAGCTGGGAGCACTGGTTCGGCACCGACCCGCAGGGGCGCGACGTGCTCTCGCTGGTCATCAGCGGCTCCCGGTACGTGCTGCTGACCGCCGCGGTGACCGCGCTCATCACGGTCGTCGTCGGCACCGGGATCGGCCTGTTCTCCGGGTTCAAGCGGGGCCGCTGGGACACCGTCCTGATGCGGGTGACCGACATGAAGCTCACCATCCCCGGCCTGCCGCTGCTGCTGGTGCTGGCGACGGTGTGGCAGTTCGGCAGCCCGCTCCAGATGGGCCTGGTGCTGGGTCTGCTCGGCTGGGGCGGCGTGGCGCGGGCGGTGCGCTCGCAGACGCTGTCGCTGCGCGAGCGGGGCTTCATCGAGGCGGCGCGCGGGCTGGGACTGTCCACGACGCACATCATCGGCAGGGAACTGCTGCCCAGCATGGCGCCGTACATCGCGATGAACATGCTCATCTCGGTCACCGGCGCGGTGTACGCGCAGGTGGGACTGTTCTTCCTGGGCGTGCTGCCGTACGAGTCGGACAACTGGGGCGTCATGCTGAACCTGGCCGTCTTCCAGGCCGGCGCCATGATCACCCCGTCCGCGCTCGGCTACCTGCTGGCTCCGCTGCTGGCGATCCTGTTGCTGACGCTCGGCATCGTCCTGGTGGTGGACGCCATGGACGAGATCTTCAACCCCCGGCTGCGGGAGGAGTAGGACACGTGGCCAATCAAGCGCCGGGAGTGCGCATCGACGGCCTGACGGTCGTCTACAAGACCCCCGCGGGCGAGCTGCCCGCCGTCCGAGGTGTCAGCCTGAGGCTGGAGCCCGGTTCGATCACCGGCATCGTCGGCGAGTCGGGCTCGGGCAAGTCGACGCTGGCGCTGTCGCTGCTCAACGCCGTGCAGCCGCCCGGCAGGATCGCGGCGGGCAGCGTCGAGATCGACGGGCTCGGCGACGTCACCGGCCTGCGGGGCGAGCAGCTCCGCAAGGCCCGCGGCAAGCACATCGGGTACGTCTTCCAGGCCGCCCAGAACTCGCTCAACCCGCTCAAGACGGTGGGCAAGCAGTTGCTGGACCTGGGCCGCTCGCACGGCGTGGACGACCTGCGCGGCCTGGTGCGCGAGGCCAGGGAGCTGCTGGGCCGGATGGGCCTGGACGGCGCCCGGGTGCTCGACTCGCACCAGCACGAGCTGTCCGGCGGCATGCGCCAGCGCGTCGGCATCATGCTGGCGCTGGTGCTCAACGCCCACCTGGTCGTCCTGGACGAGCCCACGACGGCGCTCGACATGATCACCCAGGCGAACATCCTGAAGATCGTCCGCGAGGTGCACGCGGAGCGCGGCCTGACCACGCTGGTCATCACGCACGACATCGGCGTGGTGGCCGAGGTGGCCGACCGGCTGGCCGTCATGTACGGCGGCCGGCTGGTCGAGCAGGGGCCCACCAGGGAGGTGCTGGGCGCGCCCCGGCATCCGTACACCCAAGGGCTGATCAAGGCCATCCCCCGTCTCGTCGGCGACATCGACGAGGCGCGGGCGCTGCCGGGCCGGCCGCCGGCGCTGGCCACCGTGCCGAAGGAGGGCTGCGTGTTCAGGGAGCGCTGCCCGTCGCGCATGGACGTGTGCGACACCGTGGATCCCGAGCCCACCGCCGACGGTCCCCGGATCGTCGCCTGCCACGCCGTGACCGCGCCGGTCGCGGAGCCGGGCACGCTGGACAAGGAGCACGCATGATCACCGGTACCGGGGTCGTCAAGACCTTCAAGCAGCGCGGCAAGCTGCTCGGGGCCCGCGAGGTGCGGGCGCTGCGGGGCGTGGACTTCTCCATCCCCAAGGGCGGCGCGGCCTCGTTCATCGGCGAGTCCGGGTGCGGGAAGACGACGCTGGGGCGGATCATCGCGGGGCTGGAGTCGTACGACGAGGGCGAGATCGCGATCGGCGGCGAGCCGATGTCGGCGCTCACGACCAAGCAGCGCCAGCCGCACTTCCGCAAGATCCAGATGATCCACCAGGACCCGTACTCGGCGCTGAACCCGACCAGGACCGTCCACCAGACCCTGCACGCCCCGCTGGCCCTGCGCGCCAAGCAGACCGGGCGCTCGCGGCAGTGGATGGAGGAGCGGGCGGCCGAGGTGCTGACGCTGGTGGGGCTGGACCCGGGCACGGTGCTGGCGCGTTACCCGCACCAGCTCTCCGGCGGCATGCGCCAGCGCGTGGTCATCGCCCGCGCGCTGACCGTGGACCCGGAGATGCTGGTCGCCGACGAGGCGGTCTCGATGATCGACGTCTCGCTCCGGCTGGGCATCCTGGCGCTGCTGAAGGACCTGCGCGAGCGGCTGGGCGTGAGCGTGCTGTTCATCACGCACGACGTGGCCACGGCCCGCTACATCGGCGCCGACGGCGAGCTGTACGTCATCTACCGCGGCCAGGTCGTCGAGCGCGGGCCGGTGGACACGATCATCGCCGACCCGGTGCACCCGTACACGCAGTCGCTGCTGTCGGCCATCCCGGTGCTGCACGGCCTGGAGCGGCCGGGCGAGCAGCCGGTGGTGCCGCTGGAGTCCCTGGACGAGAGCCAGTCGGACGAGGGCTGCCTGTTCGCCCGCCGCTGCCCCTTCCGGGACGAGCGGTGCGCGAGCGAGCGCCCGCTGCTGCAGATCACGACCGGCGCGCCGCAGGAGCACGCGTGCTTCCACCCCGCGCGGCGCGACGTGATCGCCCGCCCGATGAGCGAGGTGTGATGGCGGTCGTCGGGGCGGCGGAGCTCGCGGAGGCGGCCGGGATCGCCGAGGCCGCGCTGACGCTGGACGCCGGGGAGGCGGCGGCCCTGGTCGGACGCCTGTCGCGGCCTCCGTCCGGGCGGCGCTGGACGGCCCTGGCCGTGCCCGGCGGCGTGGTGATGGCCTCGATGTCCGGCAAGGATCCGGGCGTCGGGCACATCGACCTGCTGGCCGTGCGTCCCGAGGCGAGGGGCGAGGGGCGGGGCCGGGCGCTGGTGCGCGCGGCCGAGGAGTGGCTGCGCGCCGAGGGCGCGCGGCAGGCCCGGTTCGCCGGGAATCCGCCCTGTTACGCCTGGCCCGGCATCGACGTGCGCTACACCGCCGCCGCCTGCCTGGCCGAGAGCCTGGGCTACGAGCGTTACCACGTGGCCTGGAACATGACGGCCGACCTGGGCGTGGACCTGTCCGTCGAGGACGACCTGGCGCGCCTGGAGCGGGCGGGTGTCTCCGTGCGGTCGGCCGGCCCCGCTTCTCCGGGTACGCCCGCCGGCGGGGACCGGGAGCGGGTGGCCGCGTTCGTCGGGGAGCACTGGAACGAGCGGTGGGCCTGGGAGGCGCTCAACGCGACCGGGCTGCACTACGCCGAGCGCGACGGGCGCGTCCTGGGGTTCGCCGCCTGGGGGGCGCGGCCGTCCTGGTTCGGCCCCATGGGCACCGCCCCGGACGCGCGCGGCCTGGGCCTGGGCCGGGTGCTGCTGCGCAGGTGCCTGGCCGAGCAGCGGGCCGCCGGCCAGGCCGAGGCCCAGATCGGATGGGTGGGGCCGCTGCGGTTCTACTCGCGCGCGGTGGGCGCGCGGGCGGAGCGCGTCTTCTGGCTCTACCGGCGCGATCTGGCGTGATGATCTCACGGGTAGAGCAGCGGTCCCCGGGGGCGGCCCGGTGGCGGGCAGAGCTCGCGCGGGTCCTCGCCGGCCTCCAGGCACCTGGTCAGGGTGCCGGAGCCCCACAGGCGGTCCATGAACAGGTCCGGGCCCTGCCAGCGCAGGTCGCCGGGGTACAGGGAACGTGCCACGTGCAGCAGGCTCAGGCCCGTCAGGACCGGCCGGAAGGCGTCGCGGTCGTGCACGTGGAGCTGCACCCCGCGTACGGGGGTGCCGGCGTGCTTGTGGAACGTGGGCGTGAACCACGTCTCCCTGAACCGCACTCCCGGCAGGCCCAGCGCGGTCAGCGCCGGGGCGAGCCGCTCGTCGGCGTACGGGGCCCCGATCAGCTCGAACGGCCTGGTGGTGCCGCGTCCTTCGGAGAAGTTCGTGCCCTCGATGAGCCCGGTGCCCGGGTAGACCAGGGCGGTGTCCGGGGTCGGCATGTTGACCGAGGGCAGCACCCAGGGCAGGCCGGTCTCGGCGTGGGTCATGTCCCGCCGCCAGCCCTCCATCTCGACGACCGTCAGGTCCACGTCGAAGCCGAACAGCACGGCGAGTTCCCCCACGGTCCTGCCGTGCCTGAGCGGCAGCGGGAAGCGGCCCACGAAGCTGGCGAACGCGGGGTCGAGCGGCGGGCCCTCCTCGACGATCCCGCCCAGCGGGTTGGGCCGGTCGAGCACCACGAACCGCAGGCCGAGGCGGGCGGCCGACTCCATGAGGTCGTACATGGTCCAGACGAAGGTGTAGAAGCGGGCGCCCACGTCGGCGATGTCGAAGACGAGCGTGTCCACGCCGGACGCCGCCACAACGCGGTCCAGGGCCGGCCCGGACAGCTCGTAGGTGTCGTAGGCGGGCAGCCCGGTCCGCGCGTCCACGGCGTCGCCCTCGGCGCCGGCCGCCTGCGCGGTGCCGCGCAGGCCGTGCTCGGGCCCGAACAGCGCGGTCAGCCGCACCCCCGAGGCCAGCAGCGCGTCGGCTGTGGGAGTCAGGTCGGGCAGCACCCCGGTGGGGTTGGTGATCAGGCCCAGTCGCGCGCCACCCGCCAGGGCGGGATCCGCGGCCAGCCGTTCGGCTCCGGTTCTCACATGCGGCATGAACCCATTGTCTGAAAGATATTTACAAGAGAGAAGTAGAGGGTGGAAATTAGCGACATGATTGATCCGCTACCCGAGCTGTCCACCGAGCAGAGCGATCCCCGCTACAGCCAGATCGACCGGCTGCCGACCGAGCGGGTCGCCCGGCTGATGAACCAGGCCGACGCCGCCGTGCCCGCCGCCGTCGCGGTGGCCATCCCGTCGATCTCGGCCGCCATCGACGCGATCTCCGACCGGATGACGGAGGGAGGACGGCTCATGTACGTCGGCGCCGGCACGTCCGGACGCCTCGCCGTGCTCGACGCCAGCGAGTGCCCGCCCACGTTCGGCACCGACCCGTCCCTGGTCCAGGGTGTGATCGCGGGCGGCCTCGACGCGCTGACCCGGTCGGTCGAGGGCGCGGAGGACGACGCCGAGGCGGGCGCCGCCGCGCTGCGGGACCTGGAGGTGGGACCGCTCGACTCGGTGGTGGGCGTGTCCGCCAGCGGCCGGGCCCCCTTCGTGCTGGGCGCGCTGGCCGAGGCCGCGAGCCGGGGCGCGCTCACGGTCGGCCTGTCGTGCAACGACGACGCGCCCCTGTCGGCCGCCGCCGAGCACGCCATCGAGGTGGTCGTGGGGCCCGAGGTCGTCACCGGCTCGACCCGGCTGAAGGCCGGCACGGCGCAGAAGCTCGTGCTGAACATGATCTCCACGATCTCGATGGTCAAGCTGGGCCGCACGTACGGGAACAAGATGATCGAGATGTCGGCGATGAACAACAAGCTCGCCGGCCGGGCCCTGCGCATCGTCAGCGACATCACCGGGGCCGACAGCGAGACGGCGGGCAAGGCGCTGGACGCCGCCGACGGCCAGGCGAAGATCGCGGTGCTGATGATCCGGCACGGCCTCGACCCGGCGGGCGCCCGCGCGCTGCTGGAGTCGCACGGCGAGCGCCTCAGCGAGGCGCTCAGCGGCTGAGCGTCCGCCTCAGGGGCGCGGACGGCAGGGGGCACATGGGGACAGGGGCAGGGGGATGAACGACCGGCTGACGGCGATCCTGGCCGACCGCGTGCCAGGCGTCTGCCCGGCGGCGGTCGCGCTGATCGCCATGGACGGCACGGTGGTGGCCTCGGCCGCCGCCGGGGAACTGGTCCGCTACGCCGACGCCCGCGGCACCCTGGCCGCGCGGCGTCCTCCGGCGCGCCGCGACTCCGTCTTCGACCTGGCCTCGGTCAGCAAGCTGTACACCACGGTCGTGCTGCTCTCGCTGGCCGAGGACGGGCTGCTGGACCTCGACGAGCCGGTCGCCGGCCGGATCCCCGGGGCCGATCCGCGGATCACCCCGCGCCGCCTGCTCACGCACACGGCGGGCCTGCCCCCGGGCCGCCGCATCCACCTGGAGCTGCCCGGCGCGGACGCGCGGACGCGGATGGCCGCCATGGTGCGCACGCCGGTCATCCACCCGGTCGGCGGGCCGTACCTGTACAGCGACGTCGGCATGATCATGGCGGGCCGGCTGGCCGAGCTGGCCGGCGGCGCGCCGCTGGACGCGCTGGTCCGCGCCCGGATCACGGACGCCCTCGGACTGCCCGGCACCGGCTACCGCCCCGTGCCCTCCGACCGGCGCGCCCCCACG
>NZ_SSXE01000147.1 GCF_021699195.1 Nonomuraea sp. MG754425 | reverse complement strand
TGCAGGACGTCCTCGGTGTCGGCGACGCTGCCGAGCATGCTGTAGACGATGGAGAACAGCAGCTCACGATGGTCGCCGAAGATTGCGGTCCGGCTGTCGGTCATCACGATCCCCTTTGTTTCGACAGACCCGAGAGACGGACGGGCGGGCAGAGTGTGACACCTGTCCGGAAGTGTGAGCCGAGTCTCACCGGGAGCCCGGCCGGCCCATCCACGGGACCGGCGAGCTGACCTGGGCTTTCGCCCTCCACGCGTTCGCCATCCCCGCGCGCGTCCCTCTTCCGCAAGTTTGTCAGGCGCCTTGACGATATCAGCAGGCATGGTAAGGTCACCTGACAGTCAGGCAGCCTAACTAATTTCGGAGGACGGACATGCGCAACCTCGCCGAACAGCGCGAGCAGTTCGCGACCCTGGTCACCAGGCCCCTGCCCGCGGACGTCCACTCGTCCGAGACGACGCTCGGCGGGCGGCCCGCGCTGGAACTCCGGGCCCTCGGCACGACGGGCCCGGACGTGCTCATGTACATCCACGGCGGCGGCTTCGTCGTCGGATCGGCGCGGGTCCCCGCCCACCTCATCGCCGGACTGCTGCGGCACCTCGACGGCCGGGCGCTCTCCCTCGACTACCGGCTGGCCCCGGAGCACCCGTTCCCCGCCGCGCCCGACGACTGCCTGGCCGCCTACCGCGAACTGCTGGACTCCGGCGTCGACCCCCGGCGGCTGGTGATCGCGGGCGACTCGGCCGGGGCTGGGCTGGCCGTCGTCACCATGACCCGCGCCAGGGACGCCGGCCTGCCGATGCCCGCGGCGGCGGCCCTGTTCTCGCCGGCCGTCGACCTCACCCTCAGCGGCACCAGCATGCGGACCAAGGACGGCGTCGACCCGATCTTCACGAAGACCGAACTCGCCTGGTACTTCGAGCAGTACCTCGCCGGCGGCGACGCTTCGGCGCCCGAGCCGAGCCCGATCTTCGCCGACCTCACCGGGCTGCCGCCGCTGCTGATCCAGGCCGGTTCGAGCGAGGTCCTGCTGGACGACGCCGTACGACTGGCCGGGCGTGCCGCGACCGACGAGGTCGAGGTGACCCTTGAGGTGGCCTCGCGCCAGGCGCACGTGTTCCAGCTCACCGGATCGCCCGAGGCGACGGCGGCGCTGGAGCGGGCCGGCCGGTTCCTCGCCGCCCGGCTACCCGGTGGCGCCGGACCGGACCGGATCCGGCAGACCGCCCGGACCAGCCGATGACAGGTCAGGCGGCTCAAGCGGGAGGACGTGGCCGGGCCGCCGCAGCAGTTCGGGTCAGGCGGAAGGTGAAGTAGTCGACTCTCCAGCCGTCTTTGACGAGGTCCTGGTGGGCTACGGTCTGTCTGGTGAATCCCGCTTCGTCGGTGAGTTGCTTGAGGTAGGCCAGGTCACCCGATGTGCCGAAGAAGATCAGCATGCGTCCGCCGGGGGTCAGGTACCGTCCGGCGTCGCGAAAGAACGTCGTCATAGCCCGGTAGTTCTCATCCGTGGTGGCGGCCTCGAACAGGTCGCGCGGGGCGAACCAGCGAAACGGCGGGTCGAAGACGATCAGGTCGAACCGGCCGTCGACGTGGCTGAACACGTCGCTGTGACGGGTCTCCATCCGGTCAGCCACATTGTTGCGTTCGGCGTTGTCCCGAGCGGTCCGAACGGCGATCGGGCTGACGTCGACGGCCAGAACCCTGCCGGCCGTCGAGGCGGCCAGGATGGCGTTGACGCCGCAGCCGGTGCCCATGTCGAGGACCCGGTCGTCAGGACGGACCTCGTTCAACACGGCCTCACCCAGAAGATGCGACATGCCGGTGATCGGCTGCACTCCGGGCGGAACCACCAGAGTCCTGCCGAGGTAGCTGAACGTCCGGCCGGAGCCCGCCTCGGTCCTGGCAGCCTCGTAGGCGCGCTGATGCCACTGGCGGATCCGTTCCGCCTCGGCGGCCGGGAGCGTCGGGGTGTAGGAGGAGCCGGCCGGCCGAGAGCCAGGCGGGTCGGGATGGGCCATGCCGGCACCCTACTGAAGTGGATGACCACAGGCGCTCGCGCCGAGGGACCGCGGCGACTGATCTGCCGAGGTCGCCAGGACGACCCTGGCGGGCGGGCCTCCCGGCATCCGAGGGTGCCCCCTCATGCGGGAGGCACCCTCGGACGTCAGCAGCGGTGCGGCCGGACGATCGGCTCTCAGGCGGCGCGGCGCAGCGTGAACCAGAAGGTCGGCACCGAGTTGGTGCCCGGTGTGACGTCGAGCAGTTCCCAGCCGGCGAACCTGGCGCGGAGTTCGTCGGCTGTGACGCCCGCCGCCCACGACGCGACCTCGGGGATCGGGCGGCCGACCGGTTCGGGGCCGTACCCGAACATCAGCAACCGTGCTCCGGGAGCGGCGCGACGGGTGAGCCCGGCGGCGTAGGCGTCGCGGCGGTGCAGCGGGATCCCGCAGTAGCAGCTCAGGTCGAAGAACAGGTCGAAGGGACCTGAAGCGTCCAGCTCGTCGAGGCGGGTGGCGTCACCGTGCAGCAGCCGTACCGCCGCTCCCGCCGCCTCGGCCTTCTCCCTGGCCTGGTCGACGGCGCGGTCGATCAGGTCGACGGCCGTCACCTTCCAGCCGTGCCGTGCGAGGTAGACGGCGTTGGTCCCGGTGCCGCAGCCGAGTTCGAGGGCGCGGCCGGGCGGCAGCGCGCCGTGCCCCTCGACCATGGCGACCAGCTCGGGCGGGGTCACGCCGGTGTCCCACGGCGGCTTGCCCGCGTGGTAGTAGCCCTCCAGCGCGCGGTGGACGGACTCCTCCTCCTGGTCCCGCTGCGGTTCCGGGTGCGGCTTCCGGGTGGTGATGGGCTGGTCCATCGGCTCCTCCAAGAAAATAGAGTTGAACTCTAGTGACGAACTCTAGAGATATACTCGCAATATGGATGGAGTCAAGTGCCGGGCAAGCAGGCCGGCATCCCCTCACGCGGGCCGGCCGCAGCGGCGCGGGCCACGAAATGATCACCCGGACAGACCCGGGCCTCGCCTCGATTAGGCATGCGGTGCAGCGGGAAGTCCACGTTCGTGTCCCCCCGGCAGTCGGCGGGAGGGGGACATGTCATGGCCGGGATCGACAAGCAGTCGGAACCCGCAACCCCTGTGCAGGTCAGGCACCGGGGCAGGGCCGCGCCGTTGATCGTCTCGTGGCTGTCGACCACCGACCACAAGGTGGTCGGGTATCTCTATCTCTCGACCAGTTTCGTGTTCTTCTCCCTGGCCGGTCTCATGGCGATGGTGATCCGCGCCGAGTTGCTCGCTCCCGGGTTGCAGGTGGTCACGCGGGAGCAGTTCAACCAGCTTTTCAGCATCCATGGCACGATCATGCTTCTGCTGTTCGCGACGCCGCTCTTCGCCGGATTCGCCAACTTCGTCATGCCCTTGCAGATCGGCGCTCCGGACGTCGCCTTCCCCCGGCTGAACATGGTGGGTTACTGGTTGTTCCTGTTCGGCGGGCTCATCGTGATCAGCGGCTTCCTCGTGCCCGGCGGAGCGGCCCCGTTCGGCTGGACCGCCTACACTCCCCTGTCGACGCTGGAGTTCACCCCCAGCCCCGGCATCGGCGCGGATCTGTGGGTGATGGGGCTGGCACTGAGCGGGCTGGGGACCATCCTCGCCTCCGTCAACTTCATCACCACCATCATCTGCATGCGGGCACCGGGCATGACGATGTTCCGAATGCCGATCTTCACCTGGAACACCCTGCTGACCAGCATGATGGTGCTGCTGGCGTTCCCGGTGCTGGCGGCGGCGCTGCTGGTGCTGGAGTCGGACCGCAAGCTCGGCACCCACGTCTTCGACGCGGCCGGCGGCGGCGCGATGCTGTGGCAGCACCTGTTCTGGTTCTTCGGCCACCCCGAGGTGTACATCATCGCGCTGCCGTTCTTCGGCATCGTGACCGAGGTGATCCCGGTGTTCAGCAGGAAACCGCTCTTCGGCTACCTCGGCATGATCGGCGCCACCATCGCCATCGCCGGACTGTCGATGACGGTGTGGGCCCACCACATGTTCGTCACCGGGCAGGTACTCCTGCCGTTCTTCTCGCTCATGACGTTCCTCATCGCCGTGCCGACCGGGGTGAAGTTCTTCAACTGGACCGGCACCATGTGGCGCGGCCACCTGTCCTTCGAGACACCGATGCTGTTCTCCGTCGGCTTCCTGGTGACCTTCCTGCTCGGCGGGCTCACCGGGATCATCCTCGCCTCACCGCCGCTGGACTTCCACATCAGCGACACCTACTTCGTCGTCGCCCACTTCCACTACACGGTCTTCGGCACCGTCGTCTTCGCGATGTTCGCCGGCTTCTATTTCTGGTGGCCGAAGATGACCGGCCGGATCCTTGACGACCGGCTGGGCAAACTGCACTTCTGGACGCTGTTCATCGGCTTCCACACCACGTTCCTCATCCAGCACTGGCTCGGCATGCTGGGCTTCCCGCGCCGCTATGCCGACTACAGTCCCGCCGACGGATTCACCACGCTCAACGCGATCTCGTCGAGTGGCGCATTTCTGCTCGGGGCCTCGACCCTGGCATTCCTCTACAACATCTACCGAACACACCGCCACGCCCCCGAGGTGATCCTGGACGACCCGTGGGGGTTCGGGAACTCCCTGGAATGGGCCACGTCCTGCCCGCCGCCGCGGCACAACTTCACCTCGCTGCCGCGCATCGGCACCGAACGTCCGGCCTTCGACCTGCACCATCCCTACGTCGACAGACCACCACGGCGCGCCCCACGCGGCGAGACCGAAGCTTGACCCGCCTTGAGCTGACGATGCCTGCTGAACAGCAGAGATGCCGGCGCACGGCCTCGGATAGGCTGACAGGTGTCGACTACCGGCTTTCACGGCAGGAACGCCGAGACGTATATCCGTACCGGGCGGTCATCCGGGATCAGGCCGCGCCCAGAGGTAGTCCACACCAGGAGAAAGGGTTTTCGATGAATACCTTGGACCTGCACCTGGACGTCCATGCCCCTGACGGCGATCTGATTCTCGACGGCGATCTCGACCTCTCCTCTTCGTCCCTGCTCCAACCACTCGTCAACACCGCCCTGGAGAAAGGCTGCACACGTCTCACCGTCGACACCGCCGATCTCCAGTTCTGCGACTCCAGCGGCCTGCATGCCCTGCTCCAGGCGCAGAGCAGAGTCGTCGCAGCAGGCGGTCACATGGAACTGACCCACGTGCACGGCATGTTGCGCAAAGTCCTGGACGTGACCGGTCTGTCGAAGGCTTTCACCACCTCCCCCTGACCGGCATTCCACCGAACGCGAGCTGAGCCGTTGTCCGTGGAAATCGATCAATGGCACGTCTGAGGCCCTGGGCGCTCGTGACGAAGGGTCATATCGATCAGGAATCCAGAAGCGCACCCATCCTGGCGTGCTTGGCGTGGGCACCATGGCCCACCTGGAATTCGTCGCCCTGGAGGTGCCCGCCACCGTCGACAGCCTCTACGGCACCGCCGTCGAGGCCGGCGCCAAGCCCCTGAAGCCGGCCGCGAAGTCCCTGTGGGGCTACGGCGGCGTCGTGCAGGCCCCGGACGGCACCAGCTCGCCGTCCTCGACGAGCCGACGGCCGCGCTGGACGCGGCCAGCGAGTACGACGTCTACCAGCGCTACGCCGAGGCGGCCAGGGAGTGGCAGCACGCCACCGGCGGGATCACCCTGCTGGTCTCGCACCGGTTCGCCACCATCCGCATGGCCGACCTGATCGTCGTGCTCGACGGCGGCCGCATCATCGAGTGCGGCACGCACGCCGAGCTCATCGACCTCGCCGGCCGGTACGCCCACCTGTACGACCTCCAGGCCTCCGCCTACCAGTGAGCGATTCCGGGTCCCGGCGCGGTGTTCTCATCCGCGCTGCCGGGCCCGGCCGTCGGCGAGCGCAGGCTCCTGGGCGGCCCGGATCGGCGTGGGACGCCGTGGTCTCCATCGAGCGGCGCGACTGCTCAGCCCAGGGCCGCGCGTGATCGGTGACGTCGGCAACGGATGATCGCGACCTGCGCCGGCCATCGGGGCGTCGGCATCCTCGGGCCGTGATCAGCGCTTGGGCGCCGGAGGGAGTCGGAGTGCGGCCTTCTCCGGGTCGAGCTTGGCGGTCACCGTGCTCGCGGCCGGGGCTTTGATCGAGACCTTGGCGCCCCACTTGGTGTAGCGCATCTCCATCGCGGTCTTGCTCACGCCGATCTTCTTGCTCTCCAGCCGCGTGGTCAGCTTGACCGGCAGGCCCGAGGAGCCGACGGCGAGCGTCCAGCTCACCTTCACCCCGGAGTCGAGCTTCCACCACATGGTGGCGCGGGACCACTCCGAGGCTTTCAGCAGGTCCTTGACGCTCATCGACCCCTTGTACGTCGACCCGCTGCGCTTGGAGCGTGCCAGCAGCACCTTCAACGTGCTCGGGTCGGCCGCGTTGACGAAACCGCCGAAGAGGGCGGTCACGCCACTCGTCCAGCCCGGCGACTGCTTGTACCACTTCTTGCCCTCGGGCAGCCCCGCGCTCATCGGGCCGCCACTGACGTAGGACGTCCGGCCGATGCGAATCGTGCGCTCCGGCTTGCTCATGGCGGTGACCGAAGGGCTCGGATCCGCACCGCCGCCGAAGTCGTCGGCCGGCTTCTCGTCGTCAACGGTGGCGAGCTTGCCGGTGACGTCGGAGGCCGCGATGCCCTTCTTGCCGAACTGCAGGCGGCCGGTCTGGGTGAGGGGCGCGGACTGCCCGTACATGCGGAAGGAGAAGGACACGCCCTTGCCCGCCGCAAGCTGCGCCCGCAGCGCCGCGAGCGGGTCCTTGGGGGCGGCGACGGCGGGCGTGGCGGTTAAGAGGAGGGCGGCGCCGGCGGCGAAACCTATGATCGTTTGCTTCATGAGACGTGATCATCCTGGATCCAGATCACGAAGAGGAGACACTTCAGGAGTCAAGACCGCCGAAGGTCAACCGCCTCCAGGAACCACTTTACGGCCCAGCCGGAGAAGCGGTGCCCCTTGGCGCCGGCCCCTGCCGATCGCTTCTGCCAGGCCCGCTTGGGCACCTTGGCGGCCAGGGCATCCGCTCGGAACTTCCCGGCCGCGGTGGTGACTTCGTGGGAGCAGGCGACGGCGAGCACGTAGGCGACCCCGCGCTCTTTCAGCGCGGACCGCAGTTTCGGGTTGCCGCCGTAAACCTCGTCCCCCGCCACCCGGTTCCGCGCGGTGCCCGAGTCAGGGAACCGGCCGATCATGCGGGCGGCCGGCTCCGGCTTGGTCGCGAAGACGGTGTCCTCGTCCAGGCCCGCAGCCCGGCAGCGGTCCGGGTCGCATGTCCACGAGCGCGGAATGTACAGCTCGCGGTCGTGCAGATGCTCCACCACGTACTCCCGTACGTCATCCGCGCCCGAGGGCGTGGTTCGACCCGCGCGAACCTCGCCGTTATCCGGACCATCAGACCCTCGAACGTCTCCTGCCACCGGGCAGGGTCTACGCTGTGAGCTGCGGCCACCGCATGATCTTCGTCTGTCCACACGGCTCACGATGATCATCGGTAGCCGCAGCCGTCTTCTCACCGGCCCTGACCAGCCAACATGACGATCTGTGCCTGGAGTAGGCGGCGGTCGAGGGGGCGACGCAGGCGCGCCGTCCCGGATCAGGAGGACATATGCGACGTGGCGAAGTCTGGTGGGCAGATTTCGACGAGCAGCGGGCAGTCGTACTGCTGTCGGGAGAAGAGGCGTCCGGTTTTTTGGCGATGCAGGTCGTCGCTCCCGCGGGCACCGATATCAGCGGCGTGGCCGTTGAGGTGGCAGTAGGTGCCCCCGAAGGACTGCCTCTCGAAGGCGTCCTGAGAGTCGCGCTTCCCCGTCCCGGCCTCATCCCTTGCACGTGGCTGGTCACCCTGGGCAGGGAAGACCTGATCGGGCAGGCGGGCGTCCTGCCGCCCGCGAAGCTCAGCGAGATCGAGGATGCCCTTCGTCTCGGTGGACTCAAGTAGGCAGAGAGGGATGGACGCCGCGGTGGCGCCTGAAAGTCAGGGTTGAAGGTCTTGCCGACTCGCACTCGTCCAGCGCGCTCCGGCCGTCGAGGACCACGTTACGGCCGTCATGGACCACACCCGCCGAGCTGGTGACCGTAGAACGGAACATGTGTGCAAGACGCCCTGGCCCTGAGCCTGTGATGCTCGATCTCGTGTTCGGCAAGGCTGCACGTGCGAGACCAAGCGACAGGAGAGAGTGATGACGGGGACCGTGAGCAGCTCGCCTGTGGTTCAGGTGACGGGTGGCCGGCTGCGCGGCCGGATGGACCAGGGAGTGGCGGCGTTCCTCGGGATCCCGTACGCCGCCCCGCCGTTCGGGACACGCCGCATGCGTCCTCCCGAGCCGCCGGTGCAGTGGGAGGGCGAGCGCAGCGCGCCTGCTTATGGGCCGACCTGCGTGCCGCCGGGTCGTGGGCGAAGCGCTTCGCGATCGCGCAGGCCACGCTGGCCCGGCTGGACGGCGCAGGCCGGGCGGTCGACCCGGAAATCGCCTTCTGCTGGCGGCGGATGGTGGCCGACCGGGGGCGGGTACGCGTCGAACGACTGGCCGCCGAGACCGGATGGAGCCGCAAGCGCCTGTGGTCCCGGTTCCGCGCCCAGACCGGTCTCACCCCCAAGCGCGCGGCCCGGCTCATCCGCTTCGACCGGGCGGCCCACCGTCTCGCCGCCGGCCACCGGACCGCCTCGGTGGCGGCGGACTGCGGCTACACCGACCAGTCCCACCTGCACAGGGACGTCATGACCTTCACCGGGATGACACCGGCCGCGCTGGCGGTCTCGCCGTTCCTCGCAGTCGACGATGTCGCCTGGCCTCCGAGCACACATCCGGCACATGACGTGAGCGAACACCATGACCGGTCCCCCCGGGCCCGTCGCACCGACGCCACGAGGGCGTGAATCTTTTCCAAGACGCCCTTGCGGCCTGCCGAACAACAGCATGGCCGAGGACCAGACCGACCTTCAGCATTGACGGATCATTGACTCGGGCGGCGTGCCAGACGTCCTGTGCGTGGGCAGAACCGCTTCGACACCGGCAACTGCGAGTTTGGACAGCAGGCGTGACGGACACCTCGGCCTACGGCAAGATCACATTGGGCAAGACCACGATCCCCCTCGAGAGCAGGATGGAGAACGGCACTCGCATCGAATGGTGCCGGATCGACCGTCTGCAGATGGCGGATCTCATCGCCTGGCTCTCGACCGCGACCAAGAGCGACGCCCCCTTGCCCGACTTCCTGGCCGAGGTGACCATCGACCTCCTCGGCGTGACCGTCACCACGGCGAAGGCGGGCGCGACCGAGAAGCGTGCCTTCACGTTCGACGCCTATCTGAGCCATGCCCTCCCAGGAATCCCGGCGACCATCCGGTCCCTGTCCGTGACCCACACGCCCGGTACGAAGCTGTCGGCGACCTGTGCCCTCACCGTCCGCGTCCAGCCCGCGGAGGGGGAGCAGTTGAGCATGGAATTCCTGGGCGCGCTCGACGAGACGGCGGCGGGCTGGACCTTGTCAGCATCCTGGATGCTGGACCCTGACTCGGACCCCCTCACCTTGACCATGCTGGCGGGGGCCTTCGGCATCGGCTGAGGACGCGATGACGCCTAACCAGTGGCGGCCGAGGTCGGCGTACCGCTCAGGACGGCGAAGTGAGGCTGGACGATGCCGATCTTCGTGAGCGCATCGGTCGGAGGGATGGCCGGGCAGGAGACGCCTGCGCCTTTGGGATAGCCGGTACTGATCACTCCGTACAGGGTGGTGAGCTCCTTGTCCACCATGGGGCCGCCCGAGTCGCCGACACATCCCATGTGACGTTTCGCGGCCACCACAGCGGCGATCCGATTCGTTGTGTCGATCTGGCCGACACCGACGAGCAGGCGGTGGATGGTGCGATTCTTGGGCGCTTCCGTCGCCTGTCCTGGCACCGTGCCCACACCGAACAGGTAGTACTGACCGCCGACGACCGGCGGGGCGTCGCTGACCTCCAGGAAATGCGAGTTCGGCAGCGCGGTGGGCAGAGTGAGCATCGCCACATCCCCTCCGGCCTTGGGCGCGAGGACTTGCGCGCTGCTGGCCTTCACGTGGTCGTCCGCCAGCAGGGCACCACGGTAAACCCAGTACTCCGCGCCCTCGAGCACACAGTGAGCCGCGGTCGCGACGGTGCGTGGCGTGGTCAGGGCGCCGCTGCACACGTTCCATTGTCCGGAGTGCCTCACCGCCACCGTCACGAACCAAGGCACGTTCTTCGCCTCGACCGTCGTGAAACCACCGGTGAACGCGCGTGGCGCCTCCGGTATGCCACCGGTGCACGCCACACTGACCAGCAGGCATGTGGCCGCGGCTCCCACGCGAACACCACGCCTGCCATCGGCTCGCGCCGAGGCCGCAGGCCTGCCCGGGAACGGCGTCATTCCTCTTTGTCCAGCAGCGGTGGGTCATCGTCGGTCCGGTCCATGGGCTCCTGCCATCGGGTCATCCCCGGCTCACCCGGATCAGGCGCGGGGCAGGTCTCCGAGGTCAAGCGAGCCTTCCGGACGACCGAGCACCCGCACTTGCCGCAGATCGACTTGTCATCGAGGCCGAGCGTCGCGATCGTGTACAGGGCGCGGCGCGCCGGGCTCTGAGGTGCGTCCCGCAGCTCGGGGCAGCGCTCGCACGCCGTCACCCGCCGCTGGTAAGTCTCCTCGTCGACATGGGTGAACCCGGTGCGCGCCCAGTTGACCAGTGCGCCGCCCGCGCGGGCCAGCAGATCGTGAACGGGCACCTCAGCCTGCCGCCGGGGCGGGTTCTTCAGCAGATGCCGGAGCAGGTCCGGGTGCCGGCGGCAGGTGAGCAGGTTGGCCGCGTACGTCGCGTCCGCGAGCGCGGCGCACAACACCTCTTCTGAGACGGCCTCGTCCAGCCCGAGCACCCGCCCCATCTCGGCTCGCTGGTCAGACAACGGGGTCGAGGTGTGGGACGTGGGTGATGAATGGTGTGGCATGGCACTCGCAATGATCGTTGGCGTTCATTGTCTCTGTGGGGGACTGGCAAGGGGCCCTAATTCGGGCTGGTGAACTGCTTGGTGTCGTGCTCGGGGTCAACGCTGGCGCTGAACATGAGCGACTCGAGGCCGTGGATCTTGACGCTGTAGGTCTTTCCCTTGTCGAGCTGAGTGGTCAGGGTGACGCGGCAGGGTAGCGGTTGCCCATCGAGTTCGGCCTTGGTGATCTCGGCCGCAGGAGTGAGAACGTAGTTGCCGGTCACGGCGGCCGACTCAGCGGTGACCCTTTCGTTCAAGGTCAGCACGATACGCGTGTCGCTGGTCGCTTGCGCCTCCTCCAGCGCGACCTTGATCGGGGCGTCACCACCCGCACACTCCCCCACAGGCCCGCCGAAGATGGCAGCCGACACGCACCCCAGGCGGCATTCCACCGAAGGATGGTTGATCGGGTCGTTGGGGTCGCCGCCGGCGTGAGCGGGATCGATGAGCTTGAACAGCGACTCGTACTCGTTGTAGAGGTCCAGTACCTTCGGTCCGGTATTGGCCCACCAGAAGTTCGCCCGGACCCCTACGAACGCGCCCCAGTCAGCAGCGCCGGCACCCGAAAAGCCGTCCTGCCCGATCGGCTTGATTCCAGAGAATCTCGCGATCGCATGGGCGACGCAAAGGAACAAGCCGTTGTAGCTCAGCTCTTTCAGCCGGGCGAGCCCGCCGGTGACGATCACGAACTTCCGCCCGAACTTGCGTACCGCGTACGCGTTCGGCTCCATCCGCTCCCAGTCGAGGTAGAACTCGATATCGGGGTAGAAGCCGGCAAGCCGGCGAAAGATGTTCTGCACCTCGTCCTGCGGGATCGGGTTGTTGAACCGCACTTGCTGCCCGTTCTTCCGAACGTCCGCGGCCTGCTCAGCCGTGAACAGAGCGGCGACCAAATCGCCGTAAGGCTCCTCGCCGGCGCCGTAGACGGTGAACAGGCCGGTCTGGGCGACCAGCGCGGCGTCCGGGCGATCCGCCGGCCCGTATCCAAAGATCATCCTGGTCTGCGTATCGTTTCCGACCGCATGCTGTTCCTGATAGGCGGCGCTCCAGATGTCGGGACGCTGAGCGTGATCGGCCACCTTGTGCTCGTCGTCCAAGCGGTCGAAGTTGAGCTGCAGGTAGTAGTCCCCCGCCACGACCCCGCCGGCGACGATGAGGTGCTGGCCGGTGAGGTCGTCGAAGGCCGCCGTGCCGATGTGGTGAACTCCCCCGTTGTACTCACCGATGGCGATCGTATGGATCTGGACGGGGTTACCGTCCTTGGTGATCAACCGGTCTCCGCGATGCAGCCGGGCTGCCCGGATCAGCTTGCCGTCGGCCAGCATGAACACCTGATCCGTCGAGCAGATCAGGTCGCGCGGCTGGTCCTCGTCCTCGTGGAAGGCGAGGTAGACCACGCTCGGGCTGGTCCCCTGGGTCGTGCCGCTGCTGAACGTCACCTTGGTGGGTTCCCAGACCAAGCCCCCCGGCGCGGAGGCGGACGGCTGCGCGGCCAGCACGAGGGCCCCTTCGGCCAGAGTCTCGATCGCCTGATTGCCAGATGGCGTCGCTATCGGTGTCCCCCTCGCGAAACAGCTACAGCAGCAATAGCACGTCTCCCCGCTCCAAGTTTTGTCCTGTTTTGCCCGATTAGTGCAGTCTTTCGCGGCGGTATAGAAGTTGTCCGTCACGCAGCGGACGGGCTTTCCGTCTTCTGTCTCTTGACAGCAGACGAGACTTGACACCGGGCTGAATTCTGCCTTACCCGGGCACGACTCCTGTTGAATTTTTGTTTTTTCCATTTCGGCACAGTGGCCCTTGGCGTTCGGGAACTCGTCACACGCCGGAATACTCTTGTCAGTCAGATTCTTTGCACATTCTTCTTGCCAACCCATGACGGCTACCCCATTTCAGATGAGCGATGTTGCTGATATTGATGAATCCCGGCTGCGTTCGTCCTGCCGACCATGACCTACCGACTACCAAGAGGTGACGAAGAAAGTCTGACGCGAAAGACTCGACTCGGCTTCCTCGACCTCGGTGCCGAGCCTGCCGAAAGTGATGGAGCCCGACGGGACGCTGACCTCGAATGCGATGACCGCGGCGTGTTTATCGGTCCTCAGAAATCCCCATACTTTTTTCGTGCCAGGCTCATGAAAGAGTGGCTGGAGCGGTGGCTTTTCCGCTGCATTGGTCACCGGGGTACCGTAGGTGGCGGGCATCTCAGGATTGCTGAGATCGACTATCTTGAAAGCGATCTTATGGCTCTCCTGCACTGCGTACACACAATAGGTTTTGCCGTCCACGGCGACGATGGCAGGCCAACTCAGCACCGCCTCATTCTGCGAGATGGTGGTAACCAGGTTCTTCTCCAGAAGGATGCGCTGGATGCACATCCGATCGGCCACCAGTGCGTACCGGTCGTCGGAGCTGATCACGATCCTGCTCACCGACTCCGACACATCCACCGTGCCGAACACCTTGTCACGTCCGACCACGTCAATGCCGCTGTCGGAGTCCGACTTGGTCAAATCGACGAGCCCGAACTTACGTTTACCACCTACCACCCCGGAAAGCGCATAGGCGCGTCGGCCGTCGGCGGCCGCGTAGACCCGGACGTCTTCGACGCCGCTGGTCCAATCGGTGGCCACCGGCACATCTACTTTCTGCGCCTGCTTTCTACTTCCATTTTTCGGCGCGCCGAACGAGGTGATTTTACCTTCGTTCGCATGACCGCAGTAGAGCAACCCGCCACTGGCGCTCGGATCGATCGCCCACGTACAGCAGCCATACTTTGCGTCGTCGAGCTTCTCCGCTCGGGCATCCCCATTCTTCCCCAGCGCGACCTCGTACACTTTCTTGTCGGACAACAACCGATACCCCAAGCCCGTCTCCAGGTCGAGACCGACCTTGACGATGTCATCCAACACCAGAGACTTGTCCAGGGGAAATTCCACCTTCTTACCGGTCGCTTCGGTTGCATACGTGGGGTCTTTGTCGTGGGAGAGCGCACGGTCCATGACCAGCTCTTCGACCACCGCTTTGCGTAGTTTTTGATTATTCACGTCCGAGGCCACGACATATGTCTCTTCCCAGCGATAAAGACGAATCTTGCCAGCCATCAGAATGCCTCTTTCCGCATCTTGATCGAGTTGTTCACGTGCCCGCCCACCGGTCACACATCCTGCATCCCCTTGAGCTGCCGAGCCCAATCCGGGGCCGGGCAACAGCCGTTCCAATATTCCGCCACATCGCACTCATAAGATTCGGTGTGCTCATTGGTCCTGTAGTTTGAGCGCGCCTCTTCCGAGAGGATGCCAGTGCAGGGCGAGGAGATAGTCCTTGTCGTTGTTGTCGGGTTTGGTGGTGATGTGGATGGTCTGCGCAGCGGGGACAGGCAGAGTAAGAGTGTTCTCGTGCTGGTCAGTGCCGTGAAGAATGTTGAGCGTGCTGTCGGCGCTGGTGAGGTCGGCGGCGACGGCGACGGTGGTTTGCCCGAAGCCGTCGGTGGTGATGAGCAGAAAGCCGTCGGTCAGGGCGGTGAGCTGGACCTGCTGCTGTTTGGTGTAGGTCTTCTCGCGGCTGTAGCCGGGAACGCCGCCGCCGCCGTTGCCGGCCAGGTCCTGCATCGCCACCGTGAGACCCGCGGACAGGTCGTGGGCGGTCATCCAGGGATGGGCGACGCTGACCAGCGTGGTCAGCACCACCTCGATCTTCTCTCCGGGTGGCGGGGGCGTGTAGGTGCCGACCAGGCGGAAAGCGGTGTCCCGGGAGAGGTTGTACTCCTTGCTCATGACATGATCGACGTTCTCACCGGGGTCGCCGAGCCCGTGGTGGAGGCGGTAGGTGGCGGTGCCGGCGTCGGGTTTCTTGGCGTACCAGCTGACGACGACGCGGTGGCCGGCCTCGACGACGACTTCGTCCGGTCGCAGGTCACGCAGTTGGAAGTCCGCGGGTCCTTTGGGCAGGGGGGCCGCGACCGTCTTGGCGCTGGTGCCGGTCAGTTTTTCGGCGATGGTGAGGGCGGCAGAACCGCAGGTCAAGTTGACGTTGACGTCGGTGATGGTGAACTCGACCTCTTCGCCGTCGTCGATCCGGGTGGATCCGCCGGTGTGATTGACGCTGGCGATGCCGATGTCGGTCGACTGCGGCGACGTGCTGTCGGGGCGGTAGGGTTCCCAGCCGTCGGCGTCGTAGTCCTTCAGGCCGAGAGCTTCGGATTGTTCGGTCAGTTGCCCGGCTTCGGAGCCGATGGGCACGTTCAGCGTGATATGTGAGCAGTGAAGTGGTTTTCCCGATCGGTTCTTCGCTTTCAGGGTGATGGTTCCGGTGTCGTGCAAGGCCAGCGGATACGGGTCGGTGTACACCGTGTAGTCCAGGCCGAGGTGGGCGGTGACGGCGGGCTGCGGATCGGACATGGCCGTTCTCCCCTTTGGTCAGTCTTGCTGAAGGACGAGCCGGCCGTTCCCGAAGGCGAACCAGGTGGCGTATCCGGTGGCGCGGGCTCCGCTGAGGGTGACGGCGACGACGGCGTCTTTGCTGATGGGCAGGACGGTGCTGGTCCTGGTGCCGGGCGCTGCCTTGAGGATGACCGTGGGGTTCGCGTCCCCTTTGGCGGGGGTGGTCTTGATGCGCATCTCGGCGGTTTGGGCCTCGGCGTTGATGGTGAAGGTCAGGATGCCGTCGGTGGGCGCTTTCTGGTAGGAGACGTGGCACTTGCCGGCTTCGACGGATTTGTTGAGGCATTCGATGGGAGGTTGCAGGAGTTTCACGGTGCCGTTGGCGCTCAGGTTGCCGGCGGTGATGTCGCCGTCGACGACGACCACCACGGTGAGCGCGGCCCTGAAGTCCCCGCCCTTTCTGGCGGTGAGCCGGAAGGCGGTGGTGGCGGTGAGCGGCTGGGTGGTCCAGCTACAGTTGCCATGGCCGTCGAAGTCCGGGGTGATGTTCTGGGCAGCCGGCGTGTCGGAGGTGGCCGTACCGCTCTCCAGGGTGTAGGCGGCGTCGTCGGGCCCGCCCCAGCGCAGGGAGACCTTCTCGCAGCGATGGACGTTGCCGCAGCTCGGCTGGAAGTTGACGATCAGGTCCGCACCACCGGAGAAGAGCTGGTGGGTGACGGTGACCACTTCGAGCTCGGCGCTCTCGTCGGTTGTGGGGACCGGTGTGCTCAGTTCCGCGGTGGTGACCAGCGGCTGCTGCCGGGGGGTGGCCGATGGGGTGAGACCGGTGACGATGATCTCCTGCCGGGTACCAGGGGTCAGCCGGACGCGGCCGGCCGCAGGGGTGAGACGCAGGGTCGCCGGGCCGGACCGCTCGATGGTCCAGCCGGAGGTGGCGACGCCGTCGCTGAACAGGGACGGGTCGTCGCCGCTGCCCGGCAGATGCAGGGTCAGGCCGTGGCACAGCAGGTCGCGGTCGGGGGAAATAACGACCTTGAGTTCCCCCACGCCTGGCGCGCCCAGTCCGCGCGGATGGACGTCGATGTCACAGGGACGGGATGCCGGCGCTGTCATTGGTGGGTTCCGCTCCGGTAGGTGAGATACCCGGCGTGAACGTCGGGCGTCCCGAGTTCGAGGCGGGGATCGCTGTCGGTCGTGGTGAGCGTGTGGTGGACCCAGGGGTCGGCGGGGTTGGAGGCAGGAGGGCGGGCGTGTTCGGCCCAGCCCCATTGGCCCGGAGCGGCCGGGCAGGGCAGGTCGAGCACGGGCAGAGCGGCCTTGGCGCCCGCCGGTGGTGGGGCGGGCGGGATGAGGCGGGCGAGCGCCGGCCCGAGCGGGACGGCCAGGGACAGGCGGTCCAGGACGTCGGTGACGGCGGCGAGGGGTAGCCGGAGGTCGATCACCGGGTGGATGCCGGTGTGGGCGTGCACGGCGGTGAACGGGTCCATCAGCAGGGTGACGTAGGCGGCGGCGTCCGGGTCGACGGTGAGACCGGCCGGGCGGGCGGCCACGGTGAGGCCGGCGCCGGTGCCGATGGCGGTGAGGTACGACGAGGACGTGGTGGCGGGCAGGTGCACGGCGTGCAGGCGGCTGTAGTCGGCCGCGCCGGCCAGGGGTGTGCCGGCCGATGGGGCGGTGTAGTAGCCGATCAGGCCGTCGGCCAGGTCGGCGGCGAAACCGAGCCGGACCGGCCAGCGGCGCTGCTCATAGCCGGGATCGCCGGGCTTGTCAGGCTGGGCGGGGTCGAAGCGGGGCGGGCCGTCGAGTTCGAGAGTGACGCGGGCGCGGACCAGCGCCAGGGCGCGCCCCGCGGCGAGGGCGGCGCCGATGCGGTTACCCGTCGCGGGGTGGGCTCCGCCGGTGTGCAGGAGGCTCGCGTCGATGGTGGCGGCCAGGTCGGTCAGGGCGTCGGCCTTGCCGGTGGCCTTGCCGGCGCCGGCGGCGATGGAGTCGGCGTCGACGTCGACCAGGGCGTGCAGGAAGCCGGCCAGGCCGGGGTAGGCGGCGGTGAAGGTCGCCTCCCACAGGTGTGCCGGGGTGGCGACGGCGGAACCGGGCAAGGCCTGCCAGGTGACGGCGCGGCGATCGGGAGTCGTGGTGTTCTTCGGGTCGTGGTCGGGCCCGATGCGGCGGATCTCGCCCAGCGGTTCGCCGTGCGGGCCGTACACGCCGAGCCGCCAGCGGGGCCGGCCGCCGGGGTTGCCGCGTACGACCAGCCAGCCGCAGACCGGGGTGTCGTCGCGCAGGAAGGGGTCGGCGAGGGTGTCGACGACGCGGTCGCGGGTGGCCGCGTCCATGACGGTCGTCGGATCGCAGGTGGTGGCGGTGCGGGACAAGGGGGCCATGGTGAGCCGGATCGGTTGCGGCAGGCGTGGTGGCAGTTCGGCGTAGCGGTAGGTGTAGTCGTCGCTGACGGTGTAGGCGGGGGTCATGTCACGTGAGCGGACAGGCCGGTACGACAGGTTGTTGTGCTCATGGCCGGAAGTGCGGATGACCTCGACGGCGCGCCCGAAGGTGTCCACGACCGCCAGCCTGTCCAGCGCGAAGTGCGCCGCCGTGACGGGCTGGCAGAACGGCAGCGACGGGTCGGGAACCTCGGCGGCGTGACGCTGGAGTCCCAGGGGAGGTTCGGCCAAGGTGACGCCGGGGCGGCGGCGGATCAGCAGAGCCGACAGTCCGGTGACGGTCTGGCAGGTCAGGTCCCACTTGCCGGTCTGGTCGCGCAGGTCGCGGAAGCCGGGCGAGTCCTCGGGCAGGGTGCGCTGATAGGCGTCGACCTGACGGGCGAGGGTGACGCCCGGCACGTTGCTGAGCAGGGATCGGCCTTTGAGGTCGTACGGTTTGATCTTTTTGAGGGCCTGCTTGACGGCGTCGGCGCCGCCGTCGGAGCGCAGGTGGCGACCGGACCCGTCGAAGGTCCAGCAGGACTCGGCGCCCTGGTCGGGCAACTGGTACGGCAGAGGGAGGCATTTGGCCATCCACTGCACCATCAGCGGCGTCCACGGCTGCTGCCAGTAGGCCGTGTACGCGGCCGGTTTCCCGGGTGCCTGCACCAGCAGGTGGGTGTCGTCGAGCGGGTCCTTGCCGCCGGCGCGCAGGAGGCATGCGGCGGCGTGCAGGACGTACAGCTCGGCGGCCAGCTTGCCCGGCAGCGGCTTCAGGTCTTCGGGCAGGCCGGCGATCACCGATGGCCACTGGGCGGGCACGGGCGGATTCGCGGGTGGCGTGATCGTGGTGGCGGGTTTCACGGTCGCGGAGCCGATGATCTGGTCGGGTGTGCGGCAGGGCAGGTCACGAGTGATGTCTTCGGCGGTGCCGGCGCCGCGGACCAGCACGACGGGGTCGGCGGCCTGGTTGAAGGGTGGCCGGGGCACGTTCTTGAGGTGCCAGTCCTTGGGCAGGACCTTGATCGCTTCGTCTTTGGCCCTGTCACGTCCGGTCAGCGCTTCCTTGAGCCGCTTGGCGAGGTCGGCGAGTTTCTGGGTGGCGCGGGTCAGGTCTTCGCCGACCGACACCTTGCTGGTGTTGGACAGCCACCACAGCTCGTGGACGATGCGTTGTTGCGCGGTGGCCTCCAGCGCGGCCTGGTCGCAGGTGTTCTGGGCCTGGTTGAGCGTGGCCAGCGCGCCGCGAGTCGCCTTCGGCGGTTCAGCCGGGTGGTCGCCGCCCGGGCCGTGTGCTCGCCACTGCGTGCCCCCGGGGGTGGGTTTGAACCAGAGGCGGTGCGTCAGCGAGCCCAGCAGCTCAGCCCGTCCCGCGTCGGTGGCGGCCCTTTCCAGCGTTTCCAGGTGGCCGATCTGGAAGGCGTGGAGCAGGTCGGCGGCCTCGTTGTTGCGTACCGTCCCGAAACCGTCAAGCGTGCCGGGCATGTTCTGTTCGAGCAGCGCGGCGGTGGCGTCGGCCGCGTCGTGCCCGATGGCGATCTTCACCGCGTCCGGGTTGACCGGATAGCCCGGGGCTGCCGGCGCCGGGCGTTTGGGGTCGGGGTTCCAGTCCACGGCCAGTACGGTCCCGGCGTAGAGCGAGCGCGTCACCGTCTCCGGGTCGCCGCCGTCCAGGTGCCAGCCGAACACTTCGAGGGCGGTTCCGGAGTGCCGCTCGGGC
The DNA here is from genome assembly GCF_021699195.1 of Nonomuraea sp. MG754425. Taxonomy (GTDB): domain Bacteria; phylum Actinomycetota; class Actinomycetes; order Streptosporangiales; family Streptosporangiaceae; genus Nonomuraea. The sequence continues at coordinate 14,173 of NZ_SSXE01000147.1, read as the reverse complement.
TCGGGGGTGCCGAAGAAGGCGAGCACCGCGTCGATCTCGCCTTGGTGGAGTACGTCATGCTCGCCGTCGGCGTGCCAGCCCACCACCAGGTAGCTCAGCGGTCCCGCCTCCAGAGTGGCGGGCTTGGCGCCGGTGCCGGCGAGAGGATCGTGCAGGGAGAACACGTCCCGGCAATAGGGCTGGAACGCGGCGAAGTTCGGCAGACCCGGGCCGAGCACGGTCAGCGGCCAGTCGAATCCGTGCTGGGCGGGCGGGCTGGACGCGCTCTCCTTCCAGGGGGTGGTGGCGAGGTCGATGTTGCGCCCCATCCAGAGTTCGGGGCCGACGCAGGAGGTCGCGCTCTTGTTGTCGCCGGCCAGGTGGTCGCTGTGGACCAGCCAGCCGGCGGCGTCGGGAGCATCGGTGAAAGGCCGCTGGCCGGGGTGGTGGTAGCGCAGCACCAGCCAGCGGTTGGGCACCTTGGGGAAGCGGATCCGCCCGCCCGTGTCCGTGGCGACGCGGCCGTGGCCCAGAGCGCGGGGCAGGTGCCAGTGCAGGTGCATGCCCCCCTGCTTGCCGAACGTGAACGCGGGCTGGAGCAACGGCTCGGGCTCGGGATCGGTGAAGTCGTTCCTGAAGTTCAGCGGAGCCCGGTAGAAGGAGTCCTGGGCGACCGCGTGGTTGACCATCAGGGCGTCGACGCGGATCGGCACGATCACCACGTTCGGGTCGGTCATGGCCGGATCTCTTTCACTTGTTCGCCGGGTTCGGGGTGAAGACGAGGCGGCCGGCGCCGTTGAGCAGTTGCAGGGCCAGCGACGCCGGAGTCAGGGTGTGCTGCAAGGGCTTGCCGTCCTTGGTCTTCTGCTCGGCGAGTTTGGCTTTCACCCGCGCCGTGAGGCAGTCGGTTTTGTCGCCGGTCATGCGCAGCACGTCGGCGCCGGGTCCCTTCATGCATCCGGTCAGGGACACCATGGCGTTGGTCAACCCTTTCCCCACCGGCTGGATGGTGCCGTCCTCCGCGACGAAGGAACAAGGGGCACGCAACCCCAGCTCGCCGCCGTTGTTGAGGGTGTCGATGCCGATGCTCACCCCGTGCGGCGGCTCGCGCAGGAGGATCCGTCCGGGGATGTGGGTGAACAACAGTTGCAGCACGTCCGGCAGCGGGTGGGAGGCGTGCACGTGGAAGCTCGCGGAATCGACGTCGTCGGGCTCGGTGACCTCGACGCTCAGTTTCGGCCAGTCGCGGATCAGCGCCGAGCGAAGCAGGCAGCCCGCCGTGTACGGGGTGCTCGCTCCCCCGCCCAGCTTGTGGTCCAGCGAGGTGATCGCGCCGACGGAGCACGCGCCCGCGCCCAAGGCGTCGATCCACTGCTTGTCGACGAAGAAGAACCGTACGCTTTCGGGAGGCAACATCTCCTGGTGGGCGACCAGATGCCCGAACGGCACCTGCCCCAGCCAGCCGTCGGCGTGGGCGAGCACCCGCGCCAACTCCTGGTCGTGACCGGCCGTCGTCTGGTCCACGACCGCCCGCGCGAACGCGGCGACGGGGTCGCCGTCGCCCTCGCGTACGCTGCCGCCGACCGCGCTCATGCGCGCGATGACCGCGGCGAGCCCCGGGCCGACTTCGGCGGCGGGGGTGTGATGGCCGTCCTGCCCGCCGCCGCCGGAGTTCAGCAGGGTCGTGATGCGGCCCGCCAGGCCGCAGCTCAGCAGACTGTCCAGTTTCTGACGTGTGGTGGAGCCGGCCTCAAGTGCCGGGCTGACCAGCCATCGTGCGGAGCGGGCCGGGTCGGCTCCGGTCTCCGCCAGCCAGCCGCGCAACCGGGCCAGCACCTTCTCCCGCTGAGCGCCGAGAGTTTTCAGCACCTGCGGGTGCGCGAGCGCGACCAGTTGCCCCAAGGTGTAGGCGCAGGCGTAACTGACGTCGAAAACGCCCTGCTCGGGCTGGTAGATCAGGGCGGCGTCGGCCGAGGTGAACGGCTGGACGGCCGCGGGCAGCGGTGCGGCGGGCCGGGGAGTGAACGGCCCCCGGTACCAGGCCGGAGTCTGCTCCCCGCTCGGCAGCCGGTGGACGACCGGCACATAACCGTCCTGAAGCCGGGCACTGACCTGGGCCTTGGCAGAGGCCGTGGTGGTGGTGCCGTCGTCGTGGCCCGGATATACGCGCAGCAGGTCGTCCTTCTGCTTGATGAGGTTCTCGGCCAGCCCCGCGAAGTCGTACCCCGGGGCGTCGGGGTCGGAGTTCAGCGTCCACGACCACAGCACCACCAGCCGGACGAACTCGGTGCCGGCGGGCACCTTGTCCTTGCCGCCGCAGAAGGTGTAGCCGGTGAGTCCTTCCAGCGACACCACGGCGGCGGTGTAGCGGGACTTGGCCCGCGGAAAACGATTGGCCATCAGGACGCTGTGCGCGCCTGGCTCGAGTCCGACCGTCTCGTCGCCCGCGGTGACATCGCGCACGTACGCGAGCCAGGGCAGTTCCTCACGGGCCGGCATCACGCCGGTGAGGGCGTCGAGGCGGACGTCCATCGTGCGGCACGGCACGGCGTGCTCGTCGGCCGCGACCTGCAGCGCGGGGAACAGCGTCTTGTCGGGACGCGGCGCGTCGGCCGCCAGCGTGGCGGCGGTACGGGCGGTGACCGAGTCCCCGCTCGCGGGGTCGACGACCACTTCGGCGTCGGCGAGCAGCAGCAGCGCCAGCCACGGGACGTTCGGGTCGCCGTGCACGTCCCTGGCCCACGGCAGCATCCGGCTGGTCGCCACGAGGTGCGGGAGGATCCTGCCGAAGTTGCCGGACCCGGCCGGCGGGGGATGCACCGCGACGACCTCCGTGGGGTCCAGGGCGAACCTGGGCGCGTCCACACGCACGGTGCACGTTCCCGGGGGAACGTCGGCGACGTGTTTTGCCTGCTCATCGACGGACTGGGCGAAGGTGATCGTGTAGGTGCCGCCCTCCACCGCCGGGACGTAGCTGCTGACCAGGGAGACCTGCGCTTCCTTGGGCGTGGTCATACCAGCGCCTCCTGACGCGCGGCGACGACCGGCGGAGGCGCCGCAGGCGGCGGGCCCGCGGACATCAGCGGGTCGGCGTCCAGATACGACCACGCCCGGCTCCCGTACTCGCCGAGCGCGTCCACCGGTGGCGCCTGCGGGTCACCCGGCCGCAGCCCCAGGCGCGCCAGCTCATCGCAGAGCGCCGCCCGCTGAGCGCCGGCCGCCTGCAGCCCCTGGCGCACCTCCTGGCGGCCGTTCCCGGCAGTGATCTGCTGCTGGTCGGCTTTCGTGCCGCTCAGCGGCAGCAAGCCCGCGTCCTCGCCCTCGTACTCCAGCCGGCTCTTGGGCATGGGGCCGAGCTGATCCCCCGCGGTGGGGGCGGGAACGGTGAGCGTCGCCCCCATCAACTGGTCACGCAGGAGTTCCTGGCCCGGGCGTACCTGCTCATCGGCCGTCTTCAGGGGCGTATCCCATACGCTGACCGGGATGTTCTGACGGACAGGTTCGAGCCGCCACTTGGACACGTCCACCGGCGAGGCCGTCGTTGACCCCAGGGGCGTGTGCGCGACCGACAGCGTGGCGGCGGAAGCCGCGCCTGAGACGCCCATCGGCCGGATCGAGATCGTGCCGGCGCCCTGAAGCTGCGCCCCGGCTCCGGCCCCCACCTTCTGCGTGCTGATCGCGGTGCACGGGACGGGTGAGCGGGCGATCACGGCGAACCCATGCGCGTTCACCCGCGGCACCTTCGCCTCGGCGTCGGTGGCGGCCTGCTCAAGCAGCATGCCCTCGACGGGTACGACCTGCAGCTTCTGGTTACCGAGAATGCGCTGATGGAACTGTGCCCAGTCCAGATAGTCGGGCTTGGACGGTCTGTCGGCGCCGAAGTGAAGGGTGATGTCGGGAATGAGCGGCAGCTCCAGTGTGGCCGTGCCGCCGGTGGGCGGACCCCACACCGTCAGGGACACGTGCAGGTTCAGGTCGGGAATGATGGCCAGATGCACGACGACACGGACGCTGATCCCGATGTCGACCATGAAATAGAACGGATCCCATTGGATCAGGGCGTTGACATGGGCTTCCAGTGACGCGTCGACCACGTCGCTGCTGTAGGCGACCTTCAGGCGTCCGCCCACCATCAGCATGCGGGGCGTCACCGCCGCGTAGCAGCCGCCCGTCATGGTCAGCGAGTCGTCCACCTGCCAGTCGAAGCCGATCGCAGCCACCTTGGGGTAGTGCTCCGGCACGGCGTAGCCGGGCAGGTAGCCGCCCATCGTGATCACGAAGTCGCCGGCATGCTTCGACGGCTCCACCCAGGTGGCCACCGCGAACCCGCCCATCAGCCGGCAGCCGGGATCGATCAGGTACGACTCGCCCGGGTCGAGGGCCCCGCGAACCGACAGCTCCCCGGTCGACTTGCGGTAGATGGCGCGCAGCCCGAGCGTCGCCTTCACGTAGGCGGTGCCCTTGAGGGGAAACTGCGCGCGTGCGACCCCCAGCACCGCGATCGTCAGATCGTTGGGAGCGACCGCCACCCCCACGACTACGTTGGCCTTGACCAGCTCGAATACCGTGAACTCGAGCCCGGCCGCGAGCCAGATCTCCCCGCGCGCGGGGCTGATCAGCTTCTCCAGCTTCTCCAGCGCCTTCGCGGGCCCCTCGTCCGCGGAGATCACCCCCGAATCGGCGAGTCCGGCCACCAGCGGGAACGTCGCCACCTGCTCAGGGTTGTCCGGGATCGCCAGGTGGGAGTTGTAGCCGAATCCGCCCAGTACCCCGGTGATCTCCACGGGGCCGACCGGGATCCGCAGCCCGGCCACCTCCCCGATCACGAACACCGACGCCGCCCCCGACTCCAGTTCGGCGTACATCCCCGCGGCCGAGAACGTGATCTGCGGCGTCTTGACCACCAGCAGCCCGCCGACCAGCAGCCGCACCGGTTTGGGCGGATGACTGTCGCGGACCAGCGCGCCGGCGATGTACACCGGGTCCGCTCGCCAGGCCAGCCCCAGCCCGTCCAGGGTGGCCTCAACGGCGTAGGACTTCAGCTCCACCGCCAGCCCGAGGCCCACCGCGTCGAACACCAGGCCGCCCAGGCTCACCGACGCGTCGGCCATCAGCCGCAGGCGGTCGCCGCCGAACCCCACTCCCAGCCGGCGTAGCCGGAGCGGTCCCACTTCCTTGTCGATCTCCACCCAACCCGTCGCCGAGACGTCCGCGCCGCCCGGCCCGCCGGTCACCGGCGCGGGCTTCTTGCTCTTCTTGTCCTTCGTGCCGCCGTCCAGCGCCGCCCACACCCCTCGGGAGGCGCCGTCGAGCTCCACCTCGATGCCGGCGGCGACCTTGCCCGCCAGCGCCTGCGCGTCCGGGGCCGGAAACCCTGCGGGATCCCCGGGCACCAGCGCCAGCAGGGCCTTCGCCTCGCCGGCCGCGACCTCGCCGGTGTGGGCGATCAGTCCCAGCGCGCGGACCTTGGCCAGGTTCTCGGGAATCCGTGGCCCGAACCCCGCCTCCACCCGCACACCCGCCACCACCAGCGTGGCCCGCTTGCCGCCGGTCTGGGGAACCGCGCTGGCCAGCCCCACCGTCCACGCCCGCCCGGCCAGTTCGCCGCCCAGCCGCATCCCCAGCTCGACCGGCTTCTTGCCGGACGGGAACCGGATCACCAGGCTCGCCTGCGTCAGCGCCGGGACGATCCCGTCGGGCAGCCCCTCCCCCGGATTCGGCACGATCAGCTCCCCCCCGCCGACAGGAACCGCGCCGCCCCGGGCTGCTGGACGAACTGATGTCCCTTGGCCGTCGTCGTGATCGTGTAGGCGGTCTCGGTGAATCCGCCGTCCGTCCTCGAGTACAGCCGGGTGATCGGGATCTTCGAATTCTTGGGCCTGTCGTACCCCAGGAACGCCGCCTGCACCTGGCCCTGCCCCTGTGGCAGTGCCACCGGAGCGTGGATGACGTCGGGATCGTTCAGGTTCCAGACCCAGTACACCGGCTTGCCGCCTGACGTTCCGAACAGCAGCACGTGATCGGGATGCTCGGTCTCGCACATTCCCGACACGGTTGCCAGCTCCGGCTGCTGCAGGACGCCGTTCTCGCACTCCGGCTCGATGTTCCGCTGCGGATGCCACGACACCTTCGTGAAGCCCGTGGCCGTCTTCGTCAGCCCGTGCACCTGGACCTTTCCTGCCGGCTTCAGGTAGCAGTCCACCGGACCCGGTCCCAGCTTCTCGTCGAGGTGTGGCCAGAACGTCCCGTACGGCACCGCGTACGTGTCCGCCGGCTGAGAGTCACCGTTCCGGTCCTTGTAATCGGTATGCGCTTCTCCGCTGTCCGGATCCTGGAACATACGCCGCATCATCGCGCCGAAGAACAGGTAGACATACGGCAGTTCGTCTTCACCGCGAAACGCGAACACCGCGTCCGGACAATCCACCATGCCTTCACCCCACCAGATTCCGGCGCTTTCCTCCCCGCCCCGTCACCATCACGAACTCTCGAGTTCGCAAACACCCGGCATCCGCAAAGGCGACACGTCCTCGATGTCATCGCAGCGTGGTGTCGCGTGGCTCAGCCGATCCCGAATGCGCTCGCGAGTTCGGCCACGCTGACGCCGCCCGCCTCCTCGGCATGCCAGCCCGCCTCGAGCGTCCAGCCCTGCGTGTCCTTGTGCAGCCTGCCGGTCAGCTCTTCAGCGGGTGCTCCCTTTTCCCCGCTCATCCGCACCCGGACCGTGGCCGCGAGCGTGAAGCTCTTGTCGTCGCTGCGGTAGGAGACGGCGAGTCCCGTCAGGGACGCGGGCACGCCGTCGAACGCGAGGTCGACGGCCGCCTCGAAGCTGTACTCGGTGCCGCCCGGCCGCACCACGATCAGCGCGTTGAGGTAGGTGATGACGACATCACCGCCGCCGAACTCCACGGGCAGGTCGTTGCCGTTCATCTGATCCTTCACCCAGAGGGCGAAATGGGCCAGAGAGATGTCCCGGGCGGAACCGCTCTGCCGGATGTACGTACCCTCCCGAGCGACGACCTGCAGTTTGATGCCGCCTTTCTTGAAGGTGATGTCCGCATGTTCTTCGAGTGGCACGCGGCTCCTTGCCTGCATCACGGGAAAGGGTTCGGATAGAAATGGCAGTAGTGGTCCGGCGTGTACCACGCCTTTTTCGTGTAACTGTCGAAGACGAAACGCTCCGCCCCCCGGGGCGGCCTGAAGTCTTTCACGTCGGCCGAGCCGGTAGGCGGGTACACCCGCACGTCGAACTCGAAGAAGCGAGCCGGACTGTAGGTGGCCGTGGGGAAGATGGCGGGCCGCTGGGAAATCGGCGGCGGAGTCGGACCGTACGGCGGGCTCATGTACGCCGTGTGCGTGGGCTGACAGGCGTGCGGAATGGTGCCCGGATAGTAGGGCCCTTTGTAGATGAGCCAGCGGGTCGCCTGCGGGGCGGCCGAGTTCGTCGGATTCGGGCCATAGAAATAGAATCGGTAATGGTCCAACTGCTCGCCCATGCTGAGCGCGGGCGGCTGCGGCCAGGAACGGTCGCTGGACGCGAGCAAGGGCGCGGGGACCCGATCGACGTCCCTCCGCCCTCCATCGGTGGGGCTGCCCCATACGCTGGGATTGTGCTCAGCAGGCTTCGTCACCTGCCGAGGCACTTGCGGGCCGGCCCCCGGCGAGGGGAGATTCACCCAGAACTCGGCTATTCGCTGAACATGCGCCCCGGCGGGCGCGGTCATGGTCGCCCAAGAGGGAAGGCTGACGGTGCCGGTGACGGTCGCCAGAGGAGCCGGCCAATCCGCCTGCCCGTCGCGCATCAGCAGGGCGGCACCACACGCCGATGCCAGCAGCGCACCGCCGACGGCGGCACTCGCCGCCACCCATCGCTGCCGCACTCCGCTCTTTGGCCGGCAGTCAGATGTGCACTCGGGCAGCCGACGCGCCCGGCCGGCGCCGCGTCTCCAGATCATCGCGAACCTCGCTGTCGTGCGCCGCGGCGCACGACAGCCGGCCACCGCGCTGGTCCGACTGCTGTCTCACCGCATATGCCGGCAGACTACGTTTCGCCGGCGAGAACCAGCCGCATTGGCGTTTCGGTGCCGTCTCAAAAGCGGTCCTGCAAACGGTAAGGCGGCGGTCGATATGACAGCGATCCCGCCGCCGGCGCGGATGAACGAATGAGAAAGGGCCCTTCACAGCATCTGCAGTCTTCCCCCGGTGCTGGTCCAGCGCGGCACCATGAGGATTATCGATGGTATGCACCGCGTTCAGGCGGCGCGACTACGGGGTGAGTTGCTCATCGAGGTCCAGTTCTTCGACGGCGACGACGAAGCATCTTTCCTGCGAAGTGTCAAGGCGAACATCGCGCACGGCCTCCCGCTTTCCTGGCAGGATCGCGAGGCCGCCGCCGAACGATTCATCCGGGCATATCCGCAGTGGTCGGACCGGGCCGTGGCGGCGGCCGGCATCTCGGCCAAGTCGGCGCGTTCGGTCAGGCAGCGTGCAACCGGGGACGGTCAGCACTTGGACGCCAGGGTGGGGCTGGACGGCCGCGTTCGGGGCCGCTGCTGCGGTTGATCTACCCGAAGTCCGTCATCGAACGGGACCTGGCCGTCGGGTCCGGGCACGACACCGACCGCGCCGGGAACCGTGGCGCGCCGCTCCAGGAGCGCGGTGCGGTTCGATGAGGGTCGGGAGCCGGGGCTCGCTTGCCGCCTGGGCGCGCGAGGGGTCAGGGTGTGTCGCGGGCTCCCACCGTGATCACGCCGGCCGTGTGCAGGCTGGTCAGCAGGGTCCAGTCGTCGGCCGGGTCGAGCCAGACCTGGAGTTCGGCGGGCCCCGACGGCCTCGGCAACGTTCCGGCGGGCCGGTAGAAGGACGCGACCAGGACGAGCGGCACCGGGGCCGTCCAGTGGGCGGGGCTCGGTGGCTCGTGCCGGCCGCCGAGCAGCACGGCGCGTTCGGCCTCCCCGCATGCGCCGAGCCGCCCGGCCGCGAGCTGGGCCTGCAACCTGACCTGCGTGTCCAGGGCGAGAAGGACCCGGGCCGCGGCCCGTTCGTCGTCGGCGCCGAGCCCGGTGTAGCCGGGGACGAGCATCCCGACGAGTTCGGCCGGCTCGTCGGCGTAGCCCCGGAGGGCGCCGCCCGCGTGGATCATCTCGTAGCGGTAGGGCCGGCCCTGCGCGTTGACCGGCGCGGCGGGCGGCGGCTCCGCCGCCGAGAGATTACGGATGATCATCGTCATCGGCCCGGTGTCCCGTTCTGCGGCTGTTCGTCGGCGGTGGCCCAGCGGGTGACCGCGTACAGGGCGGTGAGCTGCTCCTTGTCGCGGGCCCGCCAGAAGATCTCGTCCATCAGCAGCCGGAAGGAGAGGCTGCCCGCCTCGGTGGTGTCGGCCGCGGAGCCGAGGCGGCGAAGGTCCGCGTGGGCGCCCAGGGCGTCGTGCCGGCCGCCGTTGGGCGGCGTGTCCAGGGTCGCGTTGCGGAACGCGGCCTCGACCAGCGCGAGCGACACCTTCACCTGCGACTGGATCACCGCGGGATCGAGCGAGCCGTCCCACATCCGGAACTCGACGTGGTCCGCCTTCTCGCCCGTCACGCCGAACGTGTTCACCGCCGTCTCGCGGCCGTGCAAGCCTTGCACGGCCGCGATCGAACGGTAGTCCGCGGCGGGCGGCGCGCTGGGGTGGCACCACTTCTGCCCGCGATGGCTCTTGTTCTCCGGGTTGTGCCCGAGCCGGTAGAGCGTGTCGGTGTGGTGGCCCACGTAGTTCAGCACGCTGGTGTAGTTGGCCACGAGGTGGTCGTAGTCGTGCGTGCTCACGTGGATGTGCCCGCCGGTCCTGACGGTGGCCGTGCCGCCGTGCGCCCGGATGATCTCGCAGGCCAGGCGGAGGTTCTGCCACGTCTCCGGCTCGTCGTACAGGATGGGCGAGACCAGCTCGCCGATCACCGAGCGGTCCTTCTCCAGCCGCCACAGGCCGCGCCCGCCGTGGTCGCCCGAACGGTAGCCCCTGTCCTTGGAGGCGTGGTAGGAGTGCACGGTGGCGTCGGCGGTCAGGCCCGCCTCGTGCAGCGCGCGGGGGATGGCCAGCGCGTCGTCGGTCATGACGCCGCCCGGCAGGTCGAACTCGATCTCCAGGCCGAACCCGCGCCCGCCGTCACGGGCCGCCAGGGCGGCGGTGGCGTCGTCGTACAGGTAGGGGATCACGGCCTCGCCTTGGAGGCCGCGCTCGACCGCCCGGCCGTAGGCGTCACTGAACGCGCCGAAGTCGCGGGTGAAGGACACCTCGGGGGCGTCCGGCCAGCGCTGCCACGCCTGGACGCGCGACTCCAGCGAGCTGGTCAGCCGCCGCTCCAGCGCCCGCTGCGGGTCGGCCCCCATGATCGTCGACAGGGAGCGGCGCAGGGGCGAGTGGGCCCGGCGGTACTCGTGGCTCGCCTGCGCGTGTGCCCGGCCCGCCTCCTCCCTGGCCTCCCGCACGGCCGAAGGCGACAGGTCGTGCGGACCTGGCACGCCGGCGCGCGGATCCGGCGCCCCGCCGCCGGGCCGGGGCGGACCCAGCGCGTCGAGCACCTGCCCGACGCCCGCACGCGGATCCGGCGCCCGGCCCCCGGGCGGACCCAGCGCGTCGAGCACCTGCCCGACGCCAGCGCGCGGGTCCGGCGCCTGGCCCGCGGGCCGGGGCGGTCTCAGCGCGTCGAGCACCTGCCGCCGGTCGACCGGGCCGAAGAGGTCGAAGCCGTCCCGTCCGGCCTCGGCCGCGCGCCGGACCAGCTCCGTCACCGAAGGGCCGAGCCCCGCGTCGTCGGCCAGGCGGCGCAGCGGGTCGAACACCCATATCCGGGAGGACGGCCCAGGCCCGGTGATCTCGGCGAGCCGGGCCAGGGCGCGCGCCTCGGCGTCTCCGACACGCGCGACGCCGTACTCTTTGGCCAGCCTCAGCCCGTCCCACAGATGCGGGTCCCGCGCCCGGTGGGCGGTCAGCAGGTCGACCAGCTCGCGGACGCCCGGCGCCCGCGCCAGGTCGGCGCCGTGCGCCCGCGCGTCCCCGGCCAGGCGGACGAGCTGCTCGACCGAGCCCGCCTGGCCGACCGCGTCCGCCAGGCGCTCCAGCGGCAGGACGACCCGCCGCCCCATGCCCGTCTCCGGGTGCGCGACGACGTCCTGCAGGGACGCGAGCAGCCGGGCGTCCTGGTCGCCGACCCCCGGCAGGAGGTACTTCTCGGCCACCAGCAGGCCGTCCCACAGCAGCGGGTCCATCTGCCGGAACCCCTGCATGGCCGTGTGGAAGGCGTCGCTCCCGGTCGTACCCTGCCGCAGGTGACCATGGTCGTGCGCCGCCCGTACGAGCGGGAGCAACTGCTCCACGCTCTGGAGGCCGGCGGACCTGAGCAGCGGCCCGGTGAACGCGCTGACCGTGCTCCGGGTGACCAGCGGCCCCATCATCTCGACCAGGAGCCCGGCCACCCGCGCCTGCGCCTCGGTCGAGGCCGGCAGCAGGGCACGGTGCTGGTACCCGAGCCAGCGATGATGATCCTGCTGCATGGCCCTGGTGAGCACGTCGGCCAGGTCGGCGCGGTCGCGGGCGGCCCAGGGGGCCAGGCCCCGCCGTTCCGCGTCCTGGTGCAGCGCGACCAGGGCGTCCACGTCCTGGCGCGCGCCGAAGAGCTGCATCGCCAGGTCGCAGATGGCCCTTCGCGGGTTCTCGGCGCGCAGGCTCGCGCTCATCGCGGCCAGCGTCTCGGCCATCGCGTCGCCGCCGTTCTCGACGGGCAACTGCCGTATCAGGTCCCGGCCGTGCTCCAGGGGATCCCGGCCGGGCGGGACGGCGTCCGTCCCGTGACCGTTGAGCAGCCGTTCGATCCGGTTCGGCGCGCCGTCGCCGCCGGCCTCGTGGCGGCCCCCTCCGTCCGGCGCCCAGCGGTGGACGATGGCCGCGGCCTCGGCGAAGTTGCGCGGTCGGGGATCCGCTATCGCGGAGTACCCGTCGGTGAGCATGGTGTCGCGGGCGCCGGGCACCGCGGGCATGGGCGCCCGACGCTGCTCGCCCACCTCGGCCCTCGCCCTCGTCCCCGGGACAGCGGTCCCCTCCGGGGCCGTGGCCTCCGCGACGGCGGTCCGCTCCCGAGCGGGAGGCTCCGGCGCGGCGGGCCTCGGCCCGGCGGCCTCCGGGGCGGCCGATGCGGCGGGCGGGCCGGTGCCGGAGTCCGCCGGGAGGCGGTCCACCAGCGAACGGATCTCGGGCAGGGCCCTGGCGAAGTCGGGATGCAGGTTGAGGCTCTCCAGCTCCCGCAGCGGCACCCACGCGGTGTCGATGGACTCCGTGGATCCGGGCCACACCTCGGCCCGGGAGCGCGCCTCGACGATGACGGTGTCGAACGCCCAGCCGCCGTGATCGTCGTGATGGACCGCGCGCTCCGTCAGGTCGTCCCGCTTCAGCCGCACCTCCTCTCCCCCCTCGCGGAACGCGGTCACGACGGGCTGCTCACCGGCGTGACGCGCGCCGCCGACCGGCCCCCACGTTCCCCCGTGGTGCGTGTCGGGGGAACGCAGGTGCAGGAGGAAGTGAACCTCGCCATCGAGATCACGGTGGAAGGGCAGCAGGCCCGCCGCGCCCTCGGTCCCCCAGTGCCGATGCCCTTGATCGCACTGCGTCCAGGAGTCGGTGTCCTGCCTGAGCCGCCAGCCGCGCGGGAGGTCGGAATGCGACGAGCCGCCCCTGGTGTCGCTGACGTGCGGGGGCCGCTGCACGGTGACCTCGCCGGGCGCGGCCAGCAGGACGAACTCGTGCAGGGGAAGCTGACCCATGCCCGTCCACGGAGTGGCCAGCACCCGCGAGGCCGGGAAGACGCCCGCCATGACCGCCCCGTCCGCGAGACCGGTGTACCGCCTGGCGACCCCCGTCAGGGCGCTCCAGGACTGCAGCGGCAGCGCCGGCGGGGCCGTCACCACGTCACCGGTCGCGGCGCCGGCCAGGACCGGTATGGTGCGCCCCACCTCGAACGCCACGCCGCGGTACAGCACGAGTTCCTCGATGCCGTGGCGGCTCAGCTCGTGCTGGGTCTGCGCGTACTGGACGCGCAGGAAGTCGCGCAGCACCTCCCCGTCGCGGGCGTAGCTCCTGGCGGCGGTCCTGGCGCGGCTGGAGTCGCCGTACGTCTGCAGGTCCACGACGTTCGTCAGGCCGAACTCGTCGAGCGCGGCCATGTTCATGGCCATGCGCGCCGGCAGCAGTTCGCCCGCGCCGTAGCCCCACGTCTTGAGCAGGCCCTCGACGGCCAGCCGCCGTGCCGTGCCCAGCGCCTCGGGCGAGTCGAACGGCAGCTCCCGCAGGACCCGGCGCTCGCCGATGACCCCGTCGGAGCCGCGCAGGAAGGCCGGCAGGTCGCCGCGCTCGACCGCCGACCAGGATCGCATGGTCCTGCCCATGGCCTGGTACTCGGTGTGGACCAGGAGGTGGCCGGGGTCGCCCATCCCCCGCAGCAGCCCGCTCCTGCCCGCCGCGCCGAGCAGGTCCTTCGTCGGGGAGCGCATCGTGTCCATCAGCCGCTCCACGGCCGCCCTGTCGGAGGCGTTCCAGGCGGGGACGCTGATCGGGTCGTACGCGCCGTCCTGGCTGAGCAGCCTCATCACCCGCTCCGGTGGCGACCCGGCCGGGCCAGGGCCGGCGGGCAGCGCCCTGGACCGGGCGGCCGGCGTGGCCATGAGTTCCGCGACGGCCTGCGGCTCGGGAGCGGCGGCCGGGCCGTGGACCACCGGCGGCACGGTCCGGTCGGGGGACGTGTGGGAGGCCGTGGACGTCCGCTGATCCGGCACGGCCGGTGCGACCTGGTCGCGGCGCGTGGACGGCTCGGCAGCCTTGTCCTGGACGTCCTTCGCCGGGCCCGGCCCGGCACCGTCCCGCTGGTCGGTGGGCTGCTCGGACGACTCCGTGACGTGCGGAACCGCGGTGACGGCCGGGACGGTGGCCGGGAGCGCCGAAGCCCGGGGAAGATCGTGCGGAGTCCCGGCCCCGGCCGCCGACCGCTCCGTCACGCCACCCAAACCGGACCGCTCAGCCGGGACGGCGGGACCGGCGGCCCGTTCGGCCGGGAGGACAGGACTGCTCGGACGTTCGGCCGGAAGGGCGGGACTACTCGGACGTTCGGCCGGAACGGTGGAGCTGGTGGGAGGTTCGGCTGCGACGGTGGGTCTGGTGGTGGGCGGG
>NZ_SSXE01000146.1 GCF_021699195.1 Nonomuraea sp. MG754425 | reverse complement strand
GAAGGTGCCGCTGCCGCCGGGCCTGGCCCGCTCGGCCACCAGCGCGGGCACCGCCGACCGGTCCGGCGCGTACGCCACCTGCCCCGGCGGCAGCGGCACCTTCCCCGCCACCATGGCCCCCGACACCCCGGGCTCGGGATCCTCCCTGGCCCCGTAGACGTCGAGCACGATGGCCTCGTCTGCCAGCCCCAGCGCCGCGCCGAACTCGTCGGCGAAGAACCTGGTGCGTGAGTACAGGTGCGGCTGGAAGACCGCGATGACCCGGCCGGTGCCGGAGTAGGACGCCACGACGTCCCTGGCGGCGCGCAGGTCGGCGGCCAGCTCGGTCGGGTGGTGGGCGTAGCTGTCGAACACGGCGATGCCCCCGGCCTCGCCCTTGGCCTCGAAGCGCCGCTTGGCCCCGGTGAAGGCCCCCAGGCCCTCCCTGATCTCCTCGAACGGGAGCCCCAGCTCGTCGGCCACGGCGATCACCGCGGTGGCGTTGAGCGCGTTGTGAGCCCCGGGAACGGCCAGCCGCACCTCGCCCCTGCCCTCGATGGTGAAGACCGTGCCGAACCCGTCGGGCCGGACGTCGCCCACCCGGTAGTCCGCGCCCTTCAGCCCGTACGACTTGACCCGCAGCCCGAGCTCCGCGGCCCGCCCCGCCAGCTCCACCGCGCCGGCGTCGTCGGCGCAGACGATGAGCAGCGAGCCGATCCGCTCGGCGAAGCGGGCGAAGCTGTCGTGCACCGCCCGCGGGTCGCCGTAGTTGTCGAGGTGGTCGGCCTCGACGTTGGTCACCACGGCGATGTCGGGGGCGAGCATGAGGAAGGAGCCGTCGCTCTCGTCGGCCTCGGCCACGAACACCTGGCCCTGCCCGTCGTCGGCGCCGAGGCCGGTGGTGACGAGCTGGCCGCCCACGCAGTAGGACGGGTCGGCGCCGCACTTCTGCAGCGCCACGGTGAGCATCGAGGTGGTGGTGGTCTTGCCGTGGGTGCCCGCGATCGCGACCGCGGTGCGCCCGGCCATGACCGAGGCCAGCGCGGCGGCCCGCGGGATGATCCGCAGCCCCTGCTTGAGCGCCTCGCCCAGCTCGGGGTTGGAGTCGCGGATCGCGGTCGAGACGACCACGGTGTCGACGTCCCTGATGTGGGAGGCGGCGTGCCCGATGTGCACGGTGGCGCCCAGCTCGCGCAGCTCGGTGATCAGCTCGGAGCTGCGCGCGTCGCTGCCCGTCACCCGGACGCCGCGCTTGAGCAGGATGCGGGCGATGCCCGACATCCCCGCGCCGCCGATACCGATGAAGTGCACCCGCCCCAGCTCGGCGACGGCGACGGGATCGACCAGCTTGACGAGACTCATCGGGCTATCTCCAACACTTTCCTGGCAAGCATGATATCGGCGTCCTTCCTCCCCAGCCGGGAGGCGGCCTCCGACATGACGACGACCCGCTCGGGGTCGCGGAGGATGGGCAGCACGTTGTGGATGATCCATTCGGGGGTCAGCTCGGCGTCGTCGGCCAGCAGGCCGCCGCCGCCCGCGGCGATCCGCTCGGCGTTGAGTCGCTGCTCGCCGTTGCCGTGCGGCAGCGGCACGTACGCGGCGGGCAGCCCGACCGCGGTCAGCTCGGCGCAGGTCAGCGCGCCGGCCCGGCACAGGGCCACGTCGGCGGCGGCGTAGGCGAGGTCCATCCGGTCGACGTAGGGCAGCAGCACGTACTGCGGGTCGCCCGGCGGCGGCTCGCGATCGACGGTGTTGTTCGGCCCCAGCACGTGCAGCACCTGCACCCCGGCATGACGCAGCACGGGGGCGGCGGCGAGCGCGGCCTCGTTGATCGACCTGGCGCCCTGGTAGCCGCCGAAGACCAGCAGCGTCGGCCGGTCGTTCTCCAGCCCGAACCACGAGCGCGCCTTGTCGCCCGTGGACAGCCGGTCGAGCGAGACGATGTCGCGCCGCAGCGGCGTGCCGATGTACTCGGCCTTGGGCAGCACGGCCTCGGGGAAGCCGCTGAACACGTGGTCGGTCAGCCGCGCGCCCAGCCGGTTGGCCAGGCCGGGGCGGGGATTGGCCTCGTGCACGACGATCGGCACGCCGCGCCGCTTGGCCGCCAGGTAGGCGGGCGTCGCGACGTAGCCGCCGAAGCCGACCAGGACGTCGGCCCGCACCCGGTCGAGTATGCCCACGGCGGCGTTGATCGCCCCGGCCAGCCTGCCCGGCACGGTGAGCAGGCTCGGAGTGATCGCCCTGGGCAGCGGCACGGCCGGCACCAGTTCGAGCTCGTAGCCCCTGGCGGGCACGAGCCGCGACTCCAGTCCGCGTTCCGTGCCCATGCAGGTGATGCCGACGCTCCGGTCAAGATGGCGCAGCGCGTCCGCAAGGGCCAGCGCGGGCTCGATGTGCCCGGCTGCCCCCCCACCGGCGAGGACCACCCTCATCTCGGTCACTCCCTAACGTGTCACTCGGCCTTTGGTAGTGCCCCCCAGGCCAAGCCAGCTTAGGGCCCGGGCGGCCGGCCCGGGGCCACGGGCCGCCAAGGCCTCCCGCGCGCCGGGCTCGCGCTTGGCGAACGACAGCAGCATGCCGAGCGCGGCCAGCGTGGGCAGCAGCGCGGAACCGCCGTACGAGACCAGCGGGAGGGGGATGCCCGTGATCGGCAGGACGCCGAGCACGGCGCCCATGTTGACGGTCGCCTGGCCGACGATCCAGGCCACCATGGCGGCGGCGGCGAGCCTGATGAAGGGATCGCTGACCCGCACGGCCACCCGCAGCCCGGCGTAGCCGAGCAGCCCGAACAGGCACACCACCATCAGCGTGCCCATCAGCCCGAGCTCCTCGCCGACGATGGCGAAGATGAAGTCGCTCTCGCCGTGGGGCAGCCAGCTCCACTTCTGCCGGCTGCTGCCGAGCCCGAGGCCGAACCAGCTCCCCGAACCCATCGCGATCTGCCCCTGCACGGCCTGGTAGCCGGCGCCCTGCGCGTCGGCCCACGGGTCGAGGAAGGCGCCGATGCGCGCCATACGGTACGGCTCCACCTTGATCATGATCACTGCGGCCAGCACCGCCAGCGCCATGATGCCGCCGAACAGCTTGATCGGCGCCCCCACGACCCACAGCAGCGCCAGGAAGATCATGAACAGTACCAGCGTGGTGCCCAGGTCGCGACCGAGCATGACCATGACGGCCAGGATCGCGGTGCCGGGCATGAGCGGGATCAGCATGTGCCGCCACTCGATGCGGCCCTGCCGCGCCCGCCTGGACAGCAGGTCGGCCCCCCACAGCACGAGCCCGAGCTTGGCCGGTTCTGACGGCTGGATGGTGAGCGAGCCGATGTAGATCCACCGCTGCGCGCCCAGCTCGGAGGAGCCGATGAACAGCACCATGATGAGCGCGATGATCGACAACGCCATCAGCGGGTAGCCGGCCCAGCGGAAGAACTTGACCGGCAGTCGCGAGCACACGTACATCACCGGCACGCCGACCGCGGCCGACAGCGACTGCTTGATGAACCACGAGAACGGGCTGCCGGTCTTCTGCAGCGCCTCGATGCTGGAGGCCGACAGCACCATCATCAGCCCGAGCGCGAGCAGCAGGGCGCTGCACATGATGATCAGGTAGTAGGTGGTGAGCGGCTTGTCCAGCAGCTCCTTCACCGCGCCGAGCTGCTCGCGCGCCCAGCGCTGCGGGTTGTCCTGCGCGCCCGCGGCGGGCGCGGGCCGCACCGGCTCCTCAGTGCTCGCGCTCATGCCGTGTCCCGCGCTGCGCGGCCTGCCGTGTCCTCAGCCCGCGTACGGCACGCGCGAACGCCTCCCCCCGCGCCGGATAGTTCGCGAACATGTCGAGAGAAGCCCCCGCCGGGGAGAGCAGCACGGTGTCCCCTGGCGAGGCCAGCCGGGCGGCTTCGGTGACGACCTTTTCCATCGCACCAGTGTCCCGATCGGGGATGTCCACGACAGGGACATTCGGCGCGTGTCGCGCGATCGCTTCGGCGATCCTGGCCCGATCCGCGCCGAGCAGCACCGCGCCGCGCAGTCTCGGGGCCGCCTGGTGCACCAGGTCGTCGACGTCGGCGCCCTTGAGCTGCCCGCCCGCCACCCACACCACCGACGCGTACGACGACAGCGCCGCGGCGGCGGCGTGCGGGTTGGTGGCCTTGGAGTCGTCGATGTAGTCGACCTCGCCGATCCGGTCCACGTGGGCCAGCCGGTGCGGGTCGGGCACGAAGTCGCGCAACCCCTGCCGGACGGCCTCCGACGGCACCCCGAGCGAGCGGGCCAGGGCGGCGGCGGCCAGCGCGTTGGCCACGTTGTGGGGCGCGAAGGGACGCACGTCCTCCAGCGTCGCCAGCTCCTCGGCCGCCTCGACCGGGTCGGCCACGAACGCGCGGTCCACCAGCAGGTCCTCCACCACGCCGAGCTCGCCCCGCTTGGGCACGCGCAGCGTGAACCCGACGGCGCCGGGGTACGGGGCGGCCAGCCGGGTGGCCTCGGGGTCGTCGGCGTTGAAGATCACGGTGCCGGCCCGCTCGTAGACGCGGCCCTTGGCGGCGGCGTACGCCTCCATGGACCCGTGCCAGTCGAGGTGGTCGGGGGCCACATTGAGGATGGCGGCGGCGTGCGGGGCCAGCGTGCCGGACCAGTGGAGCTGGAAGCTGGACAGCTCGACCGCCAGCGCGTCGTACGGCTCTCCGACGGCCCGTACGACGGGCACGCCCACGTTCCCCACGGCCAGCGCCCTGCGCCCGGAGGCGTTGAGCATCGAGGTGAGCATGCGCACCGCGGTGGTCTTGCCGTTGGTGCCGGTCAGGGCCAGCCAGGGGGCCGCCTGCTCGGGCCGCAGCCGCCAGGCCAGCTCCACCTCGCCGACGACCTCGACGCCCGCCTCCAGCGCGGCGGCGATCAGCGGATGGTGCGGCGCCCACCCGGTGGTGACCACCCGTGTCACGCCCTCGGGCAGCGTCATCGCACCGAAGCGGGTCTCGACGCCGATCCCGGCCAGCTCCGCGGCGGCGGCGAGCTGCCGCTCGCCCTCGGCGGCCTCCACGACCACGACGCGCTCGCCGCGCCCGGCCAGCACCCTGGCCACGGCGGTGCCGGACACGCCGAGCCCGGCCACGCAGGTGAGGCTGGTCACTTGGGCATCCACTCGACGTAGAACAGCCCGATGCCGAGCGCCGCGCACAACATCGCGATCAGCCAGAAGCGGACCACGATCGTGGTCTCGGCCCAGCCCTTCAGCTCGAAGTGATGCTGCAGCGGCGCCATCCTGAACACCCGTTTCCCGGTCATCTTGAAGAACCCGACCTGGATGATGACCGACATCGTGATGATCACACACAGGCCGGCCAGGACGATCAGCAGGAGCTGCGTGCGGGTGGCGATGGCCAGACCGGCCAGCACCCCGCCCAGGGCCAGCGAGCCGGTGTCGCCCATGAAGATCCGGGCGGGCGGGGCGTTCCACCACAGGAACCCGATCAGCGCCCCCAGCACGGCGGCGGCCACCACGGCCAGGTCGAGCGGATCTCGCACCCAGTAGCAGTTGGGGCCGAGCTGGTCGATGCAGTTGTTGCGCAACTGCCAGTTGCCGATCAGCACGTACGCGGCCAGCACGACGCCGGACGCGCCGCTGGCCAGGCCGTCGAGCCCGTCGGTGAGGTTCACCGCGTTGGAGAACCCGACGATCATGATGAGCACCCAGATGGTGAACCCGACGATGCCGATCGACGGGCCGATGTCACGCAGGAACGACACGCGGGTCTCGGCGGGGGTGATGCCGTAGACGTTCGGCTGGCGGGTCACCAGCACGGCGAAGACCGCGCCGACGACGAGCTGCCCGAGCGCCTTGGCGCCGCTGCGCAGGCCGAGGCTGCGCTGCTTGTAGATCTTGATGAAGTCGTCGAGGAAGCCGACCGCGCCCAGCCCGGTCATCAGGAACAGCACCAGCATGCCCGAGACGGTCGGGGGCTCCAGCGTGGCCAGGTGGGAGGCGCCGTAGGCGAGCAGCGCGGCCAGGACGAACACCATGCCGCCCATGGTGGGGGTGCCCCGCTTGCCCGCGTGGGCCTGCACGCCCTCCTCGCGGATCTGCTGGCCGTAGCCGCGCCGCGAGAAGAGCCTGATCGCCAGCGGGGTGCCCAGCATCGAGAGGATCAGGCCCACCGCGCCGGCGATGATGATGTTGTTCACTGGGGGGTACCTCCGAGCACCAGCTCGGCCGTTCTCTCGAGGCCCATGGCCCGCGGGCCCTTGATCAGCACCGCGTCGCCCGGCCGCAGCCAGGCTGCCAGTTCGGCCGCCGCCGCCTCGGCGTCGGGCACGTGCACGATCCGCGTCGGCTGCCCGTGGCCGGGGGATCCGTGCGCGCCCGGCGGCGGCCCCGCGGGCGGCCCGCCCAGGTGCTGCGCGCCCGGCTGCGGGCCCGGGCTCTGCCAGGCCGGCCCGCCCCGGTTGACGGCCTCCTGGACGGCCGCGTGCGCGCCCGCCAGGACCGGCTCGGCGTCGGGCCCGGCGACGAGGAGGCCCGCGAGCCCCGCCCCGCCGGCCAGGCGGCCGAGTTCGGCGTTGAGCGCGGGCCCGTCCTCCCCCAGCTCGCGCAGCGCCGCGATGACGGCGAAGCGCCGCCGTCCTCTGCCCAGCACCTCGAACGCCGAGAAGGCGGCCCGCATGGAGTCGGGGTTGGCGTTGTAGGCGTCGTTGACCACGGTGACGCCGTCGGCGCGGTCGGTGACCTCCATCCGCCACCGGCTGCGGGGCGTGGCCTGCGACAGCTCCTCGGCGATCGTGGCCACCGGCAGGCCCAGCTCGTACCCGGCCGCGGCGGCGGCCAGCGCGTTCTCGACGGCGTGCTCGCCGTACAGCTTCAGCGACACGTGCGCGGTCCCGGACGGGGTGCGCAGCGTGAAGGAGGCGCGCCCGCGCACGTCCACCACGACGTCCTCGGCCCGGATGGAGGCCGACTCGCCGCGCCCGAAGTACGTGACCCGCGCGTCCGTGCGCGAGGCCATGCCCCGCACCAGGGGGTCGTCGGCGTTGAGCACGGCCACGCCGGTGCGCGGCAGCGCCTCCACCAGCTCGCCCTTGGCCTTGGCGATGGCCTCCTTGCCGCCGAACACGCCGAGGTGCGCGGTGCCGACGTTGAGCACGACGCCGATGCTCGGCGGCGCGATGCGGGTGAGGTCCTTGATGTGGCCGATGTTGCGCGCGGCCAGCTCCAGCACCATGAACCGGGTGTCGAGGTCGGCGCGCAGCACGGTGAGCGGGTGGCCGAGCTCGTTGTTGAAGCTGCCCTGGGGGGCGATGGTGGCGCCGATCCGGGCGGTGAGCCGGGCCAGCAGGTCTTTGGTGCTGGTCTTGCCGGCCGAGCCGGTGACGCCGATCACGGTGGCGTTCGTCAGCGTGCGGGCCTGGGCCGCGGCCAGTTCGGCGAGCGCGGCGGCGGTGTCGGGGACGATCACCGCGGGGGCTTCGACCGGCCTGCCCGCCAGCACGGCGACGGCTCCGTCGCGGATGGCCTGCGCGGCGTAGTCGTGACCGTCGACCCGCGCGCCCTTGATGGCGACGAACAGGGATCCCGGTTCTACGGCCCGTGAGTCGATCACGACGGGCCCGCGCACCACCGCGCGGGGATCGGCCATGCCCGACAGGGCGCCCGATGTCAGCTCGGCGATCCTGGCCAGAGGCAACGGGATCATCAGTGCTTCCTGCTTTCCTTGCGTGCGTCGATCGCTTCGGCGACCACTTCGCGGTCGTCGAAGGGGATCACCTCGCCTGAAACGTACTGGCCCTGCTCGTGACCCTTGCCTGCTACGACGATCACGTCGCCGCGCCCGGCCCTGGCGATCGCCAGGCCGATGGCGGCCGCGCGGTCGGGCTCAATGATCACATGAGCGCGGTCGTGCTGCGGAACGCGGAGCGCTCCCTCCATCATCGTCGCGAGGATGGCCAGCGGATCCTCGGAACGGGGATTGTCGCTCGTGAAAATAGCCACATCTGCCAGCAGAGTGGAAATCTCCCCCATGAGGGGACGTTTGCCTTTGTCGCGATCGCCGCCGCAGCCGAGCACGATCGTCAGCGTGCCGTCGGTGACCGTACGCAGCGAGCGCAGCACCGACTCCACGGCCCCCGGCTTGTGGGAGTAGTCCACGACGGCCTGGAAGTCGTCTCCCGCGCCCGTGACGCGCTGCATGCGCCCCGGCACCCCGCCCAGGCTCCCGACGCCGTGCACGGCCGTGCTCAGCGGCACCCCGGCCTCGACGAGCGTGACGATCGCGCCGAGCGCGTTGGCCACGTTGAACGGGCCGGGCAGCGAGACGCTCGCGTCGGCCTCGACGCCGCCGGGCCCGACCACGCGGAAGACGCTCCCGTCGGAGCCGATCCTGGCGTCCATCGCCCGCCACTCGGCCTCGGGGTCGCCCAGCGCCGAGTACGTCGTCATCGGCACCTTCGCCAGGTGGAGCAGCTCGCGCCCGAAGCGATCGTCGAGGTTGGTCACCCCGGCGCGGCTCAACTCCGGCTGGAACAGCTTCACCTTGGTCGCGAAGTAGTCCTCGAAGTCCTTGTGGAAGTCGAGGTGGTCCTGCGACAGGTTGGTGAACAGGGCGACGTCGTAGTAGATGCCGTCCACCCTGCCGAGCGCCAGCGCGTGGCTGGAGACCTCCATGGCGGCCGCGGTGACGGCCTCCTCGCGCATCAGCGCGAACAGGCCGTGCAGGTCGCACGCCTCGGGAGTGGTCAGCGTGGGCTGGAAGCACAGCTCGCCCGCACGGATCTCGACGCCGCCCACCAGCCCCGCCCGGTGCCCGGCGGCCCGCAGGCCCGCCTCCAGCATGAACGTGGTGGTGGACTTGCCGCTGGTGCCCGTGACGCCGAGCACCTGGATGTCGTGGGCCGGCTGCCCGTACACCCAGGAGGAGATCTGCCCGAGCAGGGCACGCGGATCGGACACGATGAGCACGGGCAGCCCGGTGGACACGGCCGCGTCGCGGCCCGCGCGGTCGGTGAGGACCGCCACGGCGCCGCGCGCCATCGCGTCGGCGGCGAACTCGGCGCCGTGCGCCTGGTTGCCGGGCAACGCGACGTACAGGTCGCCGCGTCTGACGTTGCGGCTGTCGATCGTGACGCCGGTCAGGGCGGCGTGAGGTGAGCGCGACGTGCCGGAATCGGCGTCGAGCATGGTCGCCAGCCCGGTCAGCGGGCGAGGCGGGCTGGTCGTGGGACGCATAGACGACGGGGGACGCACGGCGAGAGCGTACCTTCCCTGGTCACTGTCCGGCGCGCGTACGCACCGTCGGCGCGGCAGAGCCTGTGGGAGGAATCTTCTTGCTCTTGATGGCGAACGTCATCACATCCTTGAACACGGGGGCCGCGATCTGCCCGCCGAAGTGGCCTCGCTTCGGGTTCTGCAACACCGAAAGGACCACGAGCCTGGGGTTGTCGGCCGGTGCGAAACCGACGAACGACGCAGTGTACCCCTCGTAGCGGCCGAGTTCGGCGTCGTAACGGTTGGCCGTGCCCGTCTTGCCCGCCACCCGGTACCCGTCGATGGCGGCGAGCTGGCCCGTGCCCTCCTCGCCCACCGCGCTCTCCAACATGGTCGTGATCTCCCTGGCCGTCGTCTGGCTCACCACCCTGGTCTGCTTACCTGGGGAAGCCGGGACGAACCTGCCCGCCGCGTCGGTGGTGCCGGCCACGATCTGCGGCTCGATCTTCACGCCGCCGTTGGCGATGGTCTGGTAGACGCTGGCCATCTGCAACGCGGTCACCGACACGCCCTGCCCGTAGGCTACCGTGCACGCCTGACTGCCCGACCACTTGCGGTAGTCGGGCAGCAGACCCGCCTCCGCGCTGGGCACGCCGCCGCCCGGCGCGCTGCCGAACCCGAACGTCTTCAACATCTCGTACAGCTTCTGGCTGCCCACCTTGCGCGCCGCCATGACCGTGGCCACGTTGCTGGACTGCGCCATCGCCTGGCGGAAGGTCAGCGACTCCACCTTGTGCGGGTGGGCGTCGCGCAGCACCTGGTCGGCGCACCTGATCCGGTCGGGCACCTGGTAGACCGTGTCGGGCGTGACCGCCTTGGCCTCCAGCGCGGCGGCGGCGGTGATCACCTTGTTGGTGCTGCCCGGCTCGAACACGTCGGCGGCGGCCTTGTTGATGTAGCTGGACGCCGGGGCCTTGCGCCAGTTCTCCAGGTCGAGTTCGGGCGCGTTGGCCATGGCGACGATCTGCGCGGTCCGCACGTCCATGACGATCACGGTGCCGCTGTCGGCGCCGGCCTTCTTGACCTCCTCGCCGATCGACTGCTGGGCGGCCCACTGGATGTCGCGGTCGATGGTCAGGCGCACGTCCTGGCCGTCGACCGGGGCGGAGCGCTGGCTGCTGGTCATCGGGATGCGCTGGCCGTCGCGGCCGGTCTCGACGCGCTGCTCGCCGTCGCGGCCGGCCAGCAGGGAGTTCTTCGCCTGCTCCATGCCGCCCAGGCCGCCGCCCTCGTCGCCGACGAACCCGATGAGGCTGCCCGCCAGGTCTCCCGCCGGGTAGAGCCGGCGGTAGGTCTTCTTCGCCGACAGCGCGGGCACGCGGGCCTGCAGCAGCCGCGTGGCCACGACGGGATCGACGTCCCTGGCCAGGAGCTGGTAGTGGGTGCCCGTCCTGGCCAGCTTCGCGTTGATCTCCTGCTCGTCCTTGCCGAGTTGCTGGGCGAGGATCTTGGCGACCTTCGGGCGCACGTCGGCCGGCACCTTGGTGGGGTCGATCGACACCTCGCGGGCCTCGAGGGTGACCGCGAGGTCGTGGCCGTTGACGTCGGTGATCGAGCCGCGCTTGGCCGGGATCGTCTCGGTGTGCTGGCGCTGGTCGGCCGCGGCGGCCTCGTACACCTTGCTGTCGAGGCCCTGCATCTGGATCAGCCGGCCCGCGAAGATCGACAGCACGAACGTCATGCCGATCAGGCCGAAGTTGATCCGCCTGCGCGGGCTGCCGAGCCGCAGCACCAGCGGGGGGCGCGGGGGCCTGGGCGGCGGCCGGCGCGGGCCCCTGGGCGGCGGCGTGTCAGCGCCCCGGTCAGCGCCCCGGCGGGCCGTGCTCCGCTCACGGCCGCGCGCGGCGTCCTGGCGGGGCTCGGCCGCCTGGGGCCGGGCGTTGCCCGCCTGGGTACGGCGCTGCGGCCCGTCCTCCTGCTTGCCGCGGCGGCGGGGGTCGCCGGTTCCCCGGGGGTCACGTCCTCTGGAACGGTCCGTTTCCGCACGGCCCTGGGTGGCGCGCCCGCGCGGGGGCTCGCCCTCGTCGCGGCCCCTCGGGCGCGCGCTCTCGTCGCGAGGACGCCTGCGGGCGTCGTCGCCGCCGTCCGCGCGCGAGCGGCCACGGGCGGCGTCGTCGCGCGTGCGGGGGCGCTCGGCGTCGCCCTGCCGCGATCGTCCGCGGGCGTCGTCCCCCGCGTCGCGCCGCGAGCGTCCGCGCGCCTCGTCGCCCGGCTCGCGGCGGGACCGGCCGCGGGCGTCGTCGCCCGGTTCCTGGGACGGTCGCGCGTGGCCGTCGTCGCGGTCGAAGGCGTCGCGGCCGAACGGCAGGTCGAGCGGGTCACGCGGTCGCCTCGGCGGGTTCTCCGGAGACGGCGGGCGGCCCGCCCCGTCGGAACGGGACCCGTCGGAGCGGCCGGAGCCGCCCTGGCGGCCCGCCCGGCCGGGACCGCCCGGCGTACGACGAGCGGCGCCGGGCCCTCCCTGAGAGCCGGCGCCGCCGGCACCGCGGCCGGGGCCCTGCCCCCTGCCGCCTGAGTCCCTCACCGCTCCGTGTCCACCTGGCTCGCCTGGTCGCCGGCGCTGCTCCAGCTATTGACCTCGCCCCAGTCGCGGTGGCCGCCCTGCTTCTCGGCCAGGTCGGCGATGACCCCGGGCTGGGTCTTGCGCTGGTACTCCTGGTCGATCTGCTCGTTGCCCAGCTTCGCCTCGGCGATCTCCTGGCGCAGCGTGGCGTCGGTGATGGCGTCCTGGGCGAGCATGGTGTTGAGCAGGAGCAGGCTCACCAGGCCGCCGCAGAGCAGCCCGACGACGAGCAGCACGAACGGCGCGCGCTGCCGGCGGGCGGGACGGCGTCCCGGCCGGGCGGCGCTCGCGGCGCGGGCCGGCCCGGTCTCGGCGGCCTGCTGGACGGCGGCCGGCCGCTTGCCCGCGGCCTGGCGCGCCCGTTCGACGATCGGCGTCCGGCGGCCCGTGACCCGCGTCCGCCCGGCGGCCGGCGTCTCACGACCGGCCGCGCTCCGCGCCCGCTCGGCGGCGGGCGTCTCACGACCCGCGGCGCCCCGTGTCCGCTCGGCGGCCGGCGTCTCGCGACCTGCGGCGCCCCGTGTCCGCTCGGCGGCCGGTGCCTCGCGGCCCGTGGCGGCGCGGGTCCGCTCGGCGGCGGGCGTCTCGCGGCCGGTGGCGCTCCGTGTCCGCCCGGCCGCGGGCGCCGTGCCGCCCGTCTCGGCGGCCCGCGAGCGTCCGCCGACCGGCCGCCTGCCCGCCGCCGCGTCGGCGCGTGCGCGTTCGGCGGCCGAGCTCTTGCTCTCCGCATCGAGCCGCGTGTCAGGACGAGGACGCGGCTTGGCCTGGTTCGTCGCCGAGCGGCGCGTGCCCGTCTTGGGCACGGCGCGGCGGACGGGCGCGCCCTTGCCGGTCTCCTGCTCAGTCGTCAACACGGATCCTCTCTGCCGCCCGCAGCCGGGCCGAGGCCGCCCGCGGGTTGCGGGCGAGCTCTTCGTCGCTTGGGAGCTCCGCTCCCCTCGTCAGCAGGCGGAACCTCGGCTGGTGAGCCGGTAGCGGGACGGGTAGCCCGGGGGGGCTGGTGTCCCTGGTTCGCGCCGTAAGGGCCTGCTTGGTGAGCCGGTCCTCGAGTGAGTGGTAGGAGAGCACGACGACTCGCCCACCGAGCGCGAGCGCGTCGAGAGCCGCGGGAAGCGCCACCTCCAGGGCGGACAGCTCCGCGTTCACCTCGATACGCAGCGCCTGAAAAGTCCGTTTAGCCGGGTTTCCCCCGGTGCGCCGGGTCGCGGCGGGTATCGCATCGCGAACGATGTCCGCAAGCCGCTTAGTCGAGGTTATTGCCTCTTTGGCCCGTTCTCTGATGATCAGGCCCGCGACACGCTGGGCGAATCTCTCCTCGCCGTACTCGCGCAGGATCCGGGCGAGCTCCGCGGCGCCGTAAGTGTTGACCACCAGCTCCGCGGTCAGCTCCTGGGAGGTGTCCATGCGCATGTCGAGGGGGGCGTCATAGGAATAGGCGAAACCGCGCTCGGCCTCGTCGAGCTGGGGAGAGGAGACCCCGAGGTCGAACAGCGCGCCGTCGATCGGGCCGCGCCCCGCGCGGGCCAGCACGTCGTCCAGGTCGGCGGAGGAGGCGTGGACCAGGGTGGTCCGGCCGGCGTACGGGCGCAGCCGGCGGGTGGAGAAGTCGATGGCGAAGGGGTCGCGGTCGATGCCGATCAGGTGCAGCCCGGGATGGGCGGCGAGCAGGGCCTCCGAATGGCCGCCGAGACCGAGGTTGGCGTCGACGACCACCGGCGAAGGCCCGGAGAGCGCGGGGCCGAGCAGCTCCAGAACGCGCTCGAGCATCACCGGAACGTGACCGCCCGTGCCGACGTCGTCCTGCATCTCCAACCCCCCTCTCGCGTCTCTCGCTCGCGGATGACGCGTTCACCGATCGTTCGCCGGTTCTTACTGGGTCCCCACCCGGAGCCGTCCGGCCAGGTCCCCATCCGCACCCTCTTCGTGGACGCCCGCCATCTGACACCGGGGAAGGTGCATCAGTCTGCGGACAGTGGTTGCGGGTGGAGACCTCGCCGAACGACATCACCGACGGATCGACCGTGTGTGCATTTAGAGGATCCCTGGCAGCACCTCCTCCGACAGCTCGGCGAACGCCTGCTCCTGCGCGCTGAGATAGGTGTCCCAGGACTGTGCGTCCCAGATCTCCAGCCGGGTGTTGGCCCCGATGACGACGCAGTCACGTTCCAGACCCGCGTACTGGCGCAGGCCCTGCGGGATCGTGATGCGCCCTTGCTTGTCCGGTTTCTCGTCGGACGCGCTGGCGAAGAAGACGCGGCTGTAGTCACGCACCGCCTTGGCGGTGACCGGGGCGGTGCTGAGAGCCTCGGTTATGCGCTGGAACTCCTCTACGGGAAACACGTAGAGGCATCGCTCCTGGCCTTTGGTGATCACAAGACCCTCCGCCAGCTCCTCACGGTACTTAGCCGGCAGGAACAGCCGTCCCTTGTCGTCCAGACGCGGTTGATGGGTGCCGAGGAACATCGGCCCCACCTCCCGTGCCTCGTGAAGCGCTCAGCGCTGGTGCACCGGGCTCTCCACTGCGCACCACCATACTCCACTTCTCCCCACCGTCAACTGATTCGAACCGTCTTCATCATCGGTTTCCGTTGCGTTACCGCAGGTCAGAGCGATGGCGTGGGGTGGGGGGCGGTGACCGGGCGGTCAACCCTCATGGGCGTGTCGAGGGTTCGAAAGCCCGTGGAAATAGGGGCTGCGGGGGCCGCCGAAGCTCCGGGTGGAGGAAAGTGGGGCGCTCCGTGGGGCGGGGCCGCGCCCGGCGTGTCACCGGATTGGCACTCGTATGCCACAAGAACAGGAACTTTGCAGGTGTTCGCTGGAATATCAACAAATGTCGCTCAAGAACCCGCAGCGTCGTAGGGTCGTACAGATAATGGAAAAACAATGGCATGGCCCCCGCAAAGGCACCGAACCGGGACGGCCGTCGCACTTCGCATGGAGGCCTGGTGGCAGTAACCCATGACGTCCCTCCCCAGCTCGACGAGCTGGTCTCGACAGCCCACCGCATCCGGGAGGCCATCGAGTCGGTCATCGAGGGTAAGAGTGACGCCGTCCGCCTCACCTTGACCGTCCTGCTCGCCGAGGGCCACCTCCTCATCGAGGATGTGCCGGGCGTCGGCAAGACGATGCTGGCCAAGGCGCTCGCCCGCTCCATCGACTGCCCGGTGCGGCGCGTGCAGTTCACCCCCGACCTGCTGCCCAGCGACATCACCGGAGTGAGCGCCTACAACCAGCAGACCCGGGAGTTCGAGTTCAAGCCCGGACCCGTCTTCGCGAACATCGTGGTGGGTGACGAGATCAACCGCGCCTCCCCCAAGACGCAGTCCGCGTTGCTGGAGTGCATGGAGGAGCACCAGGTCACGGTGGACGGGCGGACCTACCAGCTCGACGCGCCGTTCATGGTGATCGCCACCCAGAACCCGATCGAGATGGAAGGCACCTATCCCCTGCCGGAGGCGCAGCGCGACCGCTTCACCGCGCGGGTCGCGATGGGCTACCCCGAGCCGAGCGCCGAGCTGGAGATGCTCGACGTGCACGGGAGCGCCTCGCCGCTCGACAAGCTCCAGCCGGTCGCGACCACGGCGGAGGTGCGCACCCTGATCGAGGCCGTGCGCGGCATCTACGTCTCGCAGGCGGTCAAGAAGTACGCCATCGACCTCGTCGTGGCCACCCGCCACTCCCCCGACCTGCGGCTGGGCGCGTCCCCGCGCTCGACGCTGCAGCTCGTACGGGCCGCCAGGGCGCACGCGGCCCTGGCCGGACGCGACTACGTCATCCCCGACGACCTCCAGGACCTGGCCATCCCCGTGCTCGCGCACCGCCTCCTGCCCAGCGTCGAGGCCCAGGGGCAGCGCCGCCTGCCCGAACAGGTGGTGACGGATCTGGTCAGGCGCGTGCCGGTGCCGGAGACCCGGGCACAGTGAGATCCGGACTTCAGGCGCTGACGTCCAGGGGGCGCTCGTTCCTCGCGTCCGGGATCGCGGCTCTGGTGATGGCGTTCCTGCTGGGCGAGAACGACCTGTTCAGGATCGGCGTCCTGGTGACGGCGCTGCCGCTGCTGGCCGCGATGGTGGTGGCCCGCACCCGTTACCGGCTGAGCTGCGCCAGACGCCTGGACCCGCCCAGGGCCGAGGCGGGCGGGGAGGCCACCGTCACCCTGCGGCTGGAGAACGTCACGAGACTGCCGACCGGGCTGCTGCTCGTCGAGGACACGGTGCCGTACGCGCTGGGCGTGCGGCCCCGTTTCGTCCTGGACCGGGTGGAGCCGCGCGGGGTGCGGGAGATCGACTACCGCGTCCGCTCCGACCTGCGCGGCCGGTACACGATCGGACCGCTGTCCATCCGCATCGCCGACCCGTTCGGGCTGGTGGAGCTGACCCGCTCGTTCACGATCAGCGACACGCTGGTGGTCACGCCGCACGTGGCGGCCCTGCCGCACGTCCGGCTGTCGGGCGAGTGGACGGGCGGCGGCGACAGCCGCACCAGGAGCGTGGCGGCGGCCGGCGACGACGACGTGGCCCCGCGCGAGTACCGCCAGGGCGACGACCTGCGCCGGGTGCACTGGCGCTCGACGGCCCGCTACGGCGAACTGATGGTGCGCCGCGAGGAGCAGCAGTGGCAGAGCCGCGGCGCGCTCCTGCTCGACACCCGCAGGCACGCCCACCGCGGCGAGGGCCCGCGCTCGTCGTTCGAGGTGGCGGTCTCGGCGGCGGCCTCGATCGGCGTGCACCTCGCCCATGAGGGTCTGGGCCTGCGGCTGGTCACCGACCAGGGCGCGGAGCACCTGACCGACACGGGCGTGAGCCACTCGCTGCTCGACACCCTCGCCGTGATCCGGCACAGCCCGGCCCGCTCCCTGGAGATGGGCATCTCGGCGCTGCGCTCGAACGGCGGCGACGGCCTGATCGTGGCGGTGCTCGGCGCGATGGACGCGGAGGAGGCCAGGGAGCTGGCCCGGCTGCGGCACAGCGGGATCACCGCGGTCGCCGTCCTGCTCGACGTGAGTACCTGGGAGGGCGGCGAGCGGGCCGCCGACGAGAGACATCTGGCCGTGCAGACCATGCTGGCCGGGTACGGATGGCGCATCGTCCGGCTGCCCGCGGGCGCCTCGATCGCCTCCGTCTGGCCGGACGCCGCCAACCGCGGCAGGTATTCGCTCAACCCCACGGGAGGGGCGGCATGAGACTGACCATCGCCTCGGGGGTGGCCACGTTCGCCGCGGCGATCCTGCTCTCCCCGCTCTTCGACGGCGGCGACTGGTTCTGGACCTCGCTCGGAGCCGTGCTGGCCGTGGTCGCGGTGGGGCTGCTGAGCACCCGGCTGACCCTGCCCGCGTGGGCGGCCCCGCTGCTGGGGCTGGCCGTGACCTGGATCTACCTGACCACGGCCTTCGCCTCCGAGGAGGCGTGGGCACGGGTGGTGCCCACCCAGGAGTCGGTGACCGAGCTGGGCCGGCTGCTGGGCGTCGGCTGGGCCGACATCCAGCGCTTCGCGGCCCCCGTACCGGAGACCGACGGCATCACGCTGCTGACCGCCGGCGGGGTCTCACTCATCGCGATCATCGTGGACCTGCTCGCCGCGCGGGTCCGGCGCACGGCGCTGGCCGGGCTGCCGCTGCTGGCGCTGGCCACGGTCCCGGCGACGATCCTGACCGAGCCGATCAGTTGGTGGGCGTTCATCGTCGCGGCGCTCGGCTTCGTCAGCCTGCTGATCGCCGACGGCCGCGAGCGGGTCGGGCACTGGGGCAGGGCCGTGCTGGTACGCCGTACCCGCCAGGCCACCTCGCCCGCGCCGAACAGCCCCCGCGGCACGGCGGACACCAGCGGCCTGCGGCTGTCGGGCAAGCGCATCGGGTTCGCTGCGATCCTGCTGGCCGTCCTGCTGCCGGCGGCGCTGCCCGCGATGGAGCCGGTGGCGTTCTTCACGTTCGGCGTGGGCGGACGCGGCTCCGGGCCGGGCAACTCGATCAGCATCCCGAACCCGATCGCCAACCTGAAGGGCCAGCTCGAACTGCCGGAGCGGCGGACCGTGCTGACCTACGCCAACAACGACGACCAGCCGCGGTACCTGCGGATCTACGCACTGGACACCTTCGACGGCCAGCAGTTCGGCATGACACAGCCGAAGGGCGCGCCGCAGAACAGGACCGACAACGGCCCGCTGCCCGAGCCGCCCGGCCTCGGCCCCCAGCCGAAGATCACCAACGTCGTCACGAACATCCAGATCAGCGACGAGATCGCGCGCCTGCAGTTCCTGCCGCTGCCGTACCCGCCCAGGGAGATCAGGGTGGACGGCGACTGGCGGGCCGACGTGGACACGCTGATGGTCTTCTCCACCCGCGAGGAGGCCGCCGGCATCGAGTACGACGTCTCGACCAGCGAGCCGGACC
Organism: Nonomuraea sp. MG754425; assembly: GCF_021699195.1. GTDB lineage: Bacteria > Actinomycetota > Actinomycetes > Streptosporangiales > Streptosporangiaceae > Nonomuraea. Next base: position 6,961 of record NZ_SSXE01000146.1, on the reverse strand, counting down.
CGAGCGCGGACCTGCTCGACTCCCTCGACGGCATCCGTCCGGAGGTGGACGAGCGCTTCCTGACCCTGCCCGACGACCTGCCGCCGGAGATCGCCGAACTGGCCCAGGAGGTGACGGCCGGCTCCAGGACGGACTACGACCGGGCGCTGAAGCTGCAGGAGTTCTTCACCGGGACCGGCGGCTTCACCTACAACCTGCGGACACAGGGGCACGGCAACACGGCGCTGCGGGACTTCCTGCTGCGTGACAGGACCGGCTACTGCGAGCAGTTCGCCGCCTCGATGGCGGTGCTGGCCAGGCTGGTCGGCATCCCGTCGCGGGTGGCGATCGGCTACACCGGCGGCATGAAGCTGGGCGAGCGCTGGCAGGTGGGCACGAACGACTCCCACTCCTGGCCGGAGCTGTACTTCGAGGGTGTGGGCTGGCTGCCGTTCGAGCCGACGCCGGCCGGCTCCGCCGGGCAGGGCAGCGCGCGCGTGCCGGCCTACGCCGAACCGCGTCCGGAGCCGACGACCGGGGAGAGCAGCAGGCCGACGCCGGGGGCGAGCAGTTCCGCCGCCGACGAGCCGCAGGACCCGACGGCCCGGCGCAACGTGCGCGAACTGGACCGCGAGGGCACGGTCGCGACGGGCACGCTGCCTCCGGACGACTCCATGCCGCCGGCCGCCCAGTTCGGCATCGGGCTGGCCGTGCTGCTGCTCGTCCTGCTGATCCCGGCCGCGGTGCGGCTGATCATCAGGAACCGGCGGGTGCGCAGCCTCGGCTGGAAGGTGTCACAACCCTCCGACGAACTGACGGCCCGGATGGTCTCGGGCCGCGCCCAGGTGGCGGTGGCCGCCGCGTGGGCCGAACTGGACGACATCCTGTACGACTACGGCATGGCCCGCCTGCCCAGCGAGACCCCCAGGGCGCTGGCCCGGCGGCTGACCCAGCAGTACGAGTTCGACGCCGGCTCGGCGGCGGCCGTCACGTCCATCGCCTCGGCGGTGGAGCGGGCGCTGTTCGCCAGGGATCCGGGCCGGATCGAGCCCCTGGGCAAGGATCTGCGCACGGTGCGGCAGGCGCTGGCGGCCACGGTGTCGCGGGGCCGGCGGGCGCGGGCGGTGCTGCTGCCGCCGTCCACGCTGCGGGGGCTGCGGAACCTGGGCGAGCGCCTGCTCGACGGGTTCGACCTGCTGGAGACGATCAGGTTGCGGCGGACGACGGCCCCGAAGAGCGGCTGACCGCACGGGTGCGGGGGACGACCACCGGTCCCCCGCACCCGCGAAACCCACCGAAACCGACGACGAACCCGGAACCGACCGCGAACGCGGCCCGAACGACGGAACACGACACCGACCGCGTAACGCGAACCAGCGAACAGCGCGAGACCAACCGCGAACACGGATCGACAAGCAACGCGGAACCGACCGCGAACACGAACCGACGGACAGCCCGAGACCAACCGCGAACACGGATCAACGAGCAACGCGGAACCGACCGCGAACACGAACCGAACCACGGAACACGACACCGACCGCGGACACGGCACCGACGGCACCCCGCTGTCAGGCCGGCCCCACCGGCCCGCGACGCGGCCGGGACGACCCCGCCGGAACGAACGACGCCGCCAGGACGGGCCCCGCCGGGATCCGCCCTACCGCACACCGGACCGCACATGCGGCCGTCCCCTTGTCCGGGGGCGGCCGCACGTGCGGTCGGGGTGCGAAGAGTCAGCGCTCGTCGTGACGACGGCGCCAGCGCTCTTCCATGCGCTCCATGAAACTGCCCCGGTTGCTCCGGCGGGCCTGCTTGCCCGGGGGAACGGCCGTGCCTGAAGCTGGGGCGGAGTCACCGAACCCATTCATCTTTTTCCAACTGGACAGGCCCCACAGACACGCGGCGAGCATGACCACGAAACCGCCGACGCCGAGGGGGATCAGAGCACTGCCACTCAACACCACGCCGACCATCATGACGACGACCCCGAGGGCAAAGCCGATGGAGGCCTTGACGAGGCGACGCTTGTAATGGCTGCGCGGGTCGCTGATCCTTACGGTGTTGGCCCACTTCGGGTCCTCGGCGTAGAGGGCCTGCTCGATCTGGTCGAGCAAGCGCTGCTCGTGCTCAGAGAGCGGCACGGCGCCTCCCAAGGACAGCCCCAGGACGGGGAAGACGGCAACGGACGACACGGGGTGTCCGAACCTCGCGGTCGGTTATCCCCAGAATACGAGGCTGTAGACGTAGGCGAAAGCAAACGTCCAACGCAGACCAAACCGGAGGTGACGTCATGGCTCTATTGTGGACCATCTCGCCCCCCTTCCCCCAAAATCCTGACACGGGCGCCCCCAGAATGTCCGGACATCGAACGTCATGTCTCTATTTCATCAAGCTTGCCACGAACAAGCGACGCCGGGACCACCGCATCGGGCCCGAATCTCCGGATCGCCTTGTCCATGGCCTGCTCCGCCTCACGCCACCCGGTCTCCCTCTCCCCCAGCGTGAGCTGACGCGTGGCCTCATCGGCCGGCCGCAGGTTCTCCATCCGGACTCCCACCAGGCGCAACCGCACCCGGTCGAGACCCGCCGCGTCGAACAGCTCGCAGGCGGTGGTGTAGATGACCTGTGCCACGTCGGTCGGCTCGCGCAGCGTGCGCGAGCGATTGATCGTGGTGAAATCGGCTCGGCGTAGCTTCACACTTACAGTTCTTCCCACGTGACCGGCCTTACGCATGCGGGCCGCGACCCGCTCCGACAGCCGCAGCAACTCCCGCCTGATCACCCGGGGGTCGTCGACGTCGGTCGCGAACGTCTCCTCGTTGCCGATGCTCTTGTCCGGCAGGCGGGAGGTCACGGGCCGTTCGTCACGCCCCCAGGCCAGCGCCGCCAGGTGGGCGCCCACCGCCTGCCCCAGCTCGCGCTGGAGCGTGCCGGACGGCACTCTGGCCAGGTCGCCGACCGTGCGGATGCCCAGGCGCACGAGAGACTGCTCGGTACGCTCGCCGACCCCCCACAGGGCGGAGACGGGCAGCGGATGGAGGAAGTCGACGACCTGCCCGGCGGGCACCACCAGCAACCCGTCGGGCTTGCACTGCTTGGAGGCGAGCTTTGCCACGAATTTGCTGCTCGCCACGCCCACCGAGCACGTGATGCCGAACCGGTCGAGGACCTGTTCCCTGATCATGGCGGCCACCGCGGCGGGCGGGCCGAGCCGCCGCCGGGCGCCGCCGACGTCGAGGAACGCCTCGTCGGAGGCGATCGGCTCGACCAGCGGGGTGATCGCGTGGAAGATCTCCATGACGCCCTTGGAGACCTCGGAGTACTTGCCGTGGCTGGGCGGGATGACCGTGGCCCGGGGGCACAGCCGGCGCGCCCTGCTCATCGGCATCGCCGAGTGCACGCCGAAGGCCCTGGCCTCGTAGGTGGCGCTGAGCACGACGCCGCGCCCGGCGGGCGAGCCCACGATCACCGGGCGACCGCGCAACTCGGGACGCTCGAGCAACTCGACGCTGGCGAAGAAGGCGTCCATGTCGACGTGGAGGATCGGGCAGCCGCTGTCATCGGCCCCGGTTCGCGGAGCGGGGCCGATGCCGGTGATCTGCTTACGAGACACGCCTTCGAGTCTATCCGAACAGACGTTCTAGAGCACGGGGTGCTCGCACGCGGCGGGCGGCGGCCATGAGACCTTCCTTCAGTTGCGGTGACCGAGCACGTGGAGCTGGGTGGCGACGTCGCGCAGCACGGGGTGGGTCGCGGCGGCCTGCTCCAGCGCCACCAGCGCCTCGGCGGCGCCCGGCTCGCCGTCGAGCAGCCTGCTGGGCACCAGGTCGGCGAAGACCCGCACGCCGTGGATCGCGCCCACCGTGAACCCGGTCACGGTCAGCAGCTCGACGAGCGTGTCGGCGGCGAAGCGCCTGGGCGTCGGGTCGCGGTCGCCCCAGGTGCCGCCCGGATCGCCCAGCACGGCCCTGGCCTCGTCGAACTGCCCGGCCAGCGCCCGATGGATGGCGCTGGCGACGGGGTTGGCGGCCAGCACGCTGACGGCGCCGCCCCTGCGCAGCAGGCCCGCGACCGCGGTCAGCGCGCTGATCGGGTCTTCGACGTACTCCAGCACGCTGTGGCACAGGACCAGGTCGGCGCAGTCGCGGCTGAGCAGTTCGCCCAGGTCGGCCGCGTCACCCTGCAGCCCGCGCACGGCCACGCCCGCCTCCTTGGCACGGCGCTCCAGCGCGGCCAGCGAGTCGGGGCTCGGGTCGACGACGGTGACCGCGTGGCCGAGCACGGCCAGCGGGACGGCGAACCCGCCGGTGCCGCCCCCGGCGTCGACGATGTCGAGCGACTCCCTGCCGGTGGCCGCCGTGCGCTCGGCCAGCATGGACCGCAACGCGTCCCAGACGACGGCGGTCCGCACCGCCGGGGTCCTCGTGGTGGCGCCTTCAGCACGCAAGGTCGGCTCGCCTCTCTCCCCGCGAAACGCGCGCGCCCCGAAGGCGCACGTCGCGAAAGGTCTTCTCCGTGGACGGTTCGTCGTGGACGAGGCCCAGCCTACGCCGTACGCGGGAGCGCCCGCTCCCCGCCGCCGATACCCGCCGCCCTCAGCCCCGATCCGGCGGCCCGTCGCCGGAGGTGGAGTCGGAGGTGGGGTCGAAGGCGGCGGCCAGCTTCTTGGGGGCCCGCAGCCGCCAGGCGTCGGCGAGCAGCTCGCCCAGCTCCGCGGCGTCCACCGCCCCGAACCGGACGAGCACGATGGCGTGCCCGTCGTAGTGCGGCGTGGTGCCGAACTTGGCCGGCTCGGCGGCGACGAGCTCGTGCTTGTCCTCCACGGAGGCCACCGGCAGCACCAGCAGGTCGCCCTCCTCCCTGACCCGGGCGAACCACTTGCCCCGCACGTAGAAGGCGGGGGTGCCGTACATGGGCTTCTCGGCGCTCTCGGGCAGCGCCAGCGCGAGCCTGCGCACGTCGTCTTCCGTCACCATGACCCCACGGTAACCGCGCTCACGCCGTCGTGGTCGCCGGCGGCGAAAAGGACGGGGATCTCGGCGCGGGCCCGGAAAGCGGCGCGTCGCGGCTGGTGACGCGCCACTTCTCCGTACGGCCGCCCCGGGCGGCCACCCGCCCGGGGACGGACGGGTGCGACGCCTGACCGCGCGGCGGCAACCGTCTCCCGCCTCGCGAGCCGTGCCGTGCGGGCCGGCGTGGTTGAAACTTACCCCGAAGACGCGGCCCAGGCTCCCCGGGCGGCGCAGAAAAAGGGGTGTCTAAAGGGTGTCTAAAGGGTGAGACTCGGCTTGAGTTGCTTGAAGCGCGCCAGCAGCCCGTTGACGAACTGCGGGGACTCGTCGGTGGACAGCTCTCCCGCCAGATGCACCCATTCGCTGATGACCACGCCCTCCGGCACGCCGGGCATCCAGAGCAGCTCGTACGTGCCGCCGCGCAGCAGGTTGCGATCGACGGCGGGCATCCGGTCGAGTGTCCAGCCCTCGGCGTAGGTGGTGATCAGCTCGTCGATGCGCGCGTGGTGCCGGGCGACGCCCTCGACGATGGTCGAGGTGTACTCGTTCACCGGCGGCTCCTGCCGCGCCACGCGCTCGGCGAGGATCCGCAGCGGGTCCTCGCTGCGCAGCTCGGCCTCGAAGAGGATGTCGAGCGCTCTTCTGCGTGCTTTGCCGCGTGCAGACACCTCAGGCCCGGCCGAGGTATTCGCCGCTGCGGGTGTCGACCTTGACCTTCTCGCCGGTGGTGATGAACAGCGGAACCTTGATCTCCGCGCCGGTCTCCAGCGTGGCGGGCTTGGTGCCGCCGGTGGAGCGGTCGCCCTGCAGGCCCGGCTCGGTGTTGGAGATCGTCAGCTCGACGGCGGCGGGCAGGTCGACGTAGAGCGCCGCACCCTCGTTGAAGGCCACCGTGGCCAGGGTGTTCTCCAGCATGTAGCTGGCGGCGGTGCCGACCGTGCCGCTGGGCACGTTGACCATGTCGTAGGTCTGGGTGTCCATGAAGACGAACTCGTCGCCGTCCTTGTACGAGTACTGCATCTCGCGCTTGTCGACGTTGGCCACCTCGACCTTCACGCCGGCGTTGAAGGTCTTGTCGACGACCTTGCCGGAGAGGACGTTCTTCAGCTTGGTGCGCACGAACGCGCCGCCCTTGCCCGGCTTGACGTGCTGGAACTCGACAACGCTCCAGAGCTCACCGCCCTCGAGCTTCAGCACGATGCCGTTCTTGAGGTCGTTGGTCGTCGCCACTCGTTCTTCTCCCGCGTGCGGCCGCTCTTCAGGGCGAGCAGCTCCTTGGTCGTCTTCGTGAAAAGTTCCGGCCTGCCCTCACGTGTCACGAGGGTGTCCTCGCTGCGAACGCCGCCCCGGCCCGGAAAGCGCGCTCCCGGCTCGGCGGTGATCGGAACTCGATCCTTTAGTCTACCGGTCCGCGAAGGGCTCAGGAACGGCTCCGCACTGATCTCCGGGCTGATCTCCGTGCTGATCTCCGGGCCCGCCGTGTGCGAGAGCGGCCGGTCTATCTGTCGGGCAGCCGCCATTCCCTGAGGAAGTCCGCGGCCGGGCCCGACGACTCCATCTCGCCCTTCGCCTGCGCCTTGCCCAGGTCGCGGTAGACGCCGGCGATCTCCTTGATCGTGGAGTCGATCCGTCCCTCGCCGAACTTCCTGGCCGCCTTCCTGAGCTTCTCCCTGGCCTTGCCGGCGACCTTGGGGTTGATCCCGCCCATGCTCTGCTGGGCCATCAGCGCCGAATCGAACTCGTACAGCCACTTGGCGTACCCGCCGGGCGGGATCCCCTCGCCCAGCGTGGCCTTGGGGTTGGCGGTCTCCACCAGTTGGTCGGGCTCCTCGGTGTCGAGGGAGGTGGGCGACGTCTCGAGGGCAGGGGGCAGCGTGGCGGGCAGAGTGCTGGGGAGCGGGGCCTGCGTGGAGGGCTCGACGATCGGGGTGGGCACCGCGACGGGCTTCTCCTCGCGCGCGCCCGCCCAC
>NZ_SSXE01000145.1 GCF_021699195.1 Nonomuraea sp. MG754425 | reverse complement strand
GTCACCAACACCGCCGACGACGCACTCCCCGGCAACAACGGCAACACCTGACCCTCACCCGCCGCATCATCCAACACAATCAACACCCGACGATCCGCCAGCAACATCCGGAACAACTCCGCCCGCTCCCCCACCGACTCCGGCAACGCCGACCCCGACACCCCGAAAGCCCGCAGAAAACGATCCAGGATCTGGGCCGGGCTGGCCTGCCTGGACAGCCCCTCGTGCAGGTTGGCGAACAGTTGCCCGTCCGGGAAATGCGCGGCGATGCTGTGCGCCGCCTGCAGCGCGAGCGTCGTCTTGCCCACGCCCGCCCGTCCGGCGATGGCCACGATCGGCACGGCGAACCGCCCGTCGCCGTCCAGCGGCACCGTCAGCCGCCGCCTGATGCTCTCGAGTTGCTCCTCCCGGCCGATGAAGTCGGCGATCGCGGCAGGCAGCATGTTCGGCACGGACGCGACCGCCACGCGCGGTTCGGGCGCCGCCGCCGCGGGGGCCGCCGGCGTCAGGTCGAGACTGACGTCCGAGCGCAGAATGGCGGCCTCGAGCTGCTGCAGGCGTTCGTTCGGCTCGATCCCGAGCTCCTCGATCATCACCCTCCGGGCGTCGCGGAAGACCTGAAGCGCCTCCGCCTGCCGCCCCGAGCGATACAGGGCGATCATCAACTGGGCCGCGAACCCCTCCCAGAGCGGGTACTCGCGCACCAGCCGGGTCAGCTCACCGACCAGCTCCTGATGCCGCCCCAACTCCAGCTCCCGCTGGATGCAGTCCTCGTTCGCCGTGATCCGCTGCTCCGCCGCCCAACCCGCCAGCGCCTGCACCGAACGACTCTCGATCCCCTCGAACGCGGGACCCCGCCACAACGACAGCGCGTCCCGATAGTGCTGCACGGCATCACGCAGCCGTCCCTCGTCGCGCGCCTTTCGCGCCTGCTGCACGAGACTTTCGAAGCGCCGCACATCGATCGCGTCGGCGGGGACGCGCAACATATAGCCCTGTCGAGTCGTCACGATCATCTCCGGATGGCCATGCGCCGCGAACAAACGTCTGAGGCCGGAAATGCAAATCTGTACCTGCGCCCGCGAAGTGGCCGGAGGATCTTCATCATAGATCGCCTCGACCAGGCGATCCTGCGACACGGAATTGTTCGCATTCAGCACCAGAACCGCGAGAACGATCTGCTGTCGTGATCCCCCGAGATCGAGTAAGCGACCATCAGCACCGACCTCGAGCGCACCCAGGACCCGAAACTCCACGCGCATCTCCTCAAAGAGGCCATCGCCGGCGGCAAGTGATCCTTCTTCTGATGCGCTGGCTGAGGGCGCGACCCCGTGGTCTGCGGGCGACTGAACGATCCTGTGGATAGTACATCGCCATCGGGAGCGCGGCCAGATTTGCGGAAATCAACGGTATTTAAGTTTTGTGGTTAAGCGGGTGTCGAGCATTAGGCGCGCGATGATCAGTCCCAGGGGGTGCCCGCCGGGTGGCTTCGGTCCCAGGGGGTGCCCGCCGGGTCACTCGGGTCCCAGGGGGTGCCCAGGTCCCACGGCGTGCCGGTCTGACCGTCCGCGTCCCAGGGAGTGCCCGCCTGATCGTCCAGGTCCCACGGGGTGCCGGCGCTCATGACGGACGCACTGGCGTAGGCGGGGGAAGGCAGCGCGGCCACGGCGGCGGCACCGGCGGCGGCGCTCAGCGCGATCGTGATCGCGATGCGGATCCCGGTGGCCGTCTTGACACTGGTGGCGGTCATTTCGATCTACCTCCGTGTGGCGTTCGCGGTTTTGTCTCGCCGTTCGCCATGAACGCTCACACGGTGCTCAATTGGCCCAATATTCCGAAGCTTTTGCCCCGCCATCACAGCACGTAAAGCCGGTTTTTCCCGCGACATCCGCCGAGGTGCCGAATAGCGGCGGCCACACCCCTATCGGCCGGCGATAGAGCGGCGATAGCCGCCGAAAGGACGCCGGATAGAAAACGGCGGCAGCCTTGGCGCGAGCCCGGGTGGCGCGAGCGAGGGTCGTCGTCACCCGGGCGGCCACGACCTTCAGCTCGTCCGGTGAGGTGAGATGGGAATCACGGTGCAGGCACAGGACGCCGTGCACGGCCGCGGCACCGCGGGGCTCGGCACGCGCCTGGAGCGCGCCGCCGACGGGCGGTGGGTGGTGGACGCCACCGCGCGGACCGACGACGACGGGTGCGTCAACGAATGGTACGACCGGCGGCTCGGCCGCGGGATCTACCGCATCGTCTTCGACAGCGACCGCTACTTCGTCGCGCTCGGGCTGCGCGCCGCCTATCCCGAGATCGTCCTGACGTTCCGCATTCTCGACGAGGACACCGTGGGCAACATCGCGGTCGTCCTGTCCCCCTATTTCTATTCCGCTTGCTTCGGTTCGCTGAGCTGAGGGTGCCCGCGCAGATAGCGAGGTCCGACATGAAAATCCGCCGATACCCAGCCGCCCGCCCGGTGCCGCTCGACGACCGCCGCTGGCCGGGCGCCGTCCTCACCGCTCCCCCTCGCTGGTTGTCCACCGATCTCCGTGACGGCAACCAGGCCCTGCCCAGGCCGATGAGCCCCGAGCGCAAGCTCATGATGTTCGACCTGCTGGTCTCCATGGGCTACAAGGAGATCGAGGTCGGCTTCCCCGCGGCCAGCCAGGACGACTACGACTTCGTACGCCTGCTCGTCGAGCGGGACCGCATCCCCGGCGACGTGTGGGTCTCGGTGCTGGTGCCGGCCCGCGACGAGCTGATCGAGCGGACGATGGCCAGCCTGAGCGGGGCGCCCAGGGCCACCCTGCACCTCTACAACGCCACCTCGCCGATCATGCGCCGGCTGGTGTTCGGGATGAACCGGAACGAGTGCAAGGACCTCGGTGTCCTCGGCACACACCTGGTCATGAAATATGCCGACAAGCTGCTGGACGGCTGCGACATCCGCTTCCAGTACTCCCCCGAGCACTTCAACGACACCGAGCCGGACTTCTCCCTGGAGGTCTGCGAGGCCGTCATGGACGTCTGGCAGCCGGGCCCCGACCGGCCGATCATCCTGAACTTCCCCGCCACCGTCGAGCGCACCACCCCCAACGTCTTCGCCGACCAGATCGAGTGGATGCACCGCAACCTGTCCCGGCGCGAGCACGTGTGCCTGTCGGTGCACCCGCACAACGACCGCGGCACCGGCGTCGCCGCCACCGAACTGGCCATGCTGGCGGGCGCGGAGCGGGTCGAGGGCTGCCTGTTCGGCAACGGCGAGCGGGCGGGCAACGTCTGCCTGGTCACCCTGGGCCTGAACCTGGCCACCCAGGGCGTCGATCCCGGCATCGACTTCGGCGACCTCGACCACGTGCGCCACACGGTCGAGGAGTGCACGGGCCTGCCCGTCGCGCGCCGCCACCCCTACGGCGGCGAGCTGGTCTTCACGGCCTTCTCCGGCGGGCACCAGGACGCGATCAAGAAGGGCTTCGAAGCCCTGGAACGGGAGGCGGCCCGCATGGGGGGCGATCCGTCCGGGCTGCCGTGGGAGGTGCCGTACCTGCCGGTCGATCCGCCTGACGTGGGACGCACGTACGAGACGGTGGTGCGCGTCACCAGCCAGTCGGGCAAGGCGGGCCCGGCCTACCTGCTCAACGCCCGATACGGCCGGACCCTGCCGCGCGGCCTCCAGGTCGAGCTCGCCCAGGCCGTGCAGGCGGTCGCGGAGGCCCACGAGGGGGAGGTGCCGCCGGAGCGGATCATGCGGGTGTTCGAGGAGGAGTTCGCGCCCGCGCCGGTGCCGCTCTCCGAGTTGCGCGGCGCCGTCGTCACGTTGCACATCGACGGCGGCCCCTACCTGGGTGACCCCGCCTGGGCGCGGGCGGTCACCAGGCTGCGGGAGGTCTTCCGGCGGGACGGCGTGCGGGTCCGCGAGGTACACGCCATCGACGGGGTCCCGGCCAGGGCCCCCGGCGACCCGGTGCTCGTCTACGCCCAGTACGACGCACCGTGGGACCGAAGCCCCGGGGACGCGGCCTGGGAACAGCGCCCCGGAGACGTGGCGTGGGAGCAGCACGACGGAGACCTCGCCTGGGAGCAGCGCAACGGACCCGGCGGCCCCGAGGGCGCGGCATACGAGCAGCGCGCCGGACACGACGCGGCCAGGGGCGCGGTCGCGGAGCGAGGCGCCGAGCGGGACGCGACCGGGCGTGCGGCGGTGTGGGGCGCGGGCGCCGGGACGGACGTCGTCGTCGCCGCGACGGCGGCGACCGGCGCGGCCGGTGCCAGAGCACGGCGCACGGCCCTGCCGCCACCCCCCGCCGCGGGCCAGGCCGGGTCCGCGGGGTGCGCCGCCCGTCCCGCCGCCGGAGCCCGGCGGTTGCGGGCCGGACGATGACGATCGCGCCCCGCGCCCGCGGTTAGGGGGCGGGGCGCCCAGCCTAGGGGTGGTGACCGCGGCCCCGGCGGTCGATCCTGGTGCACGCCCGAATGGGCGGAAGGGGGTGTGGGTCGTGCCGAAGGCGGACGACCAGGAGTTCGCGCGCTTCGCGCGGGAGGCCAGGCCGATGCTCAGGCACGCCGCGTTCCGGCTGTCGGACGACTGGCACGAGGCCGACGACCTCGTGCAACGCACCCTGCTCGCCCTGCACCGCCACTGGGACGACCTCGACCGCCGCGACCACCCTCGTGCAACGCACCCTGCTCGCCCTGCACCGCCACTGGGACGACCTCGACCGCCGCGACCACATCGAAGCCTACGCCCGACAAATCATGAAACGCCTACTCATCAGCGACCGCCGCGCCATGCGCTGGTCCCGCGAGATCCTCATCGGAGCACCACCCGACCCCACCCCGGCGCAGGACCCGTACACCTTGGTGAGCGAACGCATCGTGCTCATGGCCGCGCTCGCCACCCTCGGGCCCCGGCAACGGGCGACGATCTTCCTGCGGTTCTGGGAGGACCGCAGCGTGGAGGACACCGCCCGGGCCCTGGGCAACGAGTCCTCCACCGTGCGCAGCCAGACGGTCCGCGCGCTCAGCACGCTGCGCTCCGCCCTGGAGCCGGCGCGCCCCGCCGCACGGTGAGCGCGCGGGGGCCCGTCCCGCCCCCGGTCCCCCGGCCGGCCGGGCGACGGCCGGAGGCGGCCCGGCCGTCCGGGGCGGTGTCCGCACGGGTCTCGCCCAGGGCCGCGATCTCCGCGCCGAGCGCGTCCATCGCCGCGTCGAGCTGCCCGTCCGACAGGTAGGGCGCGGCGCCCAGCCGCAGGTGGTCGCCCCGGCTGTCGGTCAGGACGCCCTGGGCGGCGAGGCGTTCGCGCAGCACCGAGGCGTGCGGTGAGCGCAGTGCCAGGAACCCGCCGAAGGCCGTCAGCGGGGCGTCGCGGTCCCGGCCGATCACCCGTTCCGGCGCGTCGAAGGCGTCGAAGCGGCGGGTCAGCCGGGCGAGCTGCCGCTGCGAGACCCGCCGCAGCAGCGTGTCGCTCAGCCCCTGCTCGGCGAAGAACGTCAGCACCCGGGCGGCCCGGTAGTGGCTGGTCGGGTCGTAGGTGGCCCCGGCGAACCTGGCCGCGCCGCGCGGGTAGCGCACCCGCGTGCCGTCCCGCTCGGCGGCCAGTTCGGCGAACTCGGCGAACCACCCCGTGACGACCGGCCGGAGCCCGGCCGCGTGCGGCGGCACGCGCAGGAAGCAGTTGCCCTCCCCGAGCTGCAGGTACTTGTACCCGCCGCCGACCACCCACGCGGACTCGACGTCCGGCAGGCGGAAGGGCACCACCCCGAGCGCGTGGTAGGTGTCGATGAGCAGCTCCGTGCCCCGCCGCGCGCAGGCGGCGGCGAGCTCGCCGAGGCCGGGCACGATCCTGGCCGTCTCGTAGAGCACCGCCGACACCAGCACCGCCGCGGTCCGGTCGCCGGCCGCCGCGGCCAGCCGCGCGGACAGGGTCTCGACCGGCCGCGCGGGCACGCGGACGACCTCGACTCCCTCCTCGGCCAGCCGCGCGAGCTGCCTGCGCAGGGTGTGGAACTCCCCGTCGGAGGTGACCAGCCGCGGCCGGGCCGGCAGGTCCAGCGCGGACAGGAAACGCAGCACCAGCTCGTGCGTGCTGCCGCCGAGGGCGAGCTCCGCCGCCGGGTCGCCGAGGAAGCCGCGCAGGCCGGCCCGCACCCGCTCCGCCTTGGCCATGGCCCGCGCCCATTTGCCGTCCGCCTCCAGCGCGGCGTCCTCGAACGCCTCGATCTGGCCGGCCAGCGCCACGTCGGGCCACGCCTGGTGCGAGTGCCCGGTGAGCAGCAGCCGCTCGGAGACCCGGAATCTGGAGTAGTGCGGCGCCAGGCGCGCCGCCAGGTCGTTCAGCATCGGTCACGCACCGCCCACAGGTCGGGCCACACGGGGATGGCCATCGTCTTCTGGAGATAGGCGGCCCCGGAGGTGCCGCCCGTGCCGCACTTGGAGCCGATGACGCGCAGCACCATGCGGCCGTGCCGGTAGCGCCACTCCTGGAGGAGCTGGTCGAGGTCGAGCAGCGCCTCGCAGACCTGCGCCGCCACGAGGTTGTCGCGCCGCACGACGACCAGCGCGTCCTGCACGGCGGCGGACGGCTCGATCGGCAGCGACACATCCCTGTCCAGCGCCTCCTGGGGGATCTGGTAGCCCTGGAAGGCGAGGTGGCGCAGGAAGGAGTCGAAGACCGACGGACGGCTCGTCGCCGCCTCGACACGCAGCCGCCCCGCCTCGCTCTGGGCGGCGGTCATCCGGCGCTCACGCAGCCCCAGCACCGCCTCGATCTCGCGGAACTGCACGGACTGGCCGCCGCTCGCGGTGCCGAGCCGGCCCCGGAACTCGGCGAACTGCGACGGCGTCAGGGTGTCCATGACGTCCATCTGGCCGACCACGATCCGCATGATCGCCAGCAGCCGTCGCAGGGTGTGCAGCACGGCCCCGCTCTCGCCCGACTCCAGTTGCCGTTGTAACTCGGCCAGCTCCGACAGCAGCAGCTTGAACCACAGCTCGTACACCTGGTGCACGATGATGAACATGGTCTCGTCGTGCGCGGACGACCGGGGCCGCTGCGCGGTCAGCACCTGGTCCAGCTCCAGGTAGGAGGAGTAGTCGAGCTCGGCCGAGGCGGGTGCGGCGGCGTTCGTCATGCCAGGACCCCCTCCTTCAGCGCCTGCCGGTCGACCTTGCCCGAGGCGGTCTGCGGCAGCGCGTCCACAAAAGTGATCTTCCGCGGGGCCCGCTGCGCGACCAGCCTGGCGCGCACGAAGTCCTTCAGCTCCGCGGCCTCGACGGTGGCGCAGGCCACGACGTACGCGTGCGGCCGGGTCAGCCCGCGCAGGTCCTCGCCGACCACCACGCAGGCGCGCACCGCGGGATGTTCGAGCAGGCAGTTCTCGATCTCGGCGGGCGCCACCCAGGAGCCGCCCACCTTCAGCAGGTCGTCGGCCCGGCCGCGGTAGCGGAAGAAGCCCTCCGCATCCCTGGTGACCAGGTCGCCCGAGCGCACGGTGTGCTCGGCCACGAACGTCTCGGCGCTTTTGGCCGGCTGCTGCCAGTACTCCAGGGCGACGGCCGCGCCGGTGATCTCCAGCCGGCCGACCTCGCCGTCGGGGACGGTGCGGCCGTCGTCGTCCACCACGCGGGCGCGGTAGCCGGGCACCTCCTGCCCGAGCGTGCCGGGCCGGACCCGGCCCGGCCGGTTCGACAGGTAGATGTGGTACGCCTCCGACGAGCCGAGCCCGTCCACCACCTCCACGCCGAAGGCGTCCGTCCAGCGCCGGTGCAGCTCCGGCGGCAGCGCCTCCCCGGCCGAGGTGCACAACCGCAGGCAGCTCAGGTCCTGACGGGCTGCGTCGGGGTGGGCCAGCATGGCGCTCATCATCGTCGGGACGTTCACCAGGATGGTGGGGCGGTGCTCGGCGATCAGCTCGAAGATCGTCTCGACCCGGCTGCGCTCGGGGAAGACCACTCCGGCCGCCCCCGCGCCGAACGGGAACAACGCCGTCAGGTCGCGGGCGTAGCCGAAGGACAGTTTCGGCACCGGCAGGACGACGTCGTCCGCTCTGAGGTCCAGCACGCCGCGGGCGTAGGACTCGAAGCTGAGGTGCGGGCTCCTGGCCGGCAGGACGCACGCCCGTGGAGCCCCGGTGCTGCCGGTGGTGAACTTCCAGATCGCCACGTCGCCGGGGGCCACCGGCACCGGGTCGAGCCGGTCCTCCTGGGCCGCGACCACGGTGTCGAAATGCCGTTCACCCGGCCGCAGCCGGTGCCGGGGCACGCCGGTCACGAGCAGCCCGCCGACGTCCGCCGCCCGCAGCGCGTCCAAGGTCGCCGGCCCCGCGACCACGACGCGGGGCCGGGCATAACCGGCGAAATACCGGTAGTCCTCGGGTCTCAGGAACGTGTAGACCTCGGCGGTGACGGCGCCGATCTTCTGCGCCCCGTACCAGGCGGCGACGAACTCGACGCTGTCGTCGGCGGCGATGAGCACCCGGTCGCCGCGCCGTACCCCGAGGTCGCGGAGCGCGTTGCCGGTACGGTTGGCCAGCGAACGCAGCTCCGCGTAGTCGACCCGGCCCTCACGGGTGATGAGTGCCGTCCTGCGGCCGTCGCTCCGATCGAGGAATCGCCCGGCAATGTTCAAAGATTCCATGGCACGCCTTCTCGATGTTCTGCTCGTGTGCTTTCGTTCCTCCACGGTGCCCGCCGGTCGGAGCGACCGGGGAGGTTCGGCGAGTCAGCAAGATGGCGCGGGTGACAGCTTGATGCCACCCTTCTCCAAGAGTGCGGGATGGCCGGGCGGGCGTTGACTGGCTCGGAGCGCCGCGACTGTACTGATGCTCTGGCAGACGCCCCGGTTTGCGTTGGTTGAGCGCGATGCCGGCGGCCGTCACGCTCCGAAGGAGACGCTATGGCACCCACACCTGCGGGCCCGTGGCCGGCGACGTCGGGTGAGGTGGCCGGAGACGTCGCCGACTGCTTGGGGGGCGCGGTCCACCTGGCCTACGCGGAGTCGGCCGCTCCGCCGCTCGCGGCCGTCACCGCCGGGTTCGCGGGGTACGAGGCGCAGACCCGCGCCCGCGCGCTGGCCCGGGTCAGCGCCCTGCGCCACCTGCACGGCCTGCCCGAGCCGGGACGTCCGGACTCGTGGCCGGGCAAGGAACTGCGCCTGGCGGACTTCGTCAGCGACCCGCCCGAGAGCCTGCGCCTGCACGCCGGCGGGGTGGGCCTGCTGAGCGGCCGGCGCTACCGGGTGCCGGTGGAGGTCGTGTGGGCGGGCGAGCGCGACTGCCGGGTGGAGCCCGCGCTGACCGGCGTGGTCGACCAGGGGGTGGCCGAGGCGGTCGCCGAACTGGTCGCGCACGACGTGGTCGCCCGCTGGTGGGCCGATCCGCGCGAGCCGCTGCTGCGCGTCTCGGGCTGGCTCGGCCGCCTGCTCCCCGACGGGGTGCTGGCCGCCGCCTCCGGGCTGGGGCTGCGCGTGTCGGCGTTCGTGCTGTCGGCGCCCGAGGCGAAGGTGGCCATGGTGGTCGTGGGCGGCGAGGGCGGCACGCTCGCCGTCGCGGCCGGACGCGGCGTCAAGGCGGCCGTCTGCGAGGCGTTCCTGCGCGCGATGGCCGCCAAGGCGGAGCCGTGGGCCGGTCTGGCGCTCGGGGAGTGCCTGCGCCGCTTCGCCGTCTGGCAGCGGGAGGCCGACTACGCCACCCACCTCGAACGCCTCGGCGTGGACGCGGACCCCCGGATCATCGACGAGGTCAGCGGGCTGCGGCCGTCGGGCTGGCCCGAGATCGCCGCCCGCCGCTTCGGGCACGAGCCCATCGCCGTCCGCGCCACCGCCCCCGGCCAGACGCCGGTCACCGGGGAGGCGGTCAAGGTCGTCTGCCCCGGCGCCCTCTGCTACCGCGTCACCCCCACCCTGCTCCCCTGTCCCGTCGGCTGACGGCCGCGCCTGTCGCCGTGCGGGCGGGAGCGCACGCTGCGAGCAGCGGCGACGTCCCCGGTTCCGATAATGGAAACAAGCCCGGCCACGGCCGCCCAGCCCCGGGGAGGCAACGTATGGACCTGTCCGTCATCGGCATCACTCCCGACGCCGAAGCGGTCTATCGCCACCTCCTGCGCAATCCGGGGCAGAGCGCCGGAAGCATCCCCGAGGCTCTCGGCATGGACCCCGACACGGTCGAGACCGCCATCGACGTCCTCGACCGGCTCGGCATGATCGACCTGAGCGATCGCTACCGCATCACCGCGACCGAGCCGCGCACCGCCATCGAGCGTCTCGTCGAGCAGCGCCTGGAGGAGCTGAACGCCGAGATCCGGCGCGTCTTCGGCACCCGGGACGCCATCACCAGCTTCCTCGACGACAAGAACCAGGGCGACCGGTCGGCCCCGGCCCTCGACATCGAGCGGGTCGAGAGCGGCGCCCGCGTCCGGCAGCGCCTCGACGACCTGGCCTTCTTCTCCCACAAGGAGACGCTCTGCCTGCACCCGGGCGGCCCCTTCAACGAGCTCATGATCGAGTCCGCCCTGCCCCTCGACACCCGCTCGCTGCGTCGCGGCCTGGCCCTGCGCGAGATCTTCCACCCCGACGCCCTCCAGGACACCCGCATGGTCGAGTACCTGCGCGAGCTGAGCCGCCTCGGCGCCCAGATCCGCGTCACCGACCAGCCGATGGACCGCATGCTCATGTACGACCGCAGCGTGGCGGTCGTCCCCATCGACCCGAAGGCGCACTCCACCGGCGCGCTCATCGTGCGCGAGCCGGGCCTGATCTCCCAGCTCGTCATCTACTTCGAGAGCCTCTGGAAGCCCGCCACCACCCTCGCCGACTACCTCGACCCGCCGGCCAAGGACCCCAGCCTGTCGCACATGGAACAGCGGGTGCTCGCCGTCATGGCCCGCGCCGACAAGGACGAGATCGCCGCCCGCGAGCTGGACATCTCGGTGCGCACGTACCGCCGCTACGTGGCCGACCTCATGGCCCGGCTCGGCGCGGTCAACCGCTTCCAGGCCGCGCTGCGCGCCAAGGAGGAGAACTGGATCTGACCTCCGGCGCCGCCCGCTCAGGCGACCTCGGCGGCGGGCGCCTCCTCGGGGAACAGCTCGTCGAACACCACGGCCCGGTCGAAGCCCAGCGCGCGGGCGCGGGCCCGCCGCTCCAGGTCGAGCCGTTCGGCGGGGGTCAGGTCGAGCACCACCCGGTCCACGGCCTCGGCCAGGGCGGCGACGTCGCCGGGCGGGACGACCACGGCGGTGTCGCCGACCGCCTCCAGGGTGCCGCCCGTCGTGGTGGTGACGATCGGCCCGCCACCGGCCAGCATCTTCTCCGCCAGCGCGATGCCGAACGTCTCGACGAAGTCGGGCTCGGGCTTGGTGGGCAGCACGTACGCCGCGCAGCCGCGCATGAGCAGCGCCTTCTCCCGGTCGTCGACGTCGTCGAGGAAGACCACCCGGTCGTCGTGGCGGGCCATCGCCCGCGCCTGCTCCAGCATGGGCCCGGTGCCGGCGACGACGAGTCGCACCCGCGCCCTGCAGCGCATCCGGCCGAAGGCGGTCAGCAGGTCGTCGATGCCCTTGGCCCGGGTCACCCGCGACAGGAACAGGACGTACCCGTCGCGCTCCAGCCCGCGCCGGGCGAGCGCCGCCTCGGTCTCGGCCGGGTCGAGGTCGAGGAAGGCGGCGGAGTCGATCGGCGGGTAGCTGACGGTCACGCGCCGCCGGCACTGCTCGGCGAAGGCGGTGCCGCAGTGGGCGTCCACCTGCTCGGCCGCCGCGATGATCTCCTCCCGGGTGTAGCCGGAGACCGCGACGACCTCGTCGTTGGCCAGGAACGTGGTGAACAGCACGGTGGCCGCGCCGAAGCGGCCCTCCCGCAGGCAGGAGCGGATCACGTTGGTCACGTCGGAGCCGACCGCCTTGGCGATGGTGTGCACGTCGGGCGCGTACCCGGCGGCGCGGGCGGCGGCGACGGCGTCCACGACGACCGAGGTGTGCGGGGCCAGGTACATCGACAGGCAGACGGTGGGGATCGGCTCGGCGAGCAGTTCGACCAGGCGGCCGGTGAGCCCGGCCTGGTGGCGGCCGTCGGGCACCCGGTAGTCGCCGACCGGCTCCGGCCGTTCCACGGTGATCCCGGCGCTGTAGGGCAGCAGCCGGTCCAGCGGCTTGAGCGGCAGCCCCGCCGCCCGCAGCGCCGGGATGGGCCAGGTCAGCAGCCGCACGTCGGAGAACCCACGGGTCAGGGCCACCTCGGCGAGGTTACGCGCCTCGCCGGAGTGACCGCAGATGACCGGGTCGGCCCGGACGACGATGACGAGACGGCGACGGGGGTGAGTCATCGTGGTTCCTCCGGTGTCGTGAGCGGATCGGAAAGGGACGGGGGGCGCAGGCCGCTCCCCCACGCGGACGGCTCGGGGCCCAGCCGCAGGTGCAGCCGGCCGCCCTCGTGCACGGTGGCCGCGCTGAGGTGTGTCGCGTACAGGGGCTTGCCGTTGAGCGTGGCCTCCTGGACGTACTGGGCGGGCGGGTCGTGGTCGAGGCCCTCGACGCCGAGCGGCGTGTCGCGGTGCCCGCTGGTCTCGATGACGAACTCGTTGCCGCCGGCGTTGAGCACGGCCCGTTCGAAGGCGGGCGCGTTGACCAGGAACAGGTTCTGGCCCGCGACGGGGAACAGCCCCAGCGACGCCCAGATGTACCAGGAGCTGAGGCCGCCGGAGTCGTCGTTGCCCGGCAGCCCGCCGGGGCCGGTGCCGAACTGCCAGGTGAGCGCCGCCCGCACCACGTCGGCCGTGCGGCTGGGCCGGCCCGCGTAGTGGTAGGCCCACGGCGCCTCCATGTCGGGCTCGTTGTTCAGCCCTTCGAAGCGGTTCAGCGCGTACCCGGCGCTCATCTCGGCCGGACGCGGGCGCCGGCCGGGGCGCGGCACCGGCGCGGCGCCGAAGCCGAAGAAGTGGTCGAGCTTGCCGATGAACGCCTCGTCGCCGCCGGCCAGCGCGATCCGCGCCGCCATGTCGTGCAGCAGCCGGAAGGAGTAGTTCCACTTGCCGCCCTCGTAGAACTCCGAGTCGCGCAGCAGGCCCGTGGTCGCGTCGAAGGCGTTGCGCCAGTGGTGGCCGCGCTCCTCCAGGTCGTCGGCGAGGCCGCGGTCGTTCAGCGCGCGGGCCACCTTGGCGGTGCAGTGGTGGGCGTAGGCGAGGTCGAGGGTGTGGGTGACGGGGTGCACGACGCCGCGCTCGTAGAAGTCCTCGCCGTAGCCGCGGCGCAGGTCGCCGACCATGTGCACGAGCGCCCAGGTCCAGTCGAGGTCGGTACGGCCGAGCGCGTGGGCGTCGGCCAGCGCGGTGTGCGCGAGCGCGCTGGCCTGGCGGAAGAACCGGTCAGCGCCGCGTGACATCCGGTAGCCGATGGGGAAGTTGCCCTCCTCCTCGCAGACCCGGATCAGCGACTCCAGCAGGTCGGCGGCCCGCTCGGGGGCGATGGCGGCCAGCAGCGGGAGCTGGGTCTTGTAGATGTCCCACATGGTGCACACGTCGAACGCGAACGGCCCGGAGGTCGGCCAGAACGGGCTCTCGTCGTCGGCGAAGCACGGCTTGATCAGCGCGTGGTAGAGGGCCGTGGCGAACACGGTACGGCGGGCGGGGGTGCCGCCCTCGACCTGGACGCGGCCGAGGTGCCGGGCCCAGCGGTCGCGGGTGTGCCCGCGTACGGCGTCGAACGCCGGCCCGGACCGGCCGCACTCGCGTTCCAGGTTCTCCCGTGCCTGCTCGCAGCCGCGCAGCGAGAAGCCCATGCGCACCTCGACGGTCTGCCCGGGGGCGGACGGGCCGATGAACAGCATGCCGAAGGGGCGCAGGGTGGTGTGCCGGATGCTGTCGAAGTCGAGGCGGGTGCCGCCGTCGATGAGGCGGCGGTCGTACCAGAGCATCTGCCGCCAGCCCGGACTGTCGACCTCGACGTAGACCGACAGCGGGACGCCCTCCATGACCACCGTGCCCTGGGCCCGGCCGTGGCCCATGCTCTCCACCTGCGCGCGCACCGGCACGGTCTGGCCGAGGTCGATGGCCAGGCCGCCGCACGACAGGTCGACGACGACGCGGGCGCTGCCGTGCTCGGGGAAGGTGTAGCGGTGCACGGCGACCTTGGTGCCGACCGTGAGCTCGCAGCGGATGCCGGGGTCGAGGGTGGCCGCGTAGTAGCCGGCCTGGGCCACCTCGTCGTGCAGCGGCCAGGACTCGCCGAGCGCGTCGAGGGGCTGCACCATGGGGGTGACCCGGACGTAGTTGTAGTACTTGCGGATCGCGCCGGTGCCGGACTGCTGGAAGTGGGTGAACCCGGACGCCTGGAGCCGCTGGAACATCTCCTCGGGCACGCCCTCGGTGTTCTTGGCGTAGCGCCCGTACCCCGTCGGGTACGCGCCGGAGTAGGCGCAGGCGGACACCATGCCGAGCGGCGACGTGGCGCCGGGGTGGGTGTTCCCCACCTGCGGTTTCGGCCACCACCAAGTGGCGGCCAGACCGTGTGCGCGTGGCAGGTCTGTCGCCGCGGTGCCGATGAAGGGGTCAACGTTGTCAAGGATGGCGGGACTCTACCGAGCGCCGGACGGCGGTAGGTTTCGTCCAGGTGAACTCCGCGCGCCCACGGCCCGGCGGAACGGGGACGGAACGGGAGGTGACCGGACGTCCCGCCCGTCCGGCGGGGGCGGGGGTGCGGGTGCTCGCCTCGTTTCGCAGGTCCGTCCGGGTGGTGGCGCGCAGTCGAAAGCCGGGGTTCAGCCGTTCGTCATCCGGGGGGTTGACAGCGTTCACCGGAGATCGTGACACTCCGCCACATGAAGACCAAAACCCCGATTTATCTGGCGGCGGCAACCTTGTCGCTTTTCGCCATGCTTCCTCCCGCTGCGGCAGCCGCCCGTCCGCAGCCCTCCGGCCTCGAGCTGTCCCTGCTCGGCCGCTACTCCGCCGGCGCCGTCGGGGTCGGGGCCGCGGAGATCACCGCGTACGACGCCAGGACCCGCCGCGTGTTCGTCGTCAACGCGGAGCAGGGCACCGTGGACGTGCTCGACATCCGCGACCCGCGTCAGCCGCGCAAGGTCGCCACCCTCGCCACCCCCGGCGCCAACAGCGTGGCGGTGCACGACGGGCTGGTGGCGGTCGCGCAGCAGGCGGCGGACAAGACCGACCCGGGCACCGTGGCCTTCTTCGACGCCAGGACCGGCGCGAAGCGGCGCGAGGTCACCGTCGGCGCCCTGCCCGACATGCTGACCTTCACCTCCGACGGACGCCGGGTCGTCGTGGCGAACGAGGGCGAGCCCACGTCGTACTGCGCCGGGGCCGTGAACGACCCCGAAGGCTCGATCAGCGTCATCGACGTGCGGCGCGGCACCGTGCGCACCGCCGGCTTCCAGGCGTGGAACGGCAAGGAGGACGCGCTGCGCGCCAAGGGCGTGCGGATCAGCGGGCCGGGGGCGAGCGCCGCCCAGGACCTGGAGCCCGAGTACGTCACCACCGAGGGCGGCACCGCCTGGGTCACCCTCCAGGAGAACAACGCGCTGGCCATCGTGGACCTCGACCGGGCCACCGTGCGCGACATCGTGCCGCTCGGGCTGAAGGACCACGCCCAGGAGGCGAACGCGCTGGACGCCTCCGACCGCGACGGCAAGGTGGACATCCGCCCGCATCCGGTCAAGGGCGTGTACATGCCGGACGCGATCGCCCACTTCCGCGAGCGCGGGCGTACCTATCTGGTGACCGCCAACGAGGGCGACAGCCGCGACTGGGAGTGCCACAGCGACGAGATCCGGGTCAAGGACGCCAAGCTGTCGCCGACGGCGTTCCCGGACGCGGCCACGCTGCAGCGCGACGCCGAGCTGGGCCGGCTGACCGTGCTGGCCGACTCCCCGAAGGACGCCGACGGCAGGTACACCGAGCTGCGGGCGTTCGGCGGGCGGTCCGTCTCCGTGCGCGCCGCCGACGGCTCGCTGATCTGGGACTCCGGCAGCGAGCTCGAACGGCTCGTCGCCCGTGAACTGCCCGAGCGGTTCAACTCCGACAACGAGGAGAACGACTCCTTCGACTCCCGCAGCGACAACAAGGGCCCCGAGCCCGAGGGCGTCGCGGTCGGCACGGTCCGGGGCCGCACGTACGCCTTCGCCGGCCTGGAGCGGGTCGGCGGCATCGTGGCCTACGACCTGTCGGACCCGCGCGACCCCAGCATGGCGGGCTACGTCAACACCCGTGACTTCACCGGCGACGTCGAGGCGGGCACGGCCGGGGACGTCGGGCCGGAGGGCGTGCTGTTCATCCCCGCGGCCGACAGCCCCACGCGCACGCCGCTGCTGGTGGTCGGCAACGAGGTGAGCGGCACGACCGCCGTCTTCGAGATCAGGGCGTAGCCGGCGGCGGGGCTGGCGCGCGGGCGCCCGCCCCGCCGGCCGTCACGGGTAGCGCGGGAACAGGTCGGTGGTCGGCCAGGTGGTCACGCCGCCGATCTCGGCGTTCATGCGCGGGCTGAGCACGTCGAACGACAGCGATCCGGTCTCCTGGTTCCGGTTGAACAGGGCGGCGTAGGTGAAGCCGTTCTGGAGCCGGGCGGTGTAGGTGTAGGTGCCCGGCAGCCCGCCGCTGTGCCAGGTGTTGAGGTGCCCGGTCACCTGGCGGACCCACAGGCCGGCCCCGTACCAGGAGCCGCCCGCCGTGACGCCGATCTCCGGCTTGGCCACCATCCTGCCGATGGACGTGGCGTTCAGCACCGCGCCGGGGGCGTCGAGGATGCGCGCGAAGCGCACGAGGTCCACGGCCGAGGCCAGCCAGCCGCCGCCCGGCCCGCGGTTCTCCATGCTGAAGCCGCCGTACGGCGCCGGCACCCGCTCGCCGGACGCGTCCGTGACGGTCTTGCTCGTCTGCGCCGACTCGTAGACGATCTCGCCGGTCGCGGCGTGCTCCTTGAGGGTGCGGCCGAGCCGCATGCGGGTGATGCCGACCGGTGCGAGGATCTTCTGCTGGACGTACGACTCGTAGGACAGGCCCGACACCTTCTCGACGATCATGCCGAGCAGCAGGTAGCCGTAGTTGCTGTAGGCGTACCGGCTGCCGGGGGCGAAGTCGAGGGGGCGCGCACTGGCGTACTGGATGATGTGGTCGCGGCTGATCGGCAGCGTGACGCCGAGCGCGCCGGCGATGGTGTGGTCCATGTACAGCAGGTCGCCCGAGATGTCGCGGTCCCAGCCGCCCGTGTGCTGCAGCAGCCGCCACACCGTGACGTTCGCCAGCCGGGCGTCGCCCGTGGTCGGCAGGCCGAGCAGGGTGGCGACGGACGCCCCCAGGCTCAGCTTGCCGTCCTGGGCCAGTCTCATGATCGCCACGGCGGTGATGTGCTTGCTGAGGCTCGCGAGGCGGAACAGCGAGGTGGGCGTGAACTTCGGCACGGCCGGGTCGTCGCTGTAGCGGTAGGCCCTGGCCAGCACGAGCTTGCCGTTCTTGGTGATGGCCAGTTGCGCGCAGGAGATCTTGCGCTCCACGATGAAGGTCTTCATCACGTTGTCGAAGCCGACCAGCGCGGCGGGCGCGACGCCCGCGGTCTGGACCGTCGCGGCGAACGCCGGCCGGGAGTTGCCCAGCGCGAGTGCGGGTAACGCGGCGGCGCCCGTGACCAGGAGCCGCCGCCTGCTCAGGCCGCCCGTCGGGGACGCCTGCGAATCGTTCGTCGTCATGACCAGATGTCTAGTGGATCAGCGGCCTTCCCGTGTGGTTTTTCCGTTATCTCCTCTTCTGACCGGTGCGTGCCCAGCGGTTCAGACGAACGCGCCGGCCAGCAGGAAGATCGCCACTCCGTGCGCGAGGGCGGCGGCGATGACGCCGTCGCGCAGCCGCAGGAAGGCGCAGATCAGCCCCTCGTACAGGGTGAACGCCAGCAGCGGCCAGCCGACGTCGGTCACCGTCGAGGCCAGGAAGGCGTGGCAGGCCGCGAACAGCAGCGCCGACAGCAGGGCCGCGCGCACCGGCCCGGCGTGCCGCTCCAGCCGTCCTTGCAGGAAGCCGCGGAACAGCACCTCCTCGGCGAGGTTGCCCGACAGGCTGAACAGCAGCAGCACCGGCAGCAGCGCGACCGCGACCGCGCCGCCGCGTCCGGCCTGCGGTGTCGCCGTCGACAGCAGCAGCACCGGCCCGGCGGCCAGCACACCGCCGCCGAGACCCCACGCGAGCGTGACCGGGGTGGGCCGACCCCAGCGCACCGTCGAGCGCAGCCCCGCGTCCAGGAGCAGCACGGCCGCGGTCAGCGCCACCGTGCCCAGGCCGAGCAGCACCAGGATCCCCGCCCGGTCGGTGAAGCGCAGCCACGGAACACCGCCCGCCGCCCCCAGCCGCCAGAACCCCATCGGCGTCATCGCATCCCTGACCAGGACGAAGCCGAGGACGAGCACCATGATCCGCGCCAGCGGGTCGCGGTCGGCACGCGCCAGCACGAACCCCGCGCCGACGAGCAGCAGGCCGGGCAGGATCCGAGCGGCGTAGGCCAGGAGATCGGGCAGCACGAAGACGTCTCCGTCCGGGAGGGGAAGAAAAGGGGCCGATCGGCCCGCGCCTCAATAATGCGAGCTATTCTCAGTTTTCGGTACTCGCATCGGAGGCTCGTGCTCACACCCCGCAAACAGCCCCGCCAGCAGCGCTCCCGGGAGACGGTCGAGGCGATCCTGGAGGCGGCGGCTCAGCTTTTCCAGCGGCACGGCTACGCCGGCACCACCACCAACAAGATCGCCGAACGGGCCGGGGTGTCCATCGGCTCGCTGTATCAGTACTTCCCGAACAAGGACGCCCTGCTGGTCGCGCTGGCCGAGCACTACCTCGACCGGAGCGCCGAGCAGGTCGGCCGGGTCTTCGCGCGCGCCGCCGAACGGCGTCCGTGCCTGCCGGACCTGCTCGCCGACCTGGTCGGCGAGGTGGCCGCCCTGCACACCGACCGGCCCGCGCTGCACCGCCTGCTGTACGACCAGGCTCCCCGCACCCCCGGCCTGGTCAGCCGCTTCCGCCAGGCCGAGCGGCGGATCGCCGGGGCGCTGGCGGACGAGCTGCGCCGCCTGGGGGCCGGTGGCCCCGACCCCGGGCTGAGCGCGTTGCTGGCCGTTCAGGGCATCGAGGCGCAGTTGCACGGCGCGCTGCTCGAGCCGCAGGACGACGGCGACACCGACGCCCGCCTGAGGGCCGTGACCCGTCTCTGGCACCGGGCCCTCGCCGAGCCCGGAGCGGCGAACCCCCCGCACCGGCCCTGACCCGCTCCGCCGGTCAGGGCCGGTCGTCCACCACGCCGAGGTCGTCCCACACCTGCCGGACCGCGCCGAAGGCGTGCGCCGGGTCGGTGCCGGCGAGCTCGGCCAGGATGCCCTGGACGGCGGCGGCCATCGCCGTGCGCGACGGCCCGTCGCGGAAACCCTCGACCGGCGTGACCACCACGTGGTGGGCGTCCTCCGCGAGGCGGGAGGAGCGCGGCTCGGTCAGGACGCACACGGTGGCGCCGCGTTCCCGCCCGAGCCGGGTCAGGCCGCGCAGCCCGCGAGCCGGTGGCCGCACGCCGAGGACGACCAGGCAGTCGCCCGCCTGCAACTGGCTGATGTGCACGGCCTGCGCGGTGGACGAGCCCAGCGCGAGCCGGACGTCATGCCCCAGGACGGGCCCGAGACGCCCCAGCGCCTGGGCGGGCCCGGCCCCGTCTCCGGAGCCGACGACGACGGTGCGCCGCGCGGACCTGATCGCCCGCGCGGTGGCACGCAGCGCGTCCAGACCCCCGGGACCGACCGGTGCGGCGTGACCGGGCGCGCCCCGGCCGGAAGGCTCAACCACGGGACCGGAAGCCTCCCGGCCGGGGTCGCGGGCCGTGGTCGTGGCCGGGCGGCCATGCCTCGCTCGACACGGTGTCTTCGCTCCACTTCGATCGCTGCGGGATCGGGCTGCCGCCCGTGGTGGACGAACGGAGCCCGCGGGCGTCAACCCGTCGGCGCCGAAACCCACCATGTCCGGGACGAACGCCCAACATTGCCGGGAATTCTCCCATCTGGCGACACCAGTCCGTCCCCCGAAACCGAATCTTGTGGATCTTCTCCGGCCGTCGTCCCCGGTGGAACGTCACCCGCTGGCGCTCGTCCCGATGGGCCGGCCGGGGATCGGCTTGCCGATCAGGGCCGCGGTGCGACCAGCGCGTCCGGGCGGTGCGCGAGCCCGCCAGGCTCCGGGCCGTGGAGATGAGGGCGGCCGGCCTCCGGGGGGCTAACTGGTGACGACCCGTTCCTTCTGGCGGCCGAGGAAGAGATAGACGCCGCGGTCGGACTGCATGGCGGTGTGGAACTTCTTGGCCTTCGGCTGGGCCGACCGGTTGGCGGTGACGACCGTGACGACCAGGTAGTTCAGGTAGGAGCCCGTGTAGATCGCGCCGTAGGCGTACCTGCTGTGGGCGCTGCTCCTGCGCCAGGCCACCTTGGTGTCGGCGGAGTTCTTCAGCGCGTTCGCGGTCGCCTTGGCGTCGCCCGTCTTGGGGAACGACGCGATGATCTGCACCGCCTTGAGGTTCCCGCCGTAGGCGGTGTACGCGAGCTGGACGGCGCTCTCGCAGTCGTTGTCGGCCAGCACGCCTTCGGCGTCCAGCGGGTCGCACGAGTCGTACGTCCAGCCGCCGACCTTGCGCGCCGCGTACTTCTCACCCTTCAGCGAGAAGTTCCAGTCGCCGAACTCGGAGTGCGCGAGGGGCTCGTCCGAGCGGTTGGTGGACGTGCTGGGCGGGTCGGTGGGCTCGGGAGTGCCGGTCGCCGTAGGCGGCTCGGACGACGGCGGGGCGGAGGTCGGGGGCGCGGACGACGGCGGAGCGGGCAGTGAGGTGGTCGGCTGGGCGATGCCGGTGGGGGCCGGGCCCGGGGAGCCCAGGAGGGCGTACGCGCCGAACGCGCCGCCGCCGAGCAGGAGCAGCGCCGCCAGGACGGCCACCACGCCGATGAGCACGCGGTTGGTGGAGTTGCCCGGCGCGGGGCCGTAGGGCGGCGGGCCCGGCTGGTGCCCGTAGCCGTACTGGCCGGGGGGCTGACCGTAGGGCGGCTGGCCGGCCTGCCCGTACTGGCCGGGGCCCGGCCCGTAGTGGGCCCCGCTCTGACCGTACTGACCCGGGCCCTGACCCTGCTGGGCCCCGCTCTGACCGTACTGGTTCTGGCCGTACTGGTTGTGCCCGTACTGGTTCTGGCCGTACTGGCCTTGCCCGGCTCCGTCCTGGCCGCCGGGTGGTGGCCCGTAGCCAGGTGGCGGCTGGTGTCCCTGCTGACCGGGTTGACCGTGTTCCTGCTGTTCAGGGGCCTGTGGAGGACCATAGCCGGGCGTGCCCCGGCCTGGTGGCGGCCCGTACCCTTGGGGCCCCTGCGGTGTCCCGGCCCCGTGGGGGTGGGGCTGCTGAGGGTATGCCATCACCCCATTCTGGTGCACACCCTTCTCATCTGCCCCAAGTACCCCCACAATCACTGACTATCGCAGTCAGCCTGTGACCAGCGTGAGCCCGTACGCCGAGAGGGCTTCCTGCACCGGCTGGAAGTACGTGGAGCCGCCGACCGCGCAGTCGCCGGAGCCGCCGGACGTGATGCCCTGGGCCTGGTCGCCGGACAGGAACGGCGCCCCCGACGTGCCGGGCTCCGCGCACACGCTGGTGCGCACCAGGCCGGTGACGGTGCCGCCGGGATAGGAGACGGTGACGTCACGCTGCTGCACCGTCCCGCAGTGCCAGCCGGAGACCGGCGTCGCCCGGCAGACGGACGAGCCCACCGGCGCGGGCGTGGACCCCCGCACGGGACGTTCGCCGCCGACGGCGGTCACGGTGCCGAGGGGCGTCCAGCCGGGGTAGAGCGACACCCAGGCGTAGTCGTCGCCCGGGTAGGAGGAGGCTTCGAAGACGCCGATCGGGGTGCCGCCGGGGCCGGTCAGGGCGACGTCGCCCTGCTGCCCGCAGTGTCCGGCGGTGAGGAACCCGCCCGTGGTGCCCTGGCGCACGGTGAAGGCGACCATGCAGCGGGCCGAGTCGCCGACGAAGAAGGTGTCGCCGCCGCGGATGTCGGCGTACGGGACGGGCCTGGCGGACGAGGGCTCGACGCGGACGAGGGCCGGGTCGGCGCCCGCGGCGGCGGCGAACGCGGCGGCGCGGGCGGGGTCGGCGGCCAGCACCACGACGTCGTTGGCGGGCACGTCCGCGTACCAGCCGTGCACGTCGGGCCCCGCCTGGCCGGCCGCCCGGTCCAGCCGGTCACGTACGGCTTCGAGGGTGGCCAGCGACCGGGCGACGACCTGGGGCCGGGCTCCCGCGGCGGCGATGGCCGGCGCGTCGGCCGCGTCCACGGTCGCGACGACCAGCGATCCCGCACCGGTCAGCCACGCGCCGCCGAAGCGGTCGCCGAGCGCGGCACGCAGGGCGGGCTCGGCACGGCGGGCGCGCTCCTCGGCGGCCAGCCGCGACGCGGCCCCCTCCGCGCTGAGCCCGAGGTCGCGCCGCATGGCCCGCTCCATGCCGGGCTCCACACCCGTCGGGCCGGATGTCGTGGCCGATGTCGCGGCCGATGTCGTGGCAGGTGGCGTGGCGAGAGCGGCGGGTGTGCCGGTCAGCAGAAGTAACGTGGTGAGGACGAGCACGGCGGCCGGGCGGACGGGCTTCATGGGGACCTCCTGCCGACACCGTTACCCGCCCCCGCCGTTCCGCACCCCTACCGATCAACCCCGGTTCCCGGTGATATGGCGGGGCGCGCGGCCCGGACGAGCCGGCCGGTTACGGTATGTACATGACCGCACACGACAAGGCCGACGACTCCGGCTCGGACAGG
Organism: Nonomuraea sp. MG754425; assembly: GCF_021699195.1. Taxonomy (GTDB): domain Bacteria; phylum Actinomycetota; class Actinomycetes; order Streptosporangiales; family Streptosporangiaceae; genus Nonomuraea. The sequence goes on along the minus strand of NZ_SSXE01000145.1, from coordinate 7,048 downwards.
CTGGCGGCGGCGCGTGCGGCGATGCTCGGCGCGCTGCTGTCCGCGAGCCACACGTCCACGCTGGAGCAGATCCCGGACCTGGTGGCCGAGCACGCCGCCCAGGTGGGGCTGCAGGAGGTGCGGATCTACCTGGCCGACCTGCAGCAGGAGGTGCTGTCGCCGCTGAGCGGCGCGCCGACGCCGGCCGGGGTCGGCGAGCGCGACGAGATCGGCATCGAGGGCACGGTGGCCGGCCGCGCGTTCCAGCACGGCCGGATCCTGCCGGCCTCGGTGCGCGATCCGCGCCAGTGGTGGGTGCCGCTGGTGGACGGCACCGACCGGCTGGGCGTCCTGCGGATCGGCGCGCCCGGCGCGGACGCCGAGACGCTGCTGGACATGGAGCGCCTGGCCGGGCTGGTGGCGCTGCTCGTGGTCTCCAAGCGGCCCCTGAGCGACACCTACGCCAAGCTGGTGCGGCGCAGGCGGATGAGCGTGTCGGCGGAGATGGAGTGGCGGATCATGCCGCAGCGCACGTTCGCGACCGACCGGCTCGTGATCAGCGCGGTGATGGAGCCCGCGTACGAGGTCAGCGGCGACGTCTACGACTACGCCCTGGAGGCGGACGTCGCGCACCTGGCGATCTTCGACGCGATGGGCCACGACACCGCCGCCGGCCTGACCGCGAGCCTCGCCCTGACGACCCTGCGCAACAGCCGGCACCTGGGCGAGGGGCTCGTCCGGGCGGCGGTCCGGATCGACGAGGCGCTCACGGAGCAGTTCGGCGGCGAGCGGTTCGCCACCGGCCTGCTCGCCACGCTGGACGTCGGCAGCGGCAAGCTGGTCTGGGTGAACTGCGGCCACCATCCGCCGGTGATCGTCCGCACCCGGGCCACGATCGAGCTCGACTGCCCGCCGGGGCCGCCGGCCGGCACCGGCCTGCACCTGCCGGTGACGGTGTGCGACGCCCAGCTCCAGCCCGGCGACCGGCTGCTGCTCTACACCGACGGCATCACCGAGGCGCGCAACCGCCACGACGACGAGTTCGGCATGGAGCGCTTCACCGACTTCCTCATCCGCCACCAGGCCGACGAGCTGCCGGTGCCGGAGACGTTGCGGCGGCTGATCCACCACCATCTCGAGTATCACGAGCAGCGGCTGCGCGACGACGCCACCGTGCTCCTCGTCGAGTGGCCGGGCACCCCCTACACCCGGGCGGAGGCCGAGGCCCTGACCGGCGTGCCGGTGGAGGCGCCCACGCCGCCCCCCAGGGCGCGGCGCGGGTGAGGCCCGCGCGACGTCCCGGGGGGCCTCAGCCCTTGAGCCCGCTGGCGAAGCCCTTGATGACGTAGCGCTGCAACGCCAGGAACACCAGCACGATCGGCAGCGCGCCGAGCACGAGCCCGGCGAAGACCAGGCCGTGCTGGGAGACGTACTGGCCGACGTAGGCGAACACGCTGACCGGAACCGTCTCGTAGCCGGACCCGCCGAGGTAGACCAGCGGCGTGAAGAAGTCGTTCCAGATGAAGACGGCGTTGAGGATCAGCACGGTGCCGGTGATCGGCCGCAGCAGCGGGAAGACCACGCGGGTGAAGGCCACCAGGTGCGAGGCGCCGTCGATCTGGGCGGCGCTGGCGTACTCGCGGGGCAGCGCCCGGATGAAGCCGGTGTAGAGGAAGACGGTGAACGGGAGCTGGACGCCGGTGTAGAAGAGCACCATCCCGGCGTGCGTGCCGATCAGCCCGAGGTCGCTGACCAGCTCGTACAGCGGGATCATGCCGAGCTGGAAGGGCAGCACGATGCCGAGCAGGAACAGCACGTACAGGCCGTAGCCGAGGCGGGTCTGGACGCGGGCCAGGAAGTAGGCGGCGAACGAGCCGAGCGCGATGAGCGCGGCCAGGCTGACCGCGGTGATGACCGTGCTGTTGACCAGCGACGGGCCGAGCGCCGCCGCCGACCACGCGGCGGTGAAGTTGTCCAGGGTGGGCGGGGCCGGCGGGGCCAGCGGCGTCTGCGAGATCTGCGCCGGGTCCTTCAGCGACAGCACCACCAGCGTGTAGACGGGGAACAGGAACGCCACCGCCGCCACGATCATGACGATCTCCAGCAGGAACGTCCTTCTCACGCGCTGACCTCCCGGCTTCGCAGGTAGTAGACCTGGACGAACGACACCGCCGCCACGAACAGCGCCAGCACCAGGGCGACGGCGGTGCTGTAGCCGAACTTGCCGAAGACGAACGCCTGCTTGTACAGCACGGTCGAGAGGGTCTCGGTGGCGTAGCCGGGGCCGCCGCCGGTGGCGGCGAAGACCTGGTCGAACAGCTTGAGTCCGCCGATCGTGGACAACATCAGGTTGATGGTGACGGCGGGGGCGAGCAGCGGCCAGGTGACGTAGCGGAAGCGTTGCCAGGTGCCCGCCCCGTCGATCATGGCGGCCTCGTGCAGCTCGCGCGGCACGCCTTCGAGACCGGCCAGGAAGATGACCATGGAGTAGCCGGCGTACTGCCACACGACCATGCCGGCGATCGACCACAGCGCCACGGACGGGTCGCCGAGCCAGTCCACGCGCAGGCCGAGCAGCCCGTTCAGGCCGGAGGACGGGTCGGGGTTGTAGATGTACTTCCACAGGAAGGCCACCATGACGGGGCTGACGACGACGGGCGCGAAGAAGATCACGCGCAGCAGCGCCCGGCTCTTGAGCCTGGCGTGCACGCCGAGCGCGAGCAGCAGCCCGACGCCGTTCTGCACGAGCACGATGGCCACGGTGAGCAGCAGCGTGTTGCCGATCGAGCCCATGGCCTGCTCGTCGCCGAGCAGCGTGCGGAAGTTGGCCAGGCCGACGAAGGACATCTCGCGCCCGATGCCGCTCCAGTCGGTGAAGGCGTAGACGACACCGGCGAGGGCCGGGTAGAGCACGATCAGCGCGTACACGGCCAGGGCGGGCGCGGCGAACAGCCACGACGGGGAGGCCGGGGTGAAGCGCCGCCGCCGGACGCGCGCGGGGCGGGCCCGGCCCGCGGTCACGGGAGTCACTTGCGGTAGGCCTCGTCCATCTTCTTCAGCGCCTCGCCGATGGTGGAGTCGCCGGCCAGCAACTCCTGGACGACCGCGAAGTGCACGGGCTGGACCTCCGCGTTCGGCCAGCGCTGGTCCATGAAGGGCACGGCGCGGTCCTTGGTGAAGGGCAGGAACGACTCGACGGCGGGATCGATGGCGGAGTTCGCGTCCTGGGTGAGCGGGATGGCGGCGATGGCCTTGGCCCAGGCGTTGACGTTCTCCTGGCGGCCGAGGAAGTCGATGAACGCCTTGGCCTGCTCGACGTTGCGGCCCTTGGCGGAGGCGCCGAGCCCGACGACGACGCCGGCCGGGATCCACACCTGCGCGGGGTCGTCGGCCCCGGGCACGGGGAACATGGACAGGTCGTCGGGCGAGGAGGCGGCCTTGCGGAAGTCGGGCAGGACGGCCGAGACCTGGATGGCCATGGCCGCCTTGCCGGTGGCCACCATGGAGGTCTGCTGCTCGAACGTGGTGCCGTTCGGCTTGTCGTTGAAGTAGCCGCGTTTCTGCAGCTCCAGGTACATCTCCATGGCCTGCTGCCAGCCGGAGCCGGCGAACCCGGCCTGCCCGGCGAGCTGCTTGTCGTCGAAGGAGGGGTCCTTGGCGTAGACGGTGGAGGGCACCAGCGCGTACGTGATGAGCTGGGTGACCCACGGCGTCTGGGCGCCGAGCGCGATGGGCGTCACCCCGGCCTTCTTCAGCTTCTCGCAGACGCCCAGGAACTCGGTCCACGTGGCCGGCGGCGCGTCGATCCCGGCCTGCTCGAAGACCTTCTTGTTGTAGACGGCGCCGATCACCGACGACCCGGCGGAGTACAGGTAGGTCTTGCCGTCGAGCTGGAAGGCGGGCTTGAACCCGGCGGGGATCGTCCCGGTCCACGCCTGCTGCGACAGGTCGGCGAGCAGGCCCGCCCCGGCGATCTGGCTCATCGACATCGCGCTGCCGTTGCCCGGGTAGACGACGTGCAGGTCAGGGGCGTTGCCGGCGCCGAGCTGGGTGCGCAGCGAGGTCTGCACCTGGTCGGTGGGCGCGTAGGAGGCGGTGACGCGGACGGCGGGCACGGCCTTGCGGTAGGCGGCGGCCAGCTCGTCCATCGGCGTCTTCTGGTCGGCCACGCCGATGAACTTCAGTTCGGTCGCGGCCTCGCCGCCTCCGGTGGTCGCGGTGGTGTCCGGCCTGGTGGAGCAGGCGGTGGTGGCGAGGGTGGCCGCGGCCAGACCGCCCATCATGCGCAGGAACTGGCCGCGGCTGACCCTGGCGTGGTGCAGCAGGTCGGTCATTGTCGCTGTCTCCTCGGTCGTGCGAGTGCTGAGCTTCCCCGAGAGCATCCGGCGCGCGCGGCCGGATGGTGATGCGAACGTTTTAATGCCTGTTAAATTTAACAAGCGAAAATGTTAAAAGTAGCGGTGGGTGGAGGGTACGAGTCGCCCGAGCGGAGTGTCAAGGGTAGGATTCGCAGCCGTCCGAACAGGGTGGAGACATTGGTGAATGCGCGTCAGCACACCGCAGGCAGGTCCGCTCGGTGGCAGAGCATGGCCGAGCACATCGTGCGCCAGGGCTCCGTCTCCGTGACCGAGCTCGCCGAGAGCTTCGGCGTGAGCCTGATGACCGTCCACCGCGACCTCGACGAGCTCGAGCGCCAGGGCATGGTGCGCAAGGTCAGGGGCGGGGCGACCGCGCGGGCCAGCAACGTGTGGGAGAGCAACATCGCCTACCGGCTCAAGGCGCACACGGCCGAGAAGGACGCGATCGCCAGGGTCGTGGCCGGCCTGATCGAGCCGGGCAGCTCGGTGATGCTCGACGACTCGACGACCGCCCTGGCCGTGACCCGCCACCTGGGCGAGCTGGCCCCGCTGACCGTGGTGACGAACTTCCTGGAGGCGATCAGGCTGCTGGCCGCCGTGCGGGACATCCGGCTTATCGCGCTGGGCGGTGAATATCACGCCGCCCATGACTCGTTTCTCGGCGTCGGCTGCGTCGACGCGGTCGAGGCGGTGAACACCGACCTGGTCGTGGTGTCCACCTCGGCCGTCTCCGAGCAGTACGCCTACCACCAGGAGCAGGAGATCGTGCTGGTCAAGCGGGCGATGCTGGGCTCGGCGTCCCGCCGGGTGCTGGCCGTGGACGGCTCCAAACTGGCCCGCGTGGCGCTGCACCGCGTGGCCCCGCTGAACGAGTTCGACGTGGTGGTGGTCGACGCCAACGCCCCCGCCGACCTGCTGCAGCGGCTGCGCGACCACCACGGGGACGTCCGGGTGGCCGAGATTTAACGTCTCTGGTCGTTACTTGTAACTCGCATCTTGTTAAGAGCGAGCCCGCTTGCTACAAAGTGAGGGCTTCACCCCCGCACCATGCCCCAGACCAGGGAGCAGCATGCCGCACCCCTCACGCCGGGGTTTCCTCGGCTTAGGCAGCGCCGCGTTCGCCCTCGCCTTCACGACCGACCTGGCAGACCCCTGGACCAAGCCCGCCACGGCCGGCCCCCGCTACCCCTTCCGGCTCGGCGTCGCCTCCGGCGACCCCCTCCCCGACCGCGTCATCCTCTGGACGCGCCTGGCGCCCGAACCGCTGGAACCGCTCGGCGGGCTGCCGTACAACAGGATCCGGGTGGACTGGGAGATCGCCGAGGACGACGCGTTCGCCCGCCGCGTCGGCTCCGGCTCCACCTGGGCCACCCCCGAGTACGGCCACTCGGTGCACGTGGACGCCAAGGGCCTGCGTCCCGGCCGGGAGTACTTCTACCGCTTCCGCTCCGGCGGCGAGCTCAGCCCCGTCGGCCGCACCAAGACCGCTCCCGCGCCCGGCGGCGGCCCCGAGTCGATGCGCCTGGCGTTCGCGTCGTGCGCCCTGTGGCAGGACGGCTACTACACCGCCTACCGCCACCTCGCCGAGGAGACCCCCGACGTGGTCTTCCACCTGGGCGACTACATCTACGAGTACGGCATCGTGCCGACCGGCGGCAACCGCGCCACCCCCGTGCCCGAGCAGTTCCGGGTGCAGTGCGACACCCTCGACCGCTACCGCGTCCAGTACGGCCTCTACAAGAGCGACCCCGACCTGCAGGCCGCCCACCACAGCGCGCCCTGGATCGTCACCTGGGACGACCACGAGGTGCTGGACAACTGGGCGGGCCGCTTCGGCCCCGGCGGCGAGGTGACCGAGCAGGACTACCTCGTGATCCGCGCCAACGCCTTCCGCGCCTTCTGGGAGAACATGCCCGTCCGCGTGCCCTCGGTCGAGGGCCCCGACGCGCGGATCTACCGCAGGTTCACCTTCGGCGACCTGGCCGAGTTCAACGTGCTCGACACCCGCCAGTACCGCGACGACCAGGTCTGCGGCGACGGCCAGCAGGTGGACTGCGCCGACCGGCTCGACCCGGCGCGGCAGATGCTCGGCGCCGAGCAGGAACGCTGGCTGCTCGACGGCCTCGGCGCCTCCGGGGCCAGGTGGAACGTGCTGGCCCAGCAGGTCGCCATGATGCAGCTCGACTACGACCCCGGCCCGGCCCAGCGGCTCAGCATGGACCTCTGGGACGGCTACCGGGCCGCCAAGGACCGCCTGCTCACCGGCCTCACCGACCGCCAGGTGAGCAACCCCGTGGTGCTGACCGGCGACATCCACTACAACCTGGCCGGCGACCTCAGGACCGACTTCGACGACCCCGCCTCGGCCCCGGTCGGCGTCGAGTTCGTCTGCACCTCGATCAGCAGCGGCGGCAACGGCGACGCCGGCGCCGGCGTGCCGGCGGGCGGCTCCGACCCGACCAACCCGCACCTGCGCTTCTCCAGCTACCAGCGCGGTTACGTCTCCTGCGAGGTCACGCGCGCCCAGTGGCGCTCGGACTTCAAGGTCGTCCCGTACGTGGACCGGCCCGGCGCGCCCGTCTCCACCCGCGCCAGCCTGGTCACCCTCGACGGCAGGCCCGGCCTGCGGGCGCTCTAGGAAGGAGCCGATCATGCGGGTACGCACCGCCGCCGCGCTGACCGCGGCCACCACGTTGACCGCCACCCTGACC
>NZ_SSXE01000144.1 GCF_021699195.1 Nonomuraea sp. MG754425 | reverse complement strand
AGCCAGCAACCCGGCCAGCACCGCCACATCAACCCGCGCCATCACCCCACCCAGCACGGCCACCCGGCCCGGAGCCAGCAACCCGGCCAGCACCGCCACATCAACCCGCGCCATCACCCCGCCATACACGGCCACCCAGCCCCGAACCACCACCTCAACCGGCACTGTCAGGCCTATCCGCGTCGTCGCCCCGGCCGACGCGGCCGCCCGTCCCCGAGCCATCAGCCCGGCCGGTGCTGCAAGGTCAACCCGCGCCGTTACTCCACCCAGCACGGCCACCCGGCCCGGTGCCGATGCCGCATCCGGCGCGGGACATCATGGGCCTGCCGTCCCCGTCCGTCACCTCGGCGTGACGGCTTCCGCGTCCCGTGCCGCCACGGCACCCCTCGTGCCATGCCCGAGGAGCCAGGGCCGCACCGCACCGCCCCCGGGCACCCGCACCACCGCAACGCCCCGCACCCGGCCCCCAGAGACGCGCATCACCACCCCACCTTTGGGGACCGGTGCCGTCACCTCGCCTGGCACCAAGGCCGCGCGCCGGACGAAGGCGGTCGCCGAGCCAGGTTCGGGAGTCGGCCACCGCATCGGCGGATGGCCGACGGGCCGCGGATGTCCATCACCCACCGGCAACGCCACGGCGCACGGGAGGCAGGCGTCATGAGGTTCGACAGCGCCCTGGGCCTGGAATCACGACGCGGCCCCCTGGCGACAGCCGGAAAAATCATCATTTACAGCCTCATGGTGATCGTCTTCACCGGCCCACTGGTCGGCCTGCTGATGAGCGCCTTCAACAAGACCCTGGACCCCACGTCCTTCTCCCTCTGGCCGGACGAGTTCACGCTCGAGAACTTCATCCAGGCCCAGGACAAGAACGTCTACCTCTACCTCCTCAACTCCTTCATCGTCGTGGGCTTCGGCCTGCTCCTGCAGGTGCTGGTGAGCGTCTTCGCGGCCTACTCGCTGGCCCGCAAGAAGTTCCGCGGCATGACGTTCGTGATGCTGCTCATGCTCACCACGATGATGCTGCCCGAGGAGATCATCGCGATCCCTCTCTCCCTCGTGCTGGCCGACCTCCCGGTGCTCCACCTCAACCTCATCGGCACGTACGCCGGCATGATCCTTCCGGTCGGGGCCTGGGGCTTCTCGATCCTCGTCATGACGGAGTTCATGAAGGAGGTGCCGGTCGAGCTGGAGGAGGCCGCCCGCATCGACGGAGCCGGCGAGTTGCGCATCTTCGCCACGATCATCCTGCCCCTGTGCCGCCCGGCACTCGGCGTGATCGGGGTGTTCGGCTTCACCATGATCTGGGACCAGTACCTGCTCCCCTTGATCGTCGCCCCGGAGTCGGACATGTGGACCCTGCCCATCGCGCTGCGCTCACTCCGCTCGGACGAGGAGGTCGGCATCGGCGTCCTGCTGGCGGCCTCGCTGCTGGCGCTGCTGCCCTCGATCATCGCGTTCCTGGCGTTCCAGCGGCAGTTCATGCGCGGTCTGACGAGCGGCGCGGTCAAGGGTTGAGTGTCCACGTATCTGGACGCCATCCAATATCCTGGATCTTTAGCCGCCAAGGACACGAGATGGGATGAGCATGGAGCAGCCCCCGCTGGTCAAGTCCGCGGAGCGGACCGTACGCATCCTGGAGACGCTCGCCGAGTCACACGATCATCTAACCCTGTCGGAGCTCCAGCAACGGACCGGCTTCCCCCGCAGCAGCCTGCACGCTCTCATGCGCACGCTGGTCGAGCTCAACTGGGTGGAGACCGACTCGGCCAGGTCCTCGTTCGGCATCGGGCCGCACGCGCTGCTGACCGGCACGGCGTACCTCGACAAGGACCCCGCGCTCCCCTTCGCCCAGGACTGCCTGGAGGACCTACGGGACGAGATCGGGCACACCGTGCACTTCGCCCGCCGCGACGGCGGACACGTCCTCTACCTGGCGACCAGGGAGTCACGCGAGGCCGACCACATCATCCCCAGGGTGGGCCGGCGGCTGCCCGCGCACGTCACGGCACTCGGGCAGGTGCTGCTCGCGCAGCTCACCGACGACGAGGTGGTGGCGCTGCTGCCGGAGCCGCTGAGCTTGTTGACCGAACACACGATCGTCGACCAGGTCAAGCTGACAGGAGAGCTCGACCAGGTACGCACCAGAGGCTGGTCGTACGAACGGGAGCAGGGCACGCGGGGCGTCGCCTGCGTGGCCGTCGCGGTCGACTACCGCATCCCGGCCACGGACGCGATCAGTTGCTCGATGCCGGCGGCCCTCCCGCCGGGTGAGGTCGAGCCGATCACCGAAGCGGTGATCAAACACACCCGAAAGCTGGCTGCCACCCTCCGCAGGGAGGGCATCCGCTAGAAAGGACCCTTGATGCGGCTGGACGGCGTTCTCTTCTTCCCGGTCACCCCCTTCGGCCCCGATGGCTCCCTCGCCGAACCCGCCCTCTCCCGCCACGTCGCCGAGGGGGTCGCGGCCGAGGCGGGAGGCGTGTTCGCCGCCTGCGGCACCGGTGAGTTCCACGCCCTCGACCTCGCGGAGTACACCCGCGTGGTGGCGACGGCGGTCACCGCCACCGCCGGCCGAGTCCCGGTCTTCGCGGGAGCGGGCGGCCCGTTGCCGACCGCCAGAACCCTCGCCCGCGCCGCAGCCGCCAACGGCGCCGACGGCCTGCTGCTCATGCCTCCCTACCTCGTCACCGGCCCCACCTCCGGCCTGGTCGGGTACGTCCGCGAGGTGGCGGCGGCCGGCGACCTGCCCGTCGTCATCTACCAGCGCGGCACCGCCCGCTTCACCCCCGAAGCGGTGGCCGAACTCGCCACGCAGGTCCCCAACATTGTCGGTTTCAAGGACGGCTTGGGCGACTTCGACCTGCTCCAGCGCATCATCCTCACCGTGCGCCGCGCGACGGACAAGGACTTCACGTTCTTCAACGGCCTCCCCACCGCCGAACTGACCGTCCCCGCCTACCGGGGCATCGGCGTCAACCTGTACTCCAGCGCCGTCTTCGCCTTCGCTCCCGAAATCTCGCTCGCCTTCCACAAGGCGGTGACCGGCGGGGACGAGGTCCTGGCCCAACGCCTGCTCACCCGCTTCTACCTGCCGCTGGTCGAGTTGCGCGACCTCGTTCCCGGTTACGCGGTCTCACTCGTCAAGGCCGGCGTCCGGATGCGGGGGTTGGACGTGGGCGGCGTACGAATCCCTCTGACAGACCCCACGCCCGATCACCTGCGGAGACTGCAACACTTGATCAACACCGGCCTGGAAACCGCCACCACCTGACCCTGACCCTTGACCCTTGGCCTCTGACCCCTGGCCCCTGAGCCCTGGCCTTCTGCGTCCTGGCCTTCTGCGTCCTGGCCCCTGAGTCCTGAGTCCTGAGTCCTGAGTCCTGAGTCCTGAGTCCTGAGCCCGACGCCTGAGCCTGACCACTGGGCCCTGAGCCCGACCGGCACCGACCCACGCCCCGCCGGGCCCCCACCTCAACCCGACCGGCACGGACCCACACCACCCGAGGCCGTCACCGCCCATCTCAACTGGCACCGGCTTACCTGGCACGTACCGAACCCACTACACCAACCCGACCAGCACCGGCGCACACCAGCGTGCCTCAACCCAACCGACACCGGCCGAGCTCACCGCACTCTGCTCAGCCAACACCACCCCACACAAGCCGAGGCCACCCCTCGACCAACCAGCACCGAGCCTCATGTGCGGACACCACCGCACCACCCCGGCCAGCACCAGCCACGCCGACCGGCTTCAACCCACCGGCACCGGCGACACCCGCCGACACCACTGCGCTCGCCCCAGCCAACGTCGGCCCACGCCGACCGGCCTCAACCCACCGGCACCGGCGACACCCGCCAGCACCACCGCGCTTACCCCAACCGGCATCGGCCCACGCCAACCGAACCCACCACAGCCGTCCCAACCAGCATCGAGCCACGCACGATGACGCCACTGCACCTATCGCAGCCGGCACCTTCCAGCCAGCACCGGCGACACCCGGCGACGCCGCTCGCGCCCACCCCGGCTCGCACCGGCTGCCACCGCTGTCCTCGTCCAGTCGTCACCGGCCCGGACGAACTGCGCCCGCCGCTCTCGTCCCGACCAGCGCCGACTACACACGCGCGCAGCCCACCGCCCTCAGCCTGACCGACACCGGCCACGCCCGCCGACCGCCGCCACCCCCGCGCCAGCCAGCATCGGTCGCACCGACCTGGCGCACGGCAGGTCGATCATCCCTGCCGCCATCACCAGGCCGGCAACCCGGCAAACCATCGATCAACAGATCATTCAGTCGTTCGATCACTCACTTACGCCTGGAGCCGGCCATCCACCCTCCTGGGGATGGACAGCGGGTTCCCGTCCTTGAGCTCGTCCGGCAGGAGCGTCTCCGGCCAGTCCTGGTACGCCCTGGGCGCCACCCACCGTCCGATCGCCGTGGCACCCACCGAGGTGTAGGTCGTGGTCGCGGACGGCCAGGGACCACCGTGATGCATGGCCCAGCACACGGCCACCCCGGTCGGCCACCCGTTCCAGATGAGTCGCCCAGCCCGCTGGCCCAGCACCTCGGCGACCTCCCCGGCCTCCGCCGGTTCGGTGCTGTGGATGGTCGCGGTCAGCGACCCTTCGAGCCGCTCGAGCACCGGCCGCAGGTCCGAGATCTCCCGATACGTCACAACGATCGACGCCGGCCCGAAGCATTCCTCGCCGATCTCCGGCAGCTTCTCGGCGAACGTGTCGAGGTCGGCGGTGAACACCTTGGGCGTGACCGCGTAACCGCCCTCCCCAGGCTTGCCCTCGGCCAGCAGCCGCAGCTCACCCAGCCGCTCAACGCCTCCGAGGTAGCCGTCCCTGATCCGCTCGGCGAGCATGGGCCCACCGGTGCTTCCTTCGACGGCCTCCACGAGCGCCTTGCGCAGTTCGTCACCTTCGGGCACGAACATGAGCCCGGGGTTCGTGCAGAACTGCCCGACTCCGAGCGTCAGGGACGCGGCGAACCCGGTGGCGACCTCCATGACCGGCGCCGACGGCAGCACCACCACGGGGTTGACGCTGCCGAGCTCGCCGTAGAACGGGATCGGCGCCTCGCGCTCGTCGATCAGCTTCTGGATGGCCTTGCCGCCGGCCACGGACCCGGTGAACCCGGCCGCCACCACGCCCGGGTGCTGCACGAGATCGACGCCCGCCTGCATGCCCTGGACGAGCCCGAGCAGGTCCGGATACGGCAGCGCCTCCCGCACGATCTTCGCCACCCGCTCGGACGTGTTCGGGTGACCGGGGTGAGCCTTGACGACCACGGGGCAGCCTGCGGCGAGCGCGGAAGCGGTGTCGCCCCCGGCCACCGAGAACGCGAACGGGAAGTTGCTGGCCGCGAACACGGCCACGACTCCCTCCAGGGCGTGCTTCATCCGGCGCACGTCCGGCCTGGGCGGTGCGAGCGAAGGGTCAGCGTGATCGATGATGGCTTCCAGGTAACCGCCGTCCCTGATCACCTCGGCGAAGAGCCTGAACTGCCCCGCCGCGCGCGCGACCTCGCCGCGCAGCCGTACCTCGCCGAGCGCGGTCTCCTGGTCGGCGAGCTGCCACAGCTCGTCCACGTGCGCGCTCAGCGCATCGGCAACGGCCTCCAGCGCGACGGCCCGCTCGGCGGCCGGGGTCGCCCGCCAGGCGGTGCCGGCGGCAGCCGCAGCGGAAACGATCAAGTCGACCCCGGCGGTGTCGGTCTCGGGCAGGGCAGCGCCCACGGTCCCGCCGGTCCTGGGGTCGTGTCCGTAGATCATCGAATGGCCCTTCGGAGTCTTGACACTTCTTCAACCTGATTCTTACAGTTGCGGCAACTTGTCCACAAATCTGGCCAGCGTTCACATACATGGACGGCGTGCGATGATCATCAGACAGATCCGCGTAACACCTGTCGCTTTCCGGGATCCGCCTCTCCTGAACGCCGCCGGAGTCCACGAGCCCTGGGCTCTCCGTACCATTGTCGAGGTCATCACTGATCAAGGTCTGACCGGGTTGGGCGAGACGTACGGCGACCTCGAACACCTCGGCAAGGTACGCGAATGCGCGCAGGCCCTGATCGGCCTCGACGTCCACGCCCTGAACACGATGTACGCCCGGATCTCCGCGATCATCGGCGGAACGGTGAAGGACCTGCACGGCCTCACCGGCGCCGCCACCAAGGAGAAGAGCGTCGACCGTGTCTTCTCCCCCTTCGAGGTGGCTTGCCTCGACATTCGGGGCAAGGCGGCAGGCGTCCCGGTCTCGGACCTCCTGGGCGGCACGGTCAGGGACGCGGTGCCGTACAGCGCCTACCTCTTCTACAAGTGGGCGGGCCACCCGGGCGAGGAGCCGGACCGGTTCGGCGCCGCGCTCGACGAGGCCGGCATCGTCGAGCAGACGAAACTGCTGATCAGCGAGTACGGCTTCGAGTCCATCAAGCTCAAGGGCGGCGTCTTCCCGCCCGACCGGGAGATCGCCGCGATCCGCGCCCTGCACGAGGCGTTCCCGGACGTACCGCTCCGGCTCGACCCGAACGCCGCCTGGTCGGTGACCACCTCGATCCGCGTGGGCCGGGAACTCGAAGGCGTCCTGCAGTACCTGGAGGACCCGACGCCAGGCATCGACGGCATGGCGGAGGTGGCGGCGTCCGTCCCCATGCCTCTCGCCACGAACATGTGCGTGGTCACCCCAGAACACTTCCCGCCCGCGATGACCTCCCGAGCCATCGGCGTACTCCTGCTGGACCACCACTATTGGGGCGGCCTCGTGCGTTCGTCGCACATCGCCGCGATGTGCGACGCCTTCGGCCTGGCGATGTCCATGCACTCCAACTCCCATCTCGGCATCAGCCTGGCCGCCATGACCCATCTGGCCGCCGCCACTCCGAACCTCACCTTCGCCTGCGACACCCACACCCCCTGGCAGAACGGCCAGGACGTCGTAGCGCCGGGCGCCCTCCGCTTCGTGAACGGCGCCGTCCCTGTGCCCACCGCCCCCGGCCTGGGCGTGGACCTGGACCGGGACGCGCTGGCGGTGATGAGCGAGCAGTACGAGAAGTGCGGGATCCGCGCCCGCGACGACACGTCGTACCTGCGACGCTTCGACCCGTCCTTCTCCGCCAAGAGACCCCGCTGGTGACCCACGCCCAGCAGTCGCCGACCACCGGCCGCGCAGCCACCCCATGACCAGTTGCGCCGTCTGACGGATCCTCCACTCCCCCGGGACGCTCCTCCGCCTTGCACGCACCACCCAGCACTCCACCGCAAACCCACCTCACCCCACGAAACCTGCGCCCCTCCAACCCAGCGCCGGGAACCCACCACGTCGCCACGCACCCGCGCTCCACCCGCGGGGCGTACCGCCGCTCCCCCGCACTTCCACGCCAACACGCGCCGCGCCACGTCCTTTGCGGGAGCACCGCCTCCCAGCCGCACACCCATAGCGGTGCCTGCCATCAGCCGGACGCAGCCGGGCAGACATGGCCCCACCATCAGGGTGGCCAGACACCCCGCCGACGCGCGCCCAGCCCTGAAACCACGCACGCATAACGACCATCGCATTCACCCATCGCTCCCCGACGCCAAGCAGACAAAGGGCCCATACGAACGTCACACCAGACCCCACCCCCATAGGGCTAGCCAGAAACACCTTCGGCCCACAAACCCCACCCCCACCAAGTCGTGGACGATCAACAGCGAGGAGACTGGCTGCTGAACGTCAGCGCCAGAACCAGTCGGTGAATACCGGCGAAGAAACCCACTGATGACCGTCGGCAAGGAGAGCCCGTTGATGAACGTCGCCTACCTCTACCCCTGGGACGTGGTCGGAGACCCATCAGCCCCCGGCCGCCTGGCAGACCTCGGCGTGCGAACCGTCGCCCTGGCAGCCAGCTACCACTCAACGAGGGCAGCCACGCCGTACCATCCCGCTCACCGCGTACTGGATGTGTCATACCCGGCGCTCTACCTCCCGGTCCGCCCGTCGTCCTGGTCTCGTCTGGTCCCAGCGACCCCCACGTGGACCCCTGCCGATGCCTACCTCCAGGCCAGAGACGCCCTCAAGGCGGCCGGCCTCCAGGTGCACGCCTGGACCGTCCTCACCCACAACTCACACCTCGGCGCCACCCACCCCGACCTGGTCGTACGTAACGCCTTCGGCGACCCGTACCCGTACGCTCTGTGCCCGGCCCACGAGGACGTCATCGAGTACTGCGAGCGCCTCGTCCGAGAGATCCTCGAGGTAGCCGAGCCTGACGGGTTGATCCTGGAAGCCTGCGGTCCCATGGGCTTCGGCCACCAGAGCATCCACGAGAAGACGTCCGGCGCGGACTGGACCTCGACGGACAGCGACCTTCTCTCCCTGTGTTTCTGCACGAGCTGCGCGCCCAGGTACCCCGAGCCGACTAGAGCCACCGTCCGCGCCGCCATCGACCGCACCTCACCCAGCAACGCCACCACGCCGAAACCCACCTCCCACACGCCGGCCGACACCAGCTCCTTCAACGGTCCCGCCACCCCCGAGGAAGCCCTCGGCCAACTCGCCGACGAGGTACGTGCCGTCCGCGTCGCTCTGTCCACGACCCTCCGCCAGCGCCTGATCGCCGCTGCGAGAAGCACCGCCGCCGACGTCCCCATCACTCTGCACGCCAATCCGGACCCCTGGGCCACGGGCGCCTTCGCCCCGCTCCCGTCGGGCGAGCCTGATGCTGACGTCCTCGTGGCCAACTGCTGGGGCGACCCCGCCACGGACGCCACCCGCCTGGCCCGTCTCAAGGAACTCGCCACGCCAGGCCAGCGAGTCGGCGCCTACGTCCTGGCCCTGCCGCCCCGCCCCGCCGACCCGGAAGTCCTGGCCGACCAGCTCAGGACGTACGCCAAGGCTGGTGCTTCGGAGTTCCACCTGTACCACGCCGGCCTGGCCTCCCCTCCACGCTTGGC
This sequence comes from Nonomuraea sp. MG754425, assembly GCF_021699195.1. Classification (GTDB taxonomy): domain Bacteria; phylum Actinomycetota; class Actinomycetes; order Streptosporangiales; family Streptosporangiaceae; genus Nonomuraea. The sequence continues at coordinate 16,266 of NZ_SSXE01000144.1, read as the reverse complement.
GGCCCTCGCCAGAGCGCTACGCCTCCACACCTGACGCGCTCCCGGCCCAGACCGCCGTAGATCGGGACAGCCGTAGCTCCAGACCGTGCCGCCACGTCACTCGGTGGCGGCACCTTTACGCATCTCCCGACCCCACCCCAGGCGATCGCCCGCAGAACCACGCAACTGCTCACCCGCCTTGCTTGCCCAAGTGCGCAACCCACAACGAAGATCAGGTGGAGCCCCGCAGTCTCTCGTTCGCTCAGCCCTGCCCATCCAGGAAGGCAACGCAGAACGTGATCCACCGCAACTGGCGAGCCTCGACCCGGAGGGTGAGCCGGGAACGGACGCCAACGACGTTCGCAGGCAGCCTGGAGCATCTGTCCGATCCGCTACGCCCTCATCTGAGGCCGATCGGCACAGAACCGAGCCGGACGCCCACCTCGAGCCCGAACGCAGAATGCCGGTCCGCCCAAGCCACAAGGGTGTCGTCCCGCCGAGTAGTGGATCGACGCTCATGTCGTGCATCCCCATCTATACGGTCAGCGCCGAGCAGGCGAGAATCTACATCTCCGCGGAGCGTCACCGCAGCAACAGCACATCGGCCCTCCCTGCCAAAACGCTGTCGCCACCCTGTAGCCGCCTCTTGGATGCCTCGCCCCCAACCCCGAACCTCCCACCAACCCCAAATTTCCGCGTGTGAGGACCATCCGGCACGGACAGGCTTACTCATATGACTGATGTACGAATCGTCTTTCGTAAGTACAGCGGCGCCTTGCACTGGAACCATTCCGCCCGGCTCCTGGGCGAGGACGAACACGGTGTCTGGGCCGAAGTCCCAGGTGGAACCGTGGCTCGTAAGGGCGACGGCCCGCCTGTCACGTGGGAGTCAACCGCGATCATGCTGTTCCCACGAAGCGCCTGGTGGACCGCATCCTTCAACACACCGCCCCACAAAAGCGAGATCTATGTCGACGTCACCACCATCCCGGAATGGAAGGACGGTGAGGTCACCATGCTCGACCTCGATCTCGACGTGATCCGCATGAGAGACGGACGACTGATCCTGGATGACGAAGACGAATTCGCAGAACACCAGATCCAGTTGAACTATCCACCCGAGTTAATCAGAAAAGCAGAAGAAGCCGCGCATTGGCTGCTCGATGCAGTAGGCGAACGAAAAGGACCGTTCGGCGGCGCACACTTGGAATGGCTCGCAAAGACTTTCTGAACTCATCGCATACACTACCACAAAATCCAGCTACCGAAATTCGATTTATAGCCGTCACATAGCGGCCGACACCAGTCCACTCTCATATGCCGCGATCACAAGCTGCGCCCGATCCCGAGCCTCCAACTTGGCCAGCAACCGGGTGATGTGTGTCTTGACAGTAGCCAGGCTCACCTGCAGATGTCCTGCGATCTCACCGTTGGACAGCCCTCGTGCGATAAGCGTCAATACTTCCCGCTCCCGATCGGTAACACCCTCCAGCCCTTTCACTTGAGGCGAAACAGGAGTACGAGTGAACTCCTCAATCAATCTGCGGGTGACCGTGGGCGCCAGTAGGGCTTCTCCGCCGGCCACCACTCGTACAGCAGTGAGCAAATCCGCAGGCGGCGTGTCCTTCAGTAAGAATCCACTCGCTCCGGCCCGGAGCGCGTCATAAACATAGGAGTCAAGGTCGAACATCGTAACCACAAGCACCCGAGTAACGTCTTTGATGTGGCGAGTAGCCTCGATCCCATCCATATCTGGCATTCTCACGTCCATAAGCACCACATCCGGCCGCGTCTCCATCACGACGTCAACCGCCTCGGCCCCTGTCGCCGCCTCTCCCACCACCGCCAGATCAGGCTCGGAGTCGACCAGTACTTTGAAACTCCCCCGGAGCAACGCCTGATCGTCGGCGATGACCACTCGGATCACAAAACCTCCTCGTACGGCACCTTCGCGAACACCTGAAACCCTCGCCCAGGCAGCCTCCCCGCTTCGAACACGCCCCCGTACATCATGACCCGCTCCCGCATGCCGATCAGGCCATGCCCAGCACCCTGCCCAGGCAACGTACGCTTACCGGGCCCATCATCGACCACCTCGATCCGTACCTCCTGACCGTCAGCGACCACGGACACTCGACAACGAGCCGGCGCAGCGTGCTTGGTCACATTGGTGAGCGCCTCCTGAACGATGCGATAAACCGCCAACCCCACGCCATCAGGCAACCGCGCCCACGCTTCCGTCTCCGGTCCTCTCGACTCTCCCTCGCTCTCGCCCCAAGCGATGCCCATACGCACCGTCGACTCTCCCTCGTGGGCCACACCCACCTGCGACGCCGCCTCTTCTCCCGTCTTCGCAGGCGCCTGCGACATCACGACCTCTTGCGACGCTCCCGCTGCCGGCGATGCTTCGCCCTGCCGCACTGCTCCGCCTTGCCCCGATATGCCTCCCAGCGACTGCACCGTCCCGTCCCGTCGCGCTGCATCGGTCTTCTCCTCATCCCCAGTCCCGACGCGGAGATCGAGCTCCACCTCCACCCCGGACAGCCGGGCCTGCCCCACCAGCTCGGGGATGTCGGCCAGGCCTGGCATGGGCACGCGCTCGGGCACCGTTGTGGACCTCAGCACACCGAGCAGGTGGCGCATCTCCACCAGCGCGCTCCTACTGGCTGTCTCGATCACACGCAGAGCGTCATGCGCTTCTTCCGGTTTGGTCGCCATCACGTGGTTGGCGACTCCGGCTTTGACCGCGATCAGCCCTACGCTGTGTGTCACCACGTCATGTAGCTCACGAGCGATCCTCAACCGCTCGTCCGTCACTGCCTGTGCCGCCAGCCGCTCGGCGTCGCGCGCCGCATAGGACCTGCGTTCTCTGACGGCCCGGCCGATCGTCCATGCTCCGCCCAGCGCCGCGATGCCCATGAGCGGCTGGTCGAGGTGCAGGAGCCATTCGGGAGCCCGGTCACGCGGCGTTCCCGCCACTGTCATGCCCACGATGGTGATCAGGCTCAGCATCCCGATGGCCGAGGTCGGGATCGCCGGCCCGGCCCTGTCGGACAGGGCGACGATGTACAGGACGTACGCGGGCGCGAGATACACGAGCCCCGACGTGCCGGCCAGCGCGGCGAAGAGGGCCAGCAGCAGGGTGAAACTGAGGACGGGCAGTGGCCACCGCCTGCGCAGGACCAGCGGCAGCCCCAGGCCGAGAGGCAGGGCGATGCGCATCCATGGCGGAAGCGCCACGGCATGGACCGTTACGGTGAAGAAGATGAAGGCCGAGCACACACCCGCCGCCGCGTCGAGCATGACCAGTCGACGAGGGCTCATGCGCCGGGCGAAGAAGGGGTGCGTGTCGTTCACGCGTTGAACCGTAGCCGGTAAGGCTGCCTCCGCACGTCAACCCGGGGTCTGACCTTGAAGTTCGAACCGTGGTCCGACGCGCCGGCGACCCGCCACCCCGCATCCTTTACGGCGTGATCGAACTCCAGCACCTCACCAAGCGCTACGGCGGCACACTCGCTGTGGACGATCTGTCCTTCGCGGTCGCACCCGGTCATGTGACCGGGTTCCTCGGCCCCAACGGTGCAGGGAAATCCACCACGATGCGCCTGATCCTCGGCCTCGACGCGCCGACCTCAGGCCAGGCTCTGGTCAACGGCCGACGATACACCTCGTTCCGGAAGCCGTTGCGCGAGGTCGGAGCGCTTCTTGACGCGAGCGCCGTGCACGGCGGGCGCAGCGCCTACAACCACCTGCTCTGCATGGCCCGCGCCAACGGCATCGGCCTCAAGCGCGTCGTGCAGGTGCTCGAGCAGGTCGGGCTGGCGAGCGTGGCGCGCAAGCGGGTGGGCGGAATCTCGCTGGGCATGAAACAGCGCCTCGGCATAGCCTCCGCGCTGCTCGGGAATCCAGGAGTGCTGATGTTCGACGAGCCGGTCAACGGACTCGACCCAGACGGAGTGCGCTGGATCCGCGACCTCTTGCGCTCGCTGGCCGCCGAGGGCCGGACGATCCTGCTCTCCAGCCATCTCATGAGTGCGATGGCCCTCACCGCCGAACGCATCGTCATCATCGGCCGTGGAAGGCTCATCACCGAAGCCACCGTCGCGGAGCTGACCGCGCGCCATCGTTCTCTCGAAGACGCGTACATGGCCCTGACCTCAGGCAGCCTTGAATACGGAGCCGCGTGATGAAGGCGGTCCTCGCGTCTGAATGGCTGAAGCTCCGATCGGTCCGTTCGACCTATCTGATACTCGGGATCGGCCTAAGCACTGTCCTGCTGGGCCTCGCACTCGCCGCATCGGCGGCCGGCATGTACGACGCCGCTCCCCCCACGCAGCAGGCGCGCGCCCGGATCGCGGATCTGGAGGAAGCGTTCGCGATCATCCCTCAGCTCTGCATGGGGGTTCTCGGCACCTTGGCCATGACTTCCGAATACACCACAGGCATGATCAGGACAAGTCTGGCTCTCGTCCCACGCCGCTGGCCCGTTCTCGCCGCCAAGTCCATGGTCGTCGGCAGCTTGGGCTTGTTCGTCGGTGTGCTGGCCGTCTTCGGCACCTACTTCGCGGCCCGTGGCGCGCTGGGTGACCGTTTCTCCGGCGCGTACGCCACCGCTGTCGGAGACCGAGTACCGCTCCTGGTCTCGCTCAGCCTGACAGTCCTGGTGTTCGCGCTGCTCGGTGTGGGACTTGGCGCGCTCCTGAGATCTGCGGCGGGCGCAACGGCCGTCATCGTCGCCCTCGTGTACGGGCTTCCCATGATCATCGACAAGATCCCGGAGCCGTGGAGCGAACGCCTCGGCTCGCTGATGATCGGCGCCTTGCCCCGTCAGATCACCGGCGACATCATCGCCACTTCGGTGTACGGCTCGTCGTTGTCACCACCCGTGGCCGCCGTCGTCATGGTCGCGTACGCGACCGTCCCCTTGACGATCGCCTCCTGGCTGCTATGCCGAAGGGACGCCTGACATGCGAACACGACCGGAGTCGCCCTTCGAGCATCCTCACCTGCCAGGCAGGAGGCAGCCGTCAGGGCGACGGAACTCTCTCCCAGGTACGGCAGGTGAGCCACCTGCCGTACCGTCCAGAGGCTCAGACCTCGAGCACCACGGGGATGATCATCGGCCGGCGCCGGTAGGTGTCGCTGACCCAGCGCCCCACCGTGCGGCGTACGACGCGGCGGATCTCCTGCATGTCGACCACACCGTCCGCGGCCTTTTCCGCGAGGGCCCGTTCGATCTGTGGAATGAACTCCTCGAACTGGGCCGGGTCAATGCCGGATCCCCTGGCGTGGATCTCGGGTCCGGCGGTGAGCTTGCCCGTGTTCGAGTCGACCACGATGACCACGGAGATGAATCCCTCGTCCCCGAGGATCCTGCGATCCTTCAGCGAGGTGTCGGTGATCTCACCCACCGACGAGCCGTCGACGTAGACGTACCCGGCATGAACCGCGCCGACGATCCGCGCGCGTCCGTCGACCAGGTCCACCACGACGCCGTCTTCGGCGATCACGATGTGGTCGTCGGGCACGCCGGTGAGGGCGGCCAGCTTGGCATGGGCGCGGAGGTGACGCCATTCGCCGTGTACGGGCATGAAGTTCGACGGGCGCGTCAGGTTGAGCACGTACAGCAGTTCGCCGGCCGCCGCGTGCCCCGAGACGTGCACCTTGGCGTTGCCCTTGTGCACGACCCTGGCGCCCCACCTGGTCAGCCCGTTGATGACCTTGTTGACCGCGGTCTCGTTGCCCGGCACCAACGAGGAGGCCAGCAGCACGGTGTCGCCGTCGGCGATCCGGATCGGATGATCGCGGTTCGCCATCCTCGACAGTGCCGCCATGGGCTCGCCCTGGGAGCCGGTGCAGATCAGCACCACGTCCTCCGGCGGCCATTCCTCGATATCGCGCGAGTCGACGAGCAGCTCCGGCGGAACCTTGAGGTAGCCGAGATCGCGGGCCACTCCCATGTTCCGCACCATGGACCGGCCGACCAGGGCCACCTTTCGTCCATGCCTGGCGGCGGCGTCCATCACCTGCTGAATGCGATGGACGTGCGAGGCGAAGCTGGCCACGATGACGCGCTGCTCGGAGGTCCGGATCACGTCGTCGATGACCGGACCGATCTCCCGCTCGCTGGTGACGAATCCCGGCACCTCGGCGTTGGTGGAGTCGGACATCAGCAGGTCGACGCCCTCGGTGCCGAGCCTGGCGAAGCCGCCGAGGTCGGTGAGGCGTCCATCGCTCGGCAACTGGTCCATCCGGAAGTCACCCGTGTGCAGCACGATGCCGGCGGGCGTCCGGATGGCGACGGCCAGTGCGTCGGGGATGGAGTGGTTGACTGCGAGGAACTCGCAGTCAAATGGCCCGAATACGTGCCGTTCGCCCTCGATGACCTCGATCTTGCTCGGCTGGATCCTGTGCTCGGTCAGCTTGGCCTCGATCAAGGCCAGTGTGAGCTTGGAGCCGATGAGCGGGATATCGCGCCGCTCGCGCAGAAGGTACGGCACCGCCCCGATGTGGTCCTCGTGAGCGTGTGTCAGCACCACGGCTTCGACGTCGTCGAGCCGGTCCCTGATGTATTCGAAGTCAGGCAGGATGAGATCGACACCCGGCTGGTCAGGCTCGGGGAACAAAACCCCACAGTCGACGACCAGCAGGCGACCGTCATATTCGAAGACGGCCATGTTCCTGCCGATTTCCCCCAACCCGCCGAGTGCGACGATGCGCAGGCCGCCGTCAGGCAGCGTCGGCGGGGGGCCAAGCTCAGGATGCGGATGGCTCATACCTGGCCCCCACGGTCAGATCTTGTTCTCAAAACTCCCGGTTCCTCCCCGTTCCTATGCGTCTGTCAACTTCACCCCGCCGGCTACCAGGCAAGCGCGCAGCTCGGCGATTTGCTTCTCTGTGGCGTCCACGAGCGGCAGCCGTACCGGACCAGCCGGCACCCCCACCATGCTCAGCGCCGCCTTTGCCATGATCGCGCCACCCGCACGCAGCATGATCCCGTCAACCACGGGGGCCACCTGGCTGTGTACGGCCAGGGCCTCGGCGACATCGCCCTTCTTGTGCAGGTGAATCATGCGTCCCAGCTCAGCACCCACCACATGTCCGACCACACTGACGAACCCAGCCGCACCAAGAGACAGCCAGGCCAAATTGAGCAGATCATCACCGGAGTAGAAGGCGAGATCGCTCGCGGCCATCACCTGGCTGGCGGCGAACAGGTCGCCCTTGGCGTCCTTCACCGCCACGATGCGCTCGTGCTGCGCCAGGCGCAGCAGGGTCTCGGTCTTGATGGGCACTCCGCTACGTCCGGGGATGTCATACAGCATCACCGGGAGGTCGGTTGCGTCGGCGACGGCAGTGAAGTGCTGGAACAACCCCTCCTGCGGAGGCTTGCTGTAGTACGGCGTCACCACCAGAAGACCGTGGGCACCGGCACGTGCCGCCTGCTTCGCGAGCTCGACACTGTGGCGAGTGTCGTTCGTGCCTGCACCGGCCACCACAGTCGCGCGGTCACCGACCGCATCGAGGACGGCGCTGACAATGCGCTGCTTCTCCTCGTCCGAGGTGGTGGGCGACTCCCCGGTCGTCCCATTGACGATCAGTCCGTCATTGTGCTGTTCGTCCACCAGATAGGTGGCAAGACGGCGCACAGCCACATAATCGACCTCGCCGTCGGAACTGAACGGCGTGACCATCGCGGTCAGCATACGGCCGAAGGGTGCGTCGGCGGTTCCAGTTGGCGATGCCATAGTGCGAACGCTACCTGGATTCGGAAAACCATCGGACGCCGCCACCCCGCTTCGCCTGCCTGGAACCGCTTTTTCCCCACTTTCCCCAGGATCCTGCTGCCAAGCCTCACTACCGCGATCGACTTGCGCGGACCCAGCGCATCAAGTCGATGCAGCCGACGATGGCCGACGGAGGCAAGCTTGGCAGGCTCCGGAGAAGCCTTGTCCCGCCGAAGAGACGGCCGAGTCCATTCTCACCCAGGTCACACCATCAACATGCACCCGAGGCAACGGGCGCCTGGGGCCGAATCGGCCGGCCCGGCGACTGCGTCAAGATCCACTCGGCAGCCCTCGACGGCTCCGCTTGGACGCCTGGCCCTGCTCCGCACGCTGACCGCCGTGATGCGCCGCTCCGGTCTTGCCAAGACCGCCAACGCCCTCCGTTACCAACCCATCGCACTCGGCTACCTTTCCAGCCATCCGGCCGAGGGAGATGCGGTCGCTCCCCCACGACACCGCGAAGGCAGGCATGACGGGCCCGGCGGCTGCCGACAAGATGGGCTTGGTCATCAACGACGCCAGGCTCGTCGCTGGGAACTCTTAGGACAGTTCAATCTGATACCGGATGAAGCCGCGGTTCTCAGCGACTTTGTCGTACAGGTACCGTGCAGTGCTGTTTGACTCGTGGGTGCTCCAGTACACACGAGAGCAGCCGTGGTCCCGTGCCCAGTCGGCGACGGCCGCGATGAGCGCGCGGCCCACGCCTTTGCCCCGGACGTCCGGACCGGTGAAGAGATCTTGCAGGTAGCAGAAGTCCGTGTCGGGCGCGGAGGTGCTGCCGTGGGTCAGGAAGTGGGTGATGCCGACGAGCCGGCCGTCCAGCCTCGCCCCGAGGGCGTGCAAGCGGGTGTCCGCCATGAACTCGTGCCACGCTCGGTCGTACATCGAGCCCGGTTCGACGCGCTCGTAGAAGGCGATGTACGCGCGGAACAAGCCCTCCCAGGCGTCCCGGTCGGAGGGGAGAAGCTTGCCGATCTCGATCATGTCGTCCTCATGGTGATGCTGCCCAGTACGAAACAGCACAGGTCTTATCTTGTGCCAAGAATCAGCCATCTGGCCTGGTGGGCAATGACCAGGGTTCGATGGCACAACTTACGGCGAAGTGGCCGCCCGAGGCATGACCACTGACCCGTGATACCAAATGACCACTTTGCGCTCGGCGGCCTGGAGCCCGCCGTTGGTCACGGGCAGTCGCCACACGAGTCGTTCCTGAGGCCAGGCGTGCTCGTTGTACCCGGAAGATCTTTCGGGGCGTGAAGCGCACGGTTGGAGGGCACGATGCGAGGCAGGCAGAATCGCGGGATCTCGCGATCCGGGAGCGAAAGACCCTCGGGTTGCCACGGACCCGCGTCCGACCAGGGCGTTCATGGTCGTCCGACGTCACGGCATCAGGAGGGGGACATGGAAGAGGTCGCCGATATGTGCTCGGGGGTACACACATCGACGACCTCTACCGGAGAATCGCCAGTCCTTACATCGGCGTTACAAGGTTTCTCCGATAATTTTCCGCCATCGCAAAGTTGGGGCTCCAGCAGTCATCGATGACGGTCGGTTACCTGCCGAATACGGCAACATGGGGCAACGCCTCACACGAACCCCCAGGGATGGACTAGTGGCCACCTCAGATCCGGTCTACCTGCGTGTCGTCGAAGACATCCGGCGACAGATCACCGACGGCACCCTTCCCCCCGGCGCGCCCATCCCCTCACGGGCGCAGCTGACCCGCAAGTATCAGGTCGGCGAGACCGCCGCCCGCCACGCACTACGCGTGCTCGCGGGCGAGGGTCTCATCATCGGCCGCGTGGGCTCGGGACACTACGTCAGGGAACGCCCCGATCTAACACCGCTCTACCGATGGCGTTTCCTTGATCACCCGGCTCCGTTCGCCGCTGACCTGCAATCTCAAGGCAGGCGAGTTACATGGGATTGGCACAGCGAGCCCACCGAAGCGGGCCCGGACGTCGCCAGACGGTTGCGTTTGCCCGAAACCGCCATACTCACCAAAACTCATTACATCTTCCGCGCAGAGGGGAGACCACTCCAGCTCTCCACGTCTTATGAGCTACGGGAGTTCACCCCTCATACCGAGGAGGAGCGGCGGAGCCTGGTAGCGCGAATGTACGCATACGGCATCAAGATCACAGAAGTCGTCGAAAGCATACATACTCGCATCCCTCGCCCGGCGGAGAGTGATGCGCTGGATCTGGCGGCGGGCGTGCACGTCCTGCACGTGGAACGTACCCATTGGGCCGGCGATCGCCCAGTGGAGACCAGCGACATCGTCATCCCAGGCGATCGGTTCCGGATCATGTACAGCATGCCTGTCTAGGACGGGCTGCTCCGGGCGGGGGGACAACTCGCCCGGGGCCTTTTCCTGGCCTGATCCGCATGTGCTGTTCGCCGATGAAAGGCTGGTCCAGGAAGGCTGGCGCATGTATCCGGACTGGCTCCGCCCTGCACAGCGACGGAGGTTGATGCTGTTCCCCGCGATGGCAGGGGATGCGCTTCTGGGCCATATCCGCCATACGCCAAGCACTACAGCGGTGGAACCATGTCGTCGCCCAACCGGGCCGCGCGAAGCTCGACAGGGCGCACGCGGACCGGCGGAGCAGCACGAATGAAGACGACCCGGACCTCAGCCTCTCTCACAGCCCTCGTGGCGCTGCACCTGTACGACCAGCTCGCCGGCGCTCCCCGTCAGGTCTGCGACTTACGGGCCGACTTCGCGGCAGCAGACGGGAGATGCTCGGTGCGCGCCGCTGAGCTGAGTCTGAGGACACACATCCACCCCGCAGGCCCACCTCGCAGCGCCTCCGTCACCCATCTGAGGCGGCGCCGCGGGGAGAGCGCCTCACCGGCTGATGGGGATTAATCACGTCGTATGTCACCTACCTGCACCAGACCGAAAAAGCCGAAACAGATGCCGGATGCGGGACATCGTCCTTGTCCGTCTGCGGGTTTAGCGTGGGGTGCCTCTCCCAAAGCGGGTTCAGCGACACGGACCTGGGCGCTCGCCTCGCCCTCTCGCGCTGTTGGTGCCTCAGCCCAGGCGTGTTCGGAGACACGTATGCCGCAGGGTCATCACGTCACACCCAGCGCCATGTCGTGACAGAGCACGGAGCTTGCCTCGCAACACCTGCGGCACCAGCGCCTCCTTACCCACCGCTGCCTCCAGAGGGACCATCCAGCGCGAACGCCCCGCACCAAGATCGACTGCGCTGCCGCGCGGTACTGGACAACGTCCTGTGCCGTGGAAGACGCGCATCCTTCTTCGAAGGCGACCAGCCGCATTCGTGGACAACTCTGGAACGGAGTCGATTTCCCCACATCCCATGGAGTGGGGGTAGCTGCGTGATCGACGGCTGGGCGTTCCGATCGCATGTCGGATCCGGCGACCGATGGGACGGTACCCTCGCAGTTTCGGATGACGTGCCCCGCGGAGGGCTGCATGTCGTGCGGTGGCGTCCCGCAGAACGATGGGATTCCTCGCCCGTCGGAGTTACTCGGTCAGGAAATTGCTCGCAGTTCGACTGGTCGGCGGGAGGCCGGCCAAGAAGGATGGCGGCTGAAGGGCGGCAGGCCAGGGTTGCCGAGGTGAAACCATCCGCCGCGCGTCACGGAGCAGGCTCGTCCGACATCGTGACGACCACCTTGCCGCGACTGTGCGTGTGGGCGAAGTCCTGATATGCCAGGGCAGCCTCGCTGAGGCGATAACGACGAGTGACGGGATCGGGCAGCGTCCCCCTGAGTGCATGGGTGGCGATGGCCGGAAGGGTGTTCTTCGTGAGCTTCAGTGTCCCCATCACCACGCTCACCGCGAGATCGTCGCGACCGAACGCAGAGGGCGCCGGCGTGCCAGGAGTGGTGCTGAGCAGGCGCCCGCCGGGCTTGATCGCCCTGGCGGCCTCGATCAGCGGATCGCCCTTGAGCGCGAGGTTGATGATCACGTCAACGCCTCCGGGAACGCGGCGCAGGCACTCGTCGACGGTGTCGGCTTCGAGGTAGTCGATCACTTCGCCGGCTCCGAGATCGCGGACGTACTGCTCGTCCTCGTACGAAGCGGTCGCGATGACGTCGACGCGGTCCGCCAGCAGGGGGACGACCACGCTGCCGATTCCCCCACCGGCGCCGATGACCAGCACCTTTTCGCCCGGTTGGAACTGTCCTTCCTCGATCACAGCAAGCCCCGTCATGCCCGTGCTGGGCAGCGCCGCCGCCGTTTCGGCGCTGAGACCGTCTGGCCGTCGCGCGAGGAAGTCACCTGCCGCGAACACCGCATACTCGGCCATCGCACCTGACGTGATGGCCGGAATGCCGACGCCTGCCGCAAATGACGGCGGCGCGCCGAAGCCGAACACCTCCTCCCCCACCTCGAACGTCTCCACGTCTTTCCCCAGCGCGGTCACCGTGCCGGAGAAGTCGGTACCGGGAATGTAGGGGAAGTCCAGAGGAACGAGGTCACGGACCGTTCCGTCCATCATCAGTAGATCGGCCGGGTTGAGCGCGGCTGCCCGGACACGGACCTGAAGGCGACCGGGACCTGGGTCTGGGATGGGGAGGTCTTCGAGGGCGAGGAGGTGCGGTGGACCGTACTGCTTGGCCACAAGAGCTCTCATGATCGTCCTTTCGAGAGACGATGTGTCTCATTCCAGGCATGCTGTCTGGCTGACCATGGTGCCGAGGAACGCCAGGGAGGGCGAGTCACAAGTGTGCTGATGTGTATCGAACTGGACGCCGGGCGGGAATTGTCTCCACCGACGGATGCGCGTTCGGGTGCGAGATACGCGACGACCGCTATGCGCTGGACGACCGTCCGGGAGATATGGGCCCAAAATGGGCGTCTAGGTAAATATTGGAAGAGACGCCAAGCCCAGGGCGGGTTGTGGACGGCGTCGGGCATAGCCCACCTGGGCGCGCGTGAGGCTGAGCAGGCGAGGAATCACACCGCTCCACGAGGCCTCCGGTGCCGGGCGAGCCCGTGAAGTCCCAGGCCCGCGCTCCGTCCCGTGAGTCGAAGCAGGAAACGCGAACCTGCATTCCTCTGTGTGCGACCACGCCTCGTGGCACCCTGCCCGTGGTTCAGATCCGATCTGGCCTGAGATCCCCGTACATGGTGAAGGGCTCAGGCCAGGTCGTTGCCTGCTCCTGAGGTGCGCTGCCGCCGGTTTCCTACCGGAGGGTGCCGAGTCGGTGCAGCATTTCGGAGCGGAGGGCGGCGAGGTGATCGTTCATGTGCCGTCGGAGGGCGGCGAGTTCATCGCTCAGGGCCGCGAGGTCCTCTCTGATTTCGGTGCGGATCTCGGCGAGTTCGGTCAGCGCCAGGACGATACCGATCGCAGTGACCTCAGCGCCCAGTCGGTCGCTGGTCTCGAGTGCCCGGATGCGCAGCATCAGGTCCAGGATCTGGGTTTCTAGGTTCACGCACGCCTGCCTTTACCAAGCGAAAACGGGAGATCCCGCGCCGGAACGATGGCACCGGGGCCTGTCGATGAGCACAGTGGCACACACGCCGACGGGCTCCTGCGCAACCGTCTGCGGCCGGGTGTGATTCTTTCCCCCAGACCTCGACGTGTTTCTCCCCCGGGATGTGATCTGTCACCGGGTTGCGAGCGCGAAACGGGATCGGCGCGGGTGAACCAGGACAGTGCACCGGAACGCCCCCTGGCCGGTATGTCAGGTCCTCGGCGACTGGCACGCCATCACCCGCGCAGACCTCAGGTGCTGGCCGGGCCAGGCGCATCCGACTAATCGCTGGAACCTAGCTGAAGAGCGTCGTGACGGAGGGCCGGGCGGGTGTGGTGTGGTCGCACGAGCATCGCGACGGAAGGCGCGGGGCGGGTTCCGACCTCATCGCCCCCGGCGCATCGGCATGGCCGGCCACTCACTGGACGCGCGTCGATGAACGGGTACGGCACCGACAACACGCGCGGGGTCGGGGGCGCGCAGTCGGGAAGATCGGCTGGACGCTGAGCGGTGGCTCCATCATCACCTGGGTGCCGCTGGAACGGCCTCGTGGAGGGAACTGCTCAGCGGGCTACCGGCAAGCCGACCGACTACAACGTTCGCATAGTGAGAACCGTCTCCCGAAAGCCTCATACAGCCGCGGAAAGGGGCAAGATTTCGCGGGAATGCGCAGGTCAGAGATTGTCGGTGCGCGTTGATAGAACAGGTGCGGAGGTTGCCGATGCGAGTCAAAGACCTGTCCGAACGCGACCGGCCGCGCGAACGGCTCATGTCCAACGGTGCGGCCGCGCTGGCGGACCGCGAACTGCTGGCCGTGCTGCTGGGCTCGGGGTTTCGTGGGGCGAGCGCCCTCGACCTGGCCACACAGGTGATCGAGCACTGTGGAGATCTCGATGGCCTCGGCCGTTCCGACCCGCACCGGTTACTCACCATGCGTGGCATCGGTCCCGCCAAGGCCGCACGCGTGACCGCGGCCTTTCACCTCGCGCGCCGGGCGGAGTCGTGGCCGGAGCGCGAACGCATCACCAGCACGTCCGATCTGGCTCACGCGTGCGCTCCGCTGCTGCGCGACCGGAAGCAGGAACGGCTGGTCGTGGTGGTGTGCGACACCCGTGGGCGAATCCTGAAACGGGCGGTGCTCACCGAGGGCGGCAGCGATCACACCGCGATGCCCATACGCGAGGTGATCACCGAGGTGCTCACCTCGGGCGGGGCGATGTTCGGGCTTGCCCACAACCACCCCGGCGGGTCGCTCGACCCCAGCCCGGAGGACCTGGAGGCCACCGCCAAGCTTCTCGAAGCCGCGCAGACAGTCGAATTGCGTCTTCTCGATCACCTGATCATCGCGGACGAGTCCTGGAGGCGGATTCCCCTGTAAATCTATTCCACCGCGGACTATGAACTCAGCGACCCACAAAGGGCATCATCCCCCTTATAGCGCCGAACAGCAGTTTTCCAAGGGATGACCATGAGAACCTAATCGCGCGGGTAGGCCGTTACGGACGTCAGCCGGCCAATACTCGTCATGGTGCGGTCCCATGCCCTCCCAGCAGGGACCACATCATGGTCTCGCGCTGGTCCCGGGTGAAGCCCATGCCTCATTCCGAGAGGCTTGGGCAGGCGCGTCACACGGGATCACGCGAGCACAAGGCGCGTCGGCAACGATGGGCCCGGTCGCGTCATCGCCAGCGATGTCCGGTTCGCATAAGCGGTGGCTATGGCGCGAACGGGGTAGCCGGCCGCACCTTGCCGCCGGGCGGGAGGCGACACCCGTCCGGCGGCAACCTGGCTCCTCGATGATCTTCACCGAGGGGTTGCGCCAAAAGTCGGAGTCACCGGTCAGGAACCCCTTCACCGATCGGTGCTCCGACGTCACAATGGTGTATGCGGCCATCGCGTTCGATGTCCTTCGAACTGCGTTTTCGAAGGACCGCGATGGCCGTACCATTTTTCGCGAACCTCCGCATAAACGGGTCGCATGGCCCGAAAGCCTCGCAGTGTTCGGTGGACATATTTGCGGACACTGGCACGTTGCTTGCAATAAGCCCTTTATCCCGAAAACGGCCTACTTCGACGAAGTGCAGCACAAGGATCGCTTGCACGAGCGTGGTCGACTCGACGCGGGCAGCAGCGCGGCTTGGTCGAGACCTTCTATATCCCTTCGAGGTCACGACGGCACATTCACCGTTAAACCGGATGCGGGGTGTGAGTACGGTTGTCATCCCACTGCCCCGTGCCCTTTGCCCGGCTTCCGAAGCGTGCCATCCGCGCGCCGACAGCCCTTGTCCACGAAATTCTGCACGCCAATCAGGCCGGACGGTTCGGGCGACTGCCAGGTCGTGCACGGCACCCCAGTAGCGCGGGCGAGGCTCGTACACCACTTCCGTGGACGCAACCCGGTACGAGTGCCGGGGGTTGTCCATTGAAGATGGCGGTTGGCGGGCTCGATGAGTCGGCGGATCGGTTTGAGCAGATGTTCGCCAAGGCGAGGTGCGGCTACAGGAGGACGGACGTCGCCCCGCCGGGGCGGTCCACACATCGGCGTCCTGCGCCGGGGCGCGGATCACCCGTCTGAACAGGGCAGGGCCTTGCGTAGGCGGTTTGTTGTGGCCGGAGTGGCCAGGCAGGCAGGGAAAGCACCAGACAGATACTCGGGGGCCGTAGCGCCGCACGGCGGGCCTTGAAGGGCACGCTGGGCTCGGCCGCTGTCAGGTCGGCACTTCGGCGTCGGTCAGTTGGGGCGCGAAGTGCGGCACTTGGGGTGACACCATCTGTTAATCGGATGAATGCAGCCTTTGTTGAATGTGGACATTCTGCGCGTGGAGGGGTTGGCGTGCGAAACGTAAGGATTGGCGAGCTTTTCACAGGTCCCGCCAAAGCAAGGTTTTCCTTCCCTCTGACGAATCTGCCGGCGCATTCCCACATCCGGGCCTCACACTGAGCCGTTTTCATCCCCCTGCGGTGGGTTGATGATCACAGCATGATCGCGAGGTGGACGTTCGCCTGATGACATGGCGAAACCCCTGGTAGACGGGTT
>NZ_SSXE01000143.1 GCF_021699195.1 Nonomuraea sp. MG754425 | reverse complement strand
CCCCGCCCGTCACCGGCGCGCCGGGGCGGCTAGCGCAGGTCGAGCTGCATCAGGACGGTGTCGATCCAGCGCCCCTGCTTGAAGCCGACCGACCTGAGCCGCCCCGCCTGCTCGAAGCCGAACCTCTCGTGCAGCCGCGCCGAGGCCGGGTCGCCCGAGTCGGCGATCACCGCGACGAGCTGGCGGGCCTCGGTGCGGCCGGCCGCCGCGATCAGCTCGCCGAGCAGCAGCCGCCCGAGCCCCTTGCCGGTGCTGCCCGGGGCCAGGTAGATCGTGTCCTCCAGCGTGTGCCGGTAGGCGGGCTTGGGACGGTACTGGGCGACGTAGGCGTACCCGGTGACCGCGCCGTCCGTCTCCGCCACCAGGAACGGCAGCCCCGCCCCCGTGATGGCGGCGGCCTTGGCCCGCCAGTCGCCGGGTGTCAGCGGAGTCTCGTCGAACGTGGCCACCGTGGTCGTCACGTAGTGGGCGTAGATGCCGGCGACGGTGGGAAGGTCCGTCTCGGTCAGGGCGCGCACTCTCGTCATGGGCACATTCTCGTCAACCGTCCGTGACGTCCGTGTTTCCGGGCCCTCACCGCGACTCCCGTACCTGGTCCGGGGCCCGTGGCGGTCTCGGGGCCGTCAGCAGGAGGCCGCCGAGCAGCGCGAGCACCGCGAGGATCGGCCCGGCCCCGGGCGCGAACCCGCACACCGTCAGCGTCAGCACCCCCGCGCCGACCAGCCCGGACGCCGCCGCCATGCCGCCACGGCCGGCCGCCCGGTACGGCAGCGCCGGCGGCGTCTCGAACCTGGCGAACACCTTCAGCAGCGGCCACATGACCAGGCACAGCAGCCCGAACCAGATCGGCCAGCCGGCCAACCACAGGACGCCTCCCGGCCGCGGCGTGTCCACCCGGCACAGGACCACCACCACCCCGGTCACCGCGAACAGGGCCGGCATGTGCCACAGGTACACCGTCATGATCCGCGGACCGGCCCAGGCCAGCAGCCGCCGGGCGGGCAGCCGGACCAGCGCCGGGCGCAGCAGCACGGCCAGGCCGACCTGCCCCAGGCCGACGGCCAGCATCGCCAGGGTGGGCGGCGCCATGTTGGACACCTCCGCGCCCGGCAGGCCGATCATGCTGCCCGGGTAGGGGCCGAGGGCCACCAGCGCCGCCGCCGCGCCGAACCCGCCGGCGGCCAGGGCCGCGGCCCCCCGCAGCCGGCCCTCGGCGTAGAAGAAGCCGAGCTGGTGCACGGCCAGCCAGACGAACACCACGTTCAGGTAGCCCACGGCCTCCACGCCGGTCGCGAACCTGACCACGTCCGTCAGCGCCGCCCCGGCCACCAGCGCCACGGGGACGCGCGGGCCGTGGCGCTCGTGCAGGCGCAGCGCGTACGGGGTGGCCGTCACCGCGATCAGGTACACCGCCAGGAACCACAGGAGCTGGCCGGTCAGCCTGGCCCCCACCTCCAGCGGCTGCTCCGGCACCCCCAGCGCGAGCAGGACGTGCGGCAGCGGCAGCCACACCGCGGCCAGCGGCAACAGCGGCCAGGCCAGCCGGCGCAGCCGCACCGCCTGCCAGGCCGGCGCGGGCCCGGCCGCGCGGCGGAAGCTGATCGCGTTGGCCGCGCCGCCCGCGAAGAACACCAGCGGCATCACCTGGCTGAGCCAGGTCACCACCCACACGCCGGGCGTGGCCAGCGCGTTGCCGGTCGTCAGCCGGTGGCCGTCGTAGTCCAGCACCGGGATCGTCCAGTGCTGGAACACGATGAGCGCCATGCCCAGCACGCGCAGCAGGTCGATGAACGGATCACGCGCGGCCGGGCGGGGGAGCCGCCCGGCGGCCGGGCGGTCCAGCAGGACGGTCATGAGGAGCCTCGATTCAGGGGGCGGCGGACGCACTCAAGGCTCGCGCCGGAGGCACCGGCGGCACACTGACGTGAGCCGCCGTCCCGGGGTCGAGATCGCACGACCGGCCCGGGTAGGGCTGGCCCTACCCCCGCACACCGGCGCACCCGCTCGTGCCGGTCACGACGGCGCTCTACCGTTGAGGCCATGCGCTCCCTGATGAGGCGGGTCCTCCTCGACACCCGATACACCCTGGTCGGCTTCCCCACGACGCTGATCGGCTTCGTGCTCATGCTCGTGGGCTTCGCGGCCGGGCTGGGCACCTCGGTGGTGTGGATCGGCGTGCCGTTGCTGGCGGGCACGCTCATGGTCGCGCGGGGTTTCGCCGACGCGGAGCGCGGCTGGCTGTCCGACGTGCTCGGACGCCCGCCGGTCCGGCCCCGCTACAAGCCCGTCCCGGAGGGCGCGGGCCGCTTCCGCCGGCTGGTGAACCCGCTGACGAGCGGGCAGTCCTGGCTCGACCTGCTGCACGGCATCCTCAACCTGCCGTTCGCGATCATCGCCTTCTGCCTCACCATCGTCTTCTGGGCGATCCCGCTCGCGGCGCTGACCTGGCCGCTGTACGGCATCATCACCTCGAACATCCCCGGCAACATGGAGCTGCCCGAACTGCTCGGCCTGGGCGACGGCTACCTGGTCAACGCCGTCTTCTACGTCGCGCTCGGCCTGGTCTTCGCGCTGATCGGGCCGTTCGTCATCCGCGGCGCGGCGCTGGTGCGGGCCGGGCTCGGCCGGGCGCTCCTGACCGGGGTGGCGGAGTTGCAGGAGCGCATCGACGACCTGGCCGAGGGCCGCGCCGCCGCCGTCTCCGCGGAGGCCAACGCGCTGCGCAAGCTGGAGCGTGACATCCACGACGGGCCGCAGCAGCGGCTGGTGTCGCTGGCCATGGAGCTGTCCAGGGCGCAGCGGCAGATGGCCAAGGACCCCGACGCGGCGCAGGCCACGCTGACGTCCGCGATCAGCGCGACCCGCGAGACCCTCGACGAGCTGCGCGCGCTCTCGCGCGGCATCGCCCCGCCCATCCTGTCCGACCGGGGCCTCGCGCCCGCCCTGGCCGCCCTGGCGGGCCGCTGCACCGTCCCGGTGGACCTCGACGTGCAGACCGTCGAGCGTTACCAGGCCGCCGTCGAGAACGCGATCTACTTCGTCTGCGCCGAAACCCTCACCAACGTGGCCAAGCACAGCCGTGCCACCATCTGCACCGTTCAGTTGGTCCGGGTGGGGAACGTCCTGATGCTCACGATCGGGGATGATGGAGTCGGCGGCGCGCACGTCGCCAAGGGACATGGGCTCGCCGGGCTGGCCGACCGGCTCCGCGCGGTTGACGGGGAGCTGACCGTGCAGTCGCCCGACGGCGGGCCCACATTGATCGTGGGAGAGGTGCCGTGCGGGTAGTCGTGGCCGATGACGCGGTTCTGATCAGGGAGGGCCTGGTCAGGTTGCTCGAGGAGTTCGGCTGCGAGGTGGTGGCGACCGTCGGCGACGGCGACGCCCTCGTGGAGGCGATCGCCGAGCACAAGCCCGACGTGTCGGTGGTGGACGTGCGGATGCCGCCGTCCTTCACCGACGAGGGGCTCAGGGCGGCCGTGGAGGCCCGTCGCCGGGTGCCCGGGGCGCCCGTGCTCATCCTCTCCCAGTACGTCGAGGTCTCCTACGCCGACGACCTGCTCGCCGACGCCCGCGGCGCGGTGGGCTACCTGCTGAAGGACCGGGTCGTCGACGTGGACGAGTTCATGGAGGGCCTGCGGCGGGTGGCCGTGGGCGGCACCGTGTTCGATCCGCAGGTGGTGTCCCAGTTGATGGTGCGCAGACGCAAGGACGATCCGCTCGCACAGCTCACGCCGCGCGAGCGCGAGGTGCTCGGGCTGATGGCCGAAGGCAAGTCCAATCCGGCCATCGGGCGGCAGCTCGTGATCAGTGACGGGGCCGTGGAGAAGCACATCAGGAGCATCTTCAGCAAGCTCGGCCTCTACGCGGAGGACACCGACCAGCATCGCCGGGTGCTGGCCGTGCTGGCCTACCTGCGGTCCTGACCCGCCTGCTCCGACCCGGGTTCAGGCCCGGGGGTCAGGCCTGACCGCGTGGTCCCCTCGGCCGGGCCCGCCGTCGAGCGGGGCGGCTCCGCTCGGCGGTCCCTCCTGGCCGGTGAGGGGTCGCTGGCCGGTCCGCGCGGCCGTTGCGCGCGGACCTGGCCGCCCGGGTTTTAGCCGAGCGCGTCCACCAGCTTCTTGCGCTGCTGGGCGCCCAGGCCGCCGAGACGGCGCTTCTCGTCGACGCCCGCCTCCTCCATCAGCGCGGTGGCCTTGGCCGGGCCGACGCCCTTGACGGCGCGCAGGGCCTGCGACACCTTGATCTTCTTGGCGATGTCGTCGTCGCGCTCCAGCAACTGGGCGAACGTCAGGTCGCCCGCCTTGACCTTGGCCAGCAGGGCCGTACGGGCGGCACGGGCCTCGGCCGCCTTGGCCAGAGCGGCTTGACGCTGCTCGGGGGTGAGAGTGGGAAGTGCCATCTCTGTTCTCTCCTAGGGGATTGACGTTCGGGTGTGGTCACCCGTGGTGCAGTGGCTAATCATGGCGGATACCAGCGGTTCGTGTTGCGGAAAGCGCCCGCTCAGCGTGCGGCCCACGCTGACGCGCCCGCCTGCGTGCCCGCCATGTCCTGCGTGATCGTGCTGGTGCCGCCCCCGATGCCACCGACCACGCGCCGTCCCCCACCGTAGCCCCGCCGGAGGGGGACGCCGGCTCCGGAGCACCCGGAACCGGCCTCCGTCCAGCCCCGCGGGTCCCCTCCCGGGGAGGTCGGCGCGGGGAGCTCGGGCGTGGGCCCGCGGGGGTGTCCGCCCCGCCCTGCGGGAGCGCCGGCCCCGGGATCTCCGCACCCGCCATACGCTGCGAAGACACCGGATTCCCTGCCTCGTCCGCGACCGCTGCGGAGATCGCCGCGCCCTCCCGGAACGCCTGCTTCGGAGTCGCTTGTGTCATGCGGAGCGCGAGTTCGGAATGCACGCGATCTTCCCCCGGGCCGGGCCGGTCGCCGCCTTGGACCCTTCCATGTGTGCCGTCCCCCGCGGGGACCTGCAAGATCACGTATGTGAGCTGCGCGGCGGAGGTGTTATGGCGCGCTTTCCCCGGCCAGGGTGGAATGCATCACACTTTGCCGGTCGGGCGTGTCGCGGGCCTGGTCAGGGTGGTTTTTACGCCAGAGTTCAAGACCTTCGGTCGTGAGGAAGGCGTCGAAGACCGACTCCATCGCCCCCAGGAGCGAGCCGCGCCAGCCGAGCGCCGACGCCTCGATCCTGGGCGGGTGGTCGCGGCGGATGGCCATCAGGCCCGGCCCGCAGGCCGCCATCAGCGCCCCGGCGGCGCGTTCGCGCAGCTCCACGCCGTGTCCTGACAGGATCACCACCTCGGGGTCGTGGGCGTTCACGAGGGCGGCGATGCCCCGCCCCAGTGCCGTGGCGTTCGCGGTGACCGCCTCCTCGCTCGTGGCCAGCACCCGCTCGGCCTGCGCCCGGCCCCTGCCGCCGCCGTAGGCCAGGCCGACGTGGCGGAGCAGGGCGTTCGCGCCGACGTCCATGGCCCAGCAGCCGGCGGCTCCGCACGGGCAGCGGCGGGTGCTCCCGCCCAGGGGCATGTGGCCGAACTCGGCGCCGGTGCCGCTCGCCCCGGGGACCGCGCGGCCGTCCAGGACCAGCACGCCGCCCAGGTCGAAGTCCACGTGCAGGTGCACGCCGACCCGTACGCCGCGCAGCCGGCCGCGCCGGGCCTCGGCCAGGGCGGCCAGCGCGGTGTCGTTGCCCACGGCGAGCGGCGGCTCGGCGTCCGCCAGTCCCAGCAGGGCGGGGACGTCCACCGAGCGCCAGCCCAGGTGGCCGATGTCCACCAGGCCGCCGTGCCGGATCGGCCCCGCGAGCGCCACTCCGACGCCGATCAGCCGGGGACCGAGGCGGCGGGCGTGCCCGGCGACGGCCTCGCCCAGCGGCCCGAGCGCGTCCTGCGGCGTGCCGTCGTGGGGGCGTACCCCGAGCACCGTGACGCGGCCGCCCAGCTCGCACGCCGCCAGCTCCCAGGCGTCCTCGCGGATGTCCGCGGCCAGCGCGACCGGTCCGCGCGGGTGCGGGCCGGGCACCTGCGTCGGCCGTCCCCGCGCGGGTCCGGGGGCCGGCTCCTCGTGCAGCAGCGCGTCCTCGGCCAGGCCGGCGACCAGCACCGAGGCCGTGCCCCGTGCCAGCTTCAGTTCCCTGGTGAGCTGCGACCTCGTGCGGGTGGCCCCGCAGTCGTGCACGGCGCGCAGCAGCCTGACCCGGTTGTGCGCGCGAAGCTCCCCGCTCGTAGTGGCTCCGTTCACGATCACAGCTTATGCTCTTGCCGTGAACAAAAGCCCAATTGATGCCAGACGCGCCCGTATCGGGGTTTTCGGATTCTTCTTCTTGGCCGGTTTCGTCATGGGGTTGTGGGCGGCGGGGCTGCCGTCGCTGAACGACCGGCTCGACCTCGGGCCGGGGCGGCTGGGCAGCGTCCTGCTGCTGATCTCCGGCGGGGCCCTGGTGTCGATGCTGGCGGCGGGGCCGCTGGTGGACCGGTGGTCGAGCCGGCGGGTGTGCTGGTTCGCCGGGCCGTTCTCGGCGGTGGTGCTGCTCGGGCCCGCGCTCGCGCCCTCGTACGGGTCGCTGGCGGCGCTCGCGGTGCTGTTCGGGATGGGGCTGGGGGTGACCGAGGTCGCCATGAACGCCCACTCCGTCGAGGTCGAGCGGCGCTACGGGCGGCCGATCATCTCGGCCTTCCACGGCGTGTGGAGCCTGGGCGGCGCGGCCGGCGGCGGGATCACCTCGCTCGCCCTCCAGGGCGGTCTGGACGCGCAGTGGCTGCTGATCGCGGCGGCGCTCGTGGTGCCGTTCCTGTACCTGCCCGCGGCCTGGCTGCTGCTGCCCGACCCGCCCGCGCACGAGCCCGGCACCACCTCCGGCGGGCCCGACGGCGGCGGCGCCACGCTGCGCTGGGGGCTCATCGCGCTGCTGGGGCTCGCCGCGTTCGCCGGGCACCTCAGCGAGGGGGCGGCCATCGACTGGGCCGCGCTGCACGCGCGCTGGGTGCTGGAGACCGACCCGGCCATGGCGCCGCTGGCGTACACGATCTTCTCGGTGGCCATGACGACCGTGCGGCTGCTGGGCGACCCGATCAGGGGGCGGCTCGGCTCCGAGCGCACGATCCAGCTCGCCGGGCTGTTCGCCACCGCCGGGTACGCGCTGGTGCTCCTGTCGCCCGTGGTGGGGCAGCCGCTGCGGGTGGCGTGCGCGTGGACCGGCTGGGCGCTGGCCGGGGTGGGGCTGGCCACGGTCGTGCCGGTGCTGTTCAGCGCCGTGGGGGCGGCCGGCGGCCGGGTCGGCCGGGCGCTGGCCATGGTGACGGCGTTCGGCTACAGCGGGCTGCTGCTCGGGCCCGCGGTGCTCGGGTTCGTGGCCGAGCACGCGTCGCTGCCGGTGGCGCTGTTCATCCCGGCTGCGCTGGCCGCCGTGGTGACGCTCGCGGGCTCGCCGGCCATCCGCTCGCTGCTGCGGCTGTCGGTTCCGGCGCCGGTGCCCGGGGCGGAGCCCGAGCCCGTCCGCGACTGACGGCCGTCCGGCTCCTCCGGCCCCGCCCGCCCGCTCGCCCGCCCGCTCGGGACGTGAGCGGGCGCGGCTCCGGCCGGGGTGGCGGCGCGCCGGGAGCAGGGGCGGTGATGGGCCGGAGGTAAGGTGGCGGCGCGCCGGGGATTTGCCAGAATGGGCCCTGACCTGGTGTTATGCGATCGTGACTTGACCTGCACGTTACGCCCAGGTTTCATGTCCCCCATCCGTAAACGTTTACAGGCGACATGCCGTAAACGTTTACGCCCGATGGAAGGACAGCCTTGGCCGACGGACCCACGATCAACACGATCGCCGAGCGCGCGGGTGTCTCGATTGCCTCCGTCTCGCGGGTCCTGAACGGCCTGCCGACCCGGCAGGAGACCGAGCGCAAGGTGATGGCCGCCGCCGACGAACTCGGCTACGTGCGCAACGCCGTGGCCAGGTCGCTCAAGTCGCGGCGCACGCACCAGGTCGCCTTCGCCATGGCCGACGTCGGCAACCCCGCCTACCTGGCCATGCTCCGCCAGATCCAGCCGGTGCTCAAGGCCGCCGGGTACCGGCTCGTCCTGCACTCGACCGACGCCGTCGCGGCCGACGAGATCGACGTGCTGCACAGCCTGGGCGAACGGTACGTGGACGGCCTCATCATGAGCCCCCTGCGCGTCACCGAGACCCACCTCGAGATGCTCGCCGCGGCCAGGGCCCCCGTCGTGATCATCGGCTCGGTGCCCGAGGGGACACGCGTGGACAACGTGCGCGCCGACTCCCACACCGGCGTGCGGCTGGCGATCGACCACCTCCACACCCTCGGCCGCCGCCGCATCGCGATGATCAACGGCCCGGTCGACACCGTGCCCGGCGCCGCCCGGGGCGCCGCCTACCGCGAGGCCCTCGGCGACCTCGGCCTGCGGCACGACGAGGCGCTCGTGCGCATCGGCGACTTCTACCGCCCCGACGGGGCGCGCGCGGTGGCCGACCTGCTGGAGCGGGTCCCCGACGTGGACGCGCTGATGTGCGCCAACGACCTGATCGCGCTCGGCGCCCTCGACGTGCTGCGCGCGGCCGGCCGCCGGGTGCCCGAGGACGTGGCCGTGGTCGGCATGGACGACACCGACCTCGCCGCCGCCTCGTGGCCGTCGCTGACCAGCGTCTCGCTCGGCTCGGCCGAGCGCGGCAAGGCCGCCGCCGAACTGCTGCTCGAACGGCTCCAGGGCGGCGGCGGCGAGCCCAGGGTGGTCACCGTGCCGCCCCGGCTCGTCGTACGGGCCTCCACGGCCGGCTTCGAAGCCGCGGGCCCGGAGTACGTGCACCACCACAGAGAGGAGGGCGGGAAGTGACGGCGACCGCGACGCGACCGGCGCCGCCGCGAAGGCCACGGGCCCGGCGCCGCGGGATCTCGCGCCAGACGCGGGAGATGTGGGTGCTGATGCTGCCGGCGTTGGTGCCGGTGCTGCTGTTCAGCGTCGGCCCGCTGCTGTACGGCATCGGCCTGGCCTTCACCGACGCCCGCAACACCCGCGTCCACGAGACCAGCTTCGTGGGCCTGGAGAACTTCGGCCGCCTGCTGACCGACGACGAGTTCTGGTCGTCGTTCCAGATCGGGGCCATCTGGGCGGTCTCCGTGACCGTGCTGCAGTTCCTGGCCGCGCTCGGCCTGGCGCTGCTGCTCAACCAGAAGCTGCGCTTCAGCGGCCTGGCCAGGGTGCTGTCGGTGGTGCCGTGGGCGATGCCGCCCGTGGTCATCGGCCTGATGTGGAAGCTCGTCTATCACCCCGACGCGGGCCTGCTGAACGACCTGCTCGGCACCGAGGTCAACTGGCTGGCCGACTTCTCGCTCGCGCTGCCCGCGATCATCGTGGTCGGCATCTGGGCGGGCATGCCGCAGACCACGGTGGTGCTGCTCGCGGGCCTGCAGAACGTCCCCAAGGAGTTGTACGAGGCCGGCGAGATGGACGGCGCGGGCACCTGGCGGCGGTTCTGGAGCATCACGCTGCCGCAGCTCCGCCCGATCATCGTGGCGATCACCTCGCTCGACTTCGTGTGGAACATCAACCAGTTCGGCCTGGTCTACGTGCTCACCCAGGGTGGGCCGGGCGGGCGCACGCGGCTGCCGATGTTGTTCGCCTATGAGGAGGCGTTCAGGTACCGGATGGCCGGCTACGCCTCGATGCTCGGCCTCGCCATGGCGATCGTCGTGCTCGCGGTGCTCGGGCTGTACCTGTGGCGGCAGATGAGGGAGGCCAAGTGAGACGCGTTCCGCAGTACGTCGCGCTGCTGGCGTACGTCGCCTTCCTGGCCTTCCCGCTGCTGTGGCTGCTGTCCACGGCGCTGAAGACGCCCCAGGAGATGGCGCTGACCGAGCCGACGTGGATCCCGCGCGAGCCCACGCTGGCCAACTTCACCGACGCGTTCGGCGAGCAGGACCTGGTCGGCGCCTCGGTGCGCAGCCTCGTCGTGGCGCTGTTCGCGAGCGTGATCACGGTGGTGATCTCGCTGCCCGCCGCGTACGCCATGGCGCGCTACCGGGGCCTGGTCAACAAGATCGCGATCGGCTGGGTCCTGGTCAGCCAGGTGTTCCCGTTCATCCTGATCATCATTCCGCTCTTCATGATCCTGCGTGACCTGGATCTGGTGAACACGCTGCCGGGGCTGGTCGTCGTGCACGTGACGTTCACGCTGCCGTTCGCGCTGTGGATGCTGCAGGGGTACGTGCGCGCGGTGCCGCCCGAACTGGAGGAGGCGGCGGCCGTGGACGGCGCGGGCCGGGTGCGCTCGATCGTGACCGTGGTCGCCCCGCTGCTCGCGCCCGGCGTGGTGGCCACCCTGCTGTTCTCGTTCATCTCGTCCTGGAACGAGTTCATGTTCGCGCTCGTGATCCTCCAGGACCCCGAGGTCATGACGCTCCCGCTCACGCTGGTGAGGTTCACCGGCCCGGAGGGGGTGGCCAGGCTCGGGCCGCTGGCGGCGGCGTCGCTGATGGCGACGATCCCGAGCCTGATCTTCTTCGCAATCATTCAGCGGCGACTGAAGTCCGGCCTGATGGCCGGCGCCGTGAAGGGCTAGTAGGAGGCTCATATGCGTTTCAGGTCCGCTCTGGCGGCGGCGGCGATTCTCACGCTCACCGCCGCGTGCGGCGGGGGAGGCGGCGACGGCGGGTCGGCGTCCTCCTCCAACGAGCCGGTCAAGATCGATTTCCTCAGCCTGGCGTGGCAGAAGGAGTCCGTCGCCGCCAACAAGCAGCTCGTGGAGGAGTGGAACAAGGCCAACCCCGGCATCCAGGTCACCTACGTGCAGGGTAGCTGGGACAACGTCAACGACCAGCTCGTCACCCAGTTCGCCGGCGGCACCGCGCCGGACGTCATCCACAACGACTCGCCCGCGCTGTCCGGCTTCGCCTCCGACGGCTACCTGCTCGACCTGAAGGACAAGGTGCCCGCCGAGCTCAAGGGCGACATCCCGCAGGCCGCCTGGGACACCGTCACCTTCGACGACGGCAAGGGCGCCCAGGGCGTGTACGGCGTGCCCTTCCTCCAGGAGTCGCAGGTCATCATCGCCAACAAGAAGCTGCTCGACGCGTCGGGGGCACGTGTCCCCACCGCGGACGAGCCGTGGACCTGGGACGAGTTCTCCGAGGCCGCCAAGAAGATGACCAAGGGCGGCACGTTCGGCGTGGCCTGGCCGATGAAGTCGCCCGTCAACAAGACGCTCAACCTCGCGCTCAACTTCGGCGGCACGTTCTTCCAGACCGCCGACGGCAAGACCACCGTCAAGGTCGGCCCCGAGGAGCGCGAGGTGCTCCAGCGCATCCACGACCAGCTCTACAAGGACAAGTCCGCCGACCCGGCCGCGCTCGGCCAGGGCACCGCCGACCCGCTGCCGGCCTTCTACCAGGGCAAGTTCGCGCTCCTGCCGGCCGGCGTCTACCTGCGCCAGCAGGTCGTCGAGCAGGCGCCCGACGGGTTCGAGTGGGTCACGCTGCCCGCGCCCAAGGGCACCAGCGCCCAGCAGGGGGCCGTCTCGCAGACGCTGTCGGTCGCGCAGGACAGCAAGCACCCGGACGAGGCCATGAAGTTCATCTCGTTCTTCCTGAACGGCGCGAACCAGGCCAAGCTCGCCAAGGGCGACTGGCTGCTGCCGACCTCCCAGACGGCCGCCGCCGACCCGGCGATGACCACTGAGGAGAACGGCTGGGACGTGGCCACCGCCTCCGCCAAGAACCTGGTCGTGGCGCCGTTCCTGAAGGTCAACGGGTTCGACGAGTGGAAGAGCAAGGTCGCCACGCCGGCCCTCCAGGAGTACTTCGCCAATAAGATCACCATCGACCAGGTGGCGGCAAAGCTCGTGGAGGACGGCGACAAGGTGTTGGAGCGTTACCAGCGGTGACTTCGTTGCGGGACAGAGCCCGGGGGTGCCTGCTCGGCCTCGCGGCCGGCGACGCCCTCGGGGCCCCTGCCGAGAACCTCACGCCGGAGGAGATCCGCCGGCGGTGGGGACGGCTCACGGAGATCGAGGGCGGGGGCACCGACGACACCGAGTACGCCGTCTTCGCGGCCTCGATGCTCGTCCGGCACGGCCACGCGCTCAGCGCGGCCGACGTGGCGGACGCGTACCGGACCGAGATCATCCCCAGCGTCACGGGGCCGATGCGCGGGGCCGGCTTCTCGGAGCTCGGCACCATCGAGGCGCTGCGCCGCGGGCTCCAGCCGCCGCTGACCGGCCTGGTGCACGCGCACGGCTGGTCCGACGGCCTCGCGATGCGCGCCGCCCCCTACGGCGTCTTCTGCCCGGGCGACCCCGCCGAGGCGGCCCGGCTGGTGGAGCAGGACGGGCTGGTGAGCGGCTCCGGGGAGGGCATCCTCGGCGGTCGCGCCGTGGCCGCCGCGGTGGCCGCCGCCATGGGCGGCGCCACGCCCCCGGACGTGGTGCGCGCCGCGCTGTCGGCCGTCCCCGCCGACTCCTGGACGGCCAGGAACGTGGTGCGCGCCTGCGACACGCTCGGCTGGTCCCCGCTCACGGGCGCGGCCGAGGATGAGGTCGTCGAGGCGCTGCACCGGGCCGTCGTCGTCAGGCACTACCCCTGGACCGACCTCGCCCCCGAGGCCGTGGCGCTGGCCCTGGCCGCGTTCCTGGCCGGGGACGGCGAGGTGGAGGCGTCCGTGACGTTCGGGGTGAGCCTGGGCCGGGACGCCGACACGATCGGCGCCATCGCCGGAGCCGTCGCGGGCGCGAGCCGGGGCGAGCGGGGCGTGCCGTCCCGCTGGGCCGCCAGGATCGGCCCCGTGACGGGCAAATGCCTGCCCGTCGTGGCGGGAAGACACGTGCTGGACGTCGCCGACGAACTGGCGGAAGGACTGTAGATCACGATGTCGGGGGACAGAATCAGGGGCGCCTTCATCGGCCTCGCCGTCGGTGACGCCGCGGGCTGGCCGGCGGCCAGGCACCGCGCCGCCCTGCACGCGCCCTGGAGCCGCCGGCTCCACCGCGAGCTGGACGCCTTCGCGGAGGAGCACCGGGTGACCACCCTGCCGGTGCCGTTCGCGCTGAACCAGCCGGTCGCGCCGCTGCGGACCGGGCCGTCCGACGACGCCGAGTGGCTCGCCTGGACGGCGCTGACCATCGACCGGCCGCGCGCCGAGGCGTTCAGGGAACTCCAGGACGTCAGGGCGCGCATCTCCGTCGTGACCGCGCTGGACAACCTGGCCGAGGGCGTCGAGCCGCCCGCGTCCGGTCACGACAACCCGCACCACTTCGACGACGCCGCCGCCGTCCGGGCGGTCGCGTACGGAGCCCTGGGCCGCGACCCCACGCCGGACGCCCAGGTGACGAACGCCGGCGACGGCGTGCTGGGCGCGCTGGCCATGGCCGCCGCCATCGCGCAGGCCGTGGCGACGGGCGAGGTGGGCGGCGCGGTCGAGGCCGCGCTCGCCGTGCTGCCCGAGGACACCGCCATCGGCCACAACGCCCGCCTGGCCCTGAAGGCGGCCAGGAAGGCGGGCGACGCGTTCGGCGCGGTCCCCGCGCTGGACGCCGCGCTGCTCGACCACGTCTACAGCTACGGCGTCGGCGCGGCGCAGACCGTGCCGGCGGCGCTCGCGCTGGCCGAGGCCGCCGGGGGCGAGCTGTCCGGGGCGGTCGCGGCGGCGGCCTGCCTGGCCCCGCTGGCCGATTCGGCGCCGGCGCTCACCGGAGCGCTGGCCGGAGCCTGCGGCGGGTACGAGGCGATCCCGGAGGGGTGGACCGCCTCGGCCCGCACGCTGGCCGGTTGCTGCCTGCCTGACCTGGCGGGCCGAGATCTGATCGAACTACTGGAGGGAATCGCATGACGCCGCTTGAGGACAGGGCCGCTGGCTGCGTGGCGGGGGCGGCGGTCGGTGACGCGCTGGGCGGCGCCACCGAGGGCTGGACTCCCGAGCAGATCGTGGCGCGGTACGCGGGCCGCGTCGAGGGCATCGTGCCGCCGTTCAACGAGGACTGGCGCAACGCGCGCCCGATCGCCCCGTACCACAAGGGCGACGGCCACATCACCGACGACACCTTGATGACCCACGCCCTGATCCGCGTGTACGAGAAGACCGGCGGCCACCTGGACGCGTACGCGATGGCCGAGCGCCTGGTGCCGGAGCTGATGGGCGAGCGCCGCTGGATCCCCGAACTGGAGGCCGAGGCGCTGCCGCTGCAGCGGATCTTCCTGGCCGAGAAGTGGATCGTGGCCAGGCTGCACTACGGGCACGCCGACCCGCGCGAGGCCGGCGTCGGCAACATCGTGAACTGCGGCGCGGCCATGTACGTCGCCCCCGTCGGCATCGTCAACGCCGCCGACCCCGACGCCGCCTACGCCGAGGCCATCGAGCTGACCGGAGCGCACCAGTCCAGCTACGGCCGGGAGGCCGCGGGCGTGATGGCCGCCGCCGTGGCCGAGGCCATGCGGCCCGGCGCGAGCGCCGACTCCGTGGTGGCCGCCTGCCTGCGCCTGGCCAAGGACGGCACCAGGGCCGCCATCGAGGCCGTCTGCGAGACCGCCGCCGGGCTCGGGCACTGGGAGGGCTCGTTCGAGGCGCTGCGCGCGGCCGTGCGGCCGTTCGACACCGTCGCCGACACCTACCGCGACCAGGGGCTGGGGGCGCGCCGGCCGAGCCGGGTGCACAGCATCGAGGAACTGCCGCTGGCGCTCGGGTTCCTGGTGATCGCCAAGGGCGACTTCCGCGACACCGTGCTGGGCGGGGTCAACTACGGGCGCGACGCCGACTCGATCGCCTCCATGGGCGGGGCCGTCGCGGGCGCGCTCGGCGGCCTGTCCTCCGTGCCGGCCGAGTGGGTGCGTGAGGTGTCGGAGGCCAGCCGTACCGACCTGGTGGCTCCCGGGCTGGCCGTCGCCGGGGTGGCGCGCCGCGTGCACGCCGACGACGTGGCCCGCCGCCGCGTCCACGAGTCGGCCTTCGCCGACCTCGAGCGCGCATGATCCGGCTCACCTGGGTCCAGCCCGAGGACCTCGTCGGGCACGAACTGCGCCAGGCCGCCGAGGACGGCCGCGACGTCGCGGAGATCGCGGCCCGCTGGCACGCGGCCGGCGGGCACGACGCCCCGCCGCGCGCCGGGGCCTCCGAGCCGGGCGCGGCGCGGCTGCGCGGGCTGGCGGAGCGGTTGCTGGACGAGCTGGCCGCCGTCCCGTCGCCGCTGCCCGAGCCGTCGGACCTGGCGGGCATCGTCGCCGCCTGCCCCGGCTGGCCCGAGCCGCGCCGCGCCGCCGTCCCGGTGGACCCCGCGCGGGTCCTGGGCGCGTGGCAGGGCCGGGCGGCCGGGTGCGTGCTGGGCAAGCCCGTCGAGAAGATCCCGCGCGCGGGCATCAGGCAGATCGCCGAGGCCACCGGCAACTGGCCGATCCGCGGCTGGTTCACCGCGAAGGGCCTGCCGGACGACATCGCCCGCCGCTGGCCGTGGAACCGCCGCAGCGCGGTCAACTCCCTGGCCGAGAACATCGACGGCATCCCCGAGGACGACGACCTCAACTACCCGCTGCTCGCGCTGTCCCTCCTGGAACGCCACGGGCGCGACTTCGGCACCGAGGACGTGGCCAGGCTGTGGCTGGACGAGCTGCCCGCGGGCCGTACGTTCACCGCCGAGCGGGTGGCGTACCGCAACCTGCTCGACGGCGTCGAGCCCCCGGCCACGGCCACCTTCCGCAACCCGTTCAGGGAGTGGATCGGCGCGCTGATCAGGACGGACGTCTACGGCTGGGTGAACCCGGGCGACCCGGCCACGGCCGCCGCGTACGCCTGGCGCGACGCCCGGCTCACGCACACCGCGAACGGGATCTACGGGGCGATGTTCGCGGCCGCGATGTGCGCCGCCTCGCTGGTGGCGACCCCGGGCGAGGACGCGGCGGAGGAGGTCGTGCGGGCCGGGCTGTCCGTGGTGCCCGAGGGGTCGCGGCTGCACGAGGCCGTGCGCCTGGCCGTCGCGGACGCCACCCGCGAGGACGACTTCGAGCGGGTCGTCGATCGCCTGCACGAGCGGCACGGCGCGCTGCACTGGGTGCACACGATCAACAACGCCGCCCTGGTCGCCGCCACGCTGGTGCACGGCAGGGGTGATTTCACCGCGACGATCGCCGGCGCGGTGGCCGGCGGCTGGGACACCGACTCCGCCGGGGCCACGGCGGGGGCCGTCGCGGGCGCGCTGAACGGCGGCGTGCCGGAGCGCTGGCGCATGCGCGACAGCCTGTCCAGCAGCCTGACCGGGTTCGACGGGGTGGGTCTTGTCGCACTGGCCGCTCGTACTCAGGAGATGATTGAGGCATGATCTCGGTTTTCGGCAGCGCCAACATGGACCTCGTCGCCTACGTCTCCAAAGCCCCCAAGACAGGTGAAACGGTTACCGGTCGCCGGTTCCGCACCGTGCCCGGCGGCAAGGGCGCCAACCAGGCGATCGCCGCCGCGCGGGCGGGCGCCGAGGTGGCGTTCCTGGGTGCGGTGGGCGACGACGGGTTCGGGGCCGAGATGCGCGCCACGCTGGCCGACGCCGGGGTGGACGTGCGTGGCCTGCGCCAGGTGCCCGGCCCCAGCGGCATCGCGCACATCGTGGTGGACGACGACGGCGGGAACTCGATCGTCGTCGTGCCCGGCGCGAACGGCACCGTCACCGGCCCCTCGGGCGAGGACATGGCCGCGATCGCCGGATCCCAGGTGCTGCTGCTCCAGCTCGAACTGCCCATGGAGGGGGTCGTGGCGGCGGCGCAGGCCGCCCAGGTGGCCGGCGTGCCGGTCATGCTCACCCCCGCCCCCGCCCGGCCGCTGCCCGCCGAACTGCTGGAGGCCGTCACGACCATCGTCCCGAACGAGCACGAGGCCGCGGCCATCACCGGCGCCCACGGGGCGGAGGCGGCCCTCGACGGGCTGCTGGAACTGGTGGAGGAGGCCGTGATCACGCTGGGCTCCGACGGCGCGCTGTACGGGTCGCGGTCGGGGGAGCGGCTGCGGGTGCCCGCCGTGAAGGTGGACGCCGTGGACACCACCGCGGCCGGTGACACGTTCGTGGGGGCGCTGGCCGTGGCGCGCACCGAGCGGCTGGGGGTGGCCGACGCGCTGCGGTTCGCCTCCACGGCGGCGGCGCTGTCGGTGCGGCGCGAGGGCGCGAGCACGTCGATGCCGAAGCGCCGCGAGATCGAGGACGCCCTGGGCTGACCCGGCTCCCCGCCCGCGCGGCTCGACGCCGTGCGCTTTCACCGGCCCCGCGCGGGGGCGTCCGGTTCGACGGCGTGGGCGCTTACCGGTCTTGCCTGGGCGCGGCCCAGGACGGTTCCGCGGCGACCGCCTCCGTGCCCGCGGTGCCGGCCGCCGTCAACCGGCTCGTCCGAGCGGTGCTCACGCCTGGGCGGGGGCCGGGGCCGCCAGGTGGACGGCGCACTCGTCGCGGTAGCGCAGCGTGCGCGAACGCAGCCGCGTGGGGTCGGCCAGCACCGCCCTGGACACCGACGGCACGACCGCGTGGCGCACCGGGCCGTACAGGCGGGCCACGTCGGCCGGAGTGGCTCCCTGCGCGCCCAGGCCGGGTGCCAGGATGGGCCCGTTGAGGTCGTCGAGCGGGTGCTCGATCGCGGGCAGCGTGGCGCCCATGACCACCCCGACCGGGCCGAACGGCGCGTGCCCGGCGTTCACCGCGGCGGCCGCCGCCAGCACCTGCCCGGCCACCTGCCGCTGCAGCCCGGCCGCCTCCGGGTTAGACGTGCGGGCCAGCACGAACACGCCCGCGTCGTTGGCCACGGCCGAGGCGATCGCGCCCTCCAGCGACCCGAACCCCAGGTAGGGGCTCAGCGTCACGGCGTCGGCGGCCAGCGGGCTGCCCTTGTCGAGGTAGGCCTCGGCGTAGGCGGCCATCGTGCTGTCGATGTCGCCGCGCTTGACGTCGAGCAGCACGAGCGTGCCGGCCGCGCGCAGATCGGCGATGGTGCGTTCCAGCACGGCGACGCCGCGGCTGCCCCAGCGCTCGAAGAAGGCCGACTGCGGCTTGACCACGGCCGCCACGTCGGAGACCGCCTCGACGACCGTGCGGCAGAACCGCTCCAGCCCCGTGGGGGAGTCGTCGAGGCCCCACCCGTGGAGCAGGGCCGGGCTCGGGTCGATGCCCACGCAGAGCGGTCCGCACTTGTCGAGCCTGGCTCGCAGGCGACTCCCGAATGACTCGTTCATGCAACGCTCCCAAGGGCACGACTGGTCCTGCCGCGACGATAGGGCACCCGGACCGCCGTTGCCCAACCGGTGCCGGGCCGAGTCTTCCATGAGTGGCCCCGGGGGTAGATGAGCGACATGTACGAGATCGCCCATCGGGTGCTGGCGCTGAGTACCGAACCGCCGCGTGAGGTCGTGGTCACGATCGGCGTGCCCTACGAGGAGCCGGCGGGCATGTGGTCGTGCCCGTACCGCATCGACGGGCTCGACGGCTGGGAGCACGAGCGGAAGGTCTCCGGGCTCGACTCGCTGGAGGCGATCGAGTCGGCGACGGCCATGGTCAGGGCGGCACTGGCCGGCTCGCACGAGGCCAGGGAAGGTCTGCTGGTCTGGGACGACGGCCCCTCCGGCCGGCACGCGCGGACGATGTACGTGAGTGTGGACGAGCCCCGCAACAGCGCCTACCTGGCGATGAAGCACGAGATCGTGCCGGGGGAGGCGGTGCGCCAGGTCATGGCGGACGGCGTCGTGCTCGACTACGGCGACTCCGGGCAGCTCATCGGCCTGGAGCTCACCGACGCGGCCACGCAGCTCCCCGCGGAGCTGCGCCTCTGACCGGCCCGGTCACGACAGCAGCCACCGCCAGCGCGGCAGCTCCAGCACCGCCGACACCACGGCCAGCACCGTGACCAGCACCGGGACCAGCGCGGCGGCGAACGCGTGCCAGGCCACCCACGCCGCCGCCACCGCCACCACGAGCTGCAGGCAGATCAGCGCCACGGTCACGAGGCCCGGCACGGCCACGATCATGTGCCGCTTGTCGCCGGGGGTGGAGAACAGCGTCGGCAGCCCGATCAGCACCACGACCGACAGCACGGCCAGCGGCACCGAGTGCGGGGCCAGCGCCCAGGGCGTCGCGACCCAGGCGACCAGCTCGGTGGCGAACCGGAAAACGGCCGAAACACGATCATCCGGACGTGGGGTGGAAGGCACCCGCGTACCCTACCGCCCGACCTCCCTGGGTACGTCACCTGGGCGAATCGGGATAATCGCCGGTGTGAGCACCCGAACCTTCCCCCGTATCGTGGCCACCGACCTCGACGGCACCCTTCTCACCGACGCCGGGACCGTCAGCCCCCGTACCAGAAAGGCGCTCCAGGACGCCCGCGCGGCCGGAGCCGAGATCATCTTCGTCACCGCCAGAGCGCCGCGCGGCGTCCGGGAGATCGCCCGGCAGGCGGGCGTCACCGGAGCCGCCGTCTGCAGCAACGGCGCCATCGTGTACGACATCGCCTCCGACGAGATCACCGCCGGCAGCCCGCTCGCCCCCGAGGCGGCCCGCAAGGTCGCCGAAGCCCTCGCCCAGGCGCTGCCCGGCGTCGGCCTGGCCGTCGAGACCGGCAGGAACGTGCTGGTCGAGTCCGCCTACACCCGGCGCGTCGAGCACGACCTGGACTTCTACCGCGAGGTGGCCTCCGTCCTCGACGCGGGCCTGCCCATCGTCAAGCTGCTGGCCCTGTCGCCGGCGCACACGGCGGACGAGATGTTCGCGGCGGTGGCGGGGGTCGTCGGAGACCTGGCCGAGGTCACGCACTCGGGCGTCGAGGGACTCCTGGAGATCAGCGCTCCCGGGGTGACCAAGGCGGTCACGCTCGACCGGCTCTGCGCGGAGCGGGGCGTCGGGGCCGGGGACGTGGTGGCGTTCGGCGACATGCCCAACGACCTGGCCGTGCTCAGGTACGCGGGGGCCGGCTACGCGATGGCCAACGCCCACCCGGCGGTGCTGTCGGCGGCCGCGCACCGGACGCTGTCGAACGAGGAGGACGGCGTGGCCGCGGTCCTGGAGCACCTCCTTGCAACCCGCTGACAACCGGGCGCATCACCCGGGATCGCGCTCCCTGAGACCGGCCCCCTGAGACCGGGCCCCTGAGAGGGGCCGGCCACTGTGTGCCCGCCCACCCCCGCGGGCGGGCACATGCGGCCTCAGGCGTCGTCGTCGGACACGCGCGAGGTTCCCTTGCAGCCGGCGGGGGCCTTGCTGAGCACCGGAACCACAGCCCCGCACGTGCTCACCGGCAGCGACACCGGCTCGACGATCTCGTCATTGAAGATGATCACATCGCCGATGAGCGGCGCCGGGCCCTGCCTCGCCGGGGCCTCGCCGTCGGCGTGGGCGCCGGTGCCGCAGAGCAGCGTCGTCGCGAGGGCCGCGAGCACCGCGCCCCCCGCGGCCCTCACCCGCACCAGATCCCCCGCCCCTGGCAACGCCACGGCTCCCGCCGCCGCGTCACGCGGCCAGCCGTTCCTGGGCCATCGGCGCGGGCTGCTGCTCGGCACCTCCGGTGTTCTGGTTCGGGCGTCCGGCCGCCATGATGCGGTCGATCGTGGCCAGCGCCAGCGCGGAGACGACGAAGGTCAGGTGGATCAGGGTTTTCCATATCAGCTCTCTGTCGGTGATGGACGGTCTGGCGGCGTTGATGAAGATCTGCAGAAGGTGGATCGAGGAGATGCCGATGATCGCCATCGCCAGCTTGACCTTCAGCACGTTCGCGTTGACATGGGACAGCCATTGAGGCTGGTCCGGGTGCCCCTCGATGCGCAGCCGCGAGACGAACGTCTCGTAGCCGCCGATGATGACCATGATGAGCAGGTTGGAGATCATCACCACGTCGACGAGGCCGAGGACGATCAGCATGACGGTGGTCTCGGCGGGATGACCGCCGAAACCGAGCTTGATGAGGTGGAGCAGCTCCATCATGAAGCGCCACACGTACACGACTTGCGCGACGATCAATCCCAGGTAGAGCGGTGCCTGGATCCAGCGGCTCAGGAACATGACATAGCCGACACGCCCGCTGAACTTCTGCCGTGGCCCGGTCGGCGTGTCGGCCACGGAGAGCTGCGCGAGTCGCACTACGAGGTCAGGATGTTGACGTGCTGGACGATGGTCTCGGCGTGGACGAGCGGCGTGTTGCCCGTGCCGAGATGCTCGAGGATCGGCGGCGCTCCGGCCAGCGCGACGACCGCGATGGCTGCCAGGACTCGAACCTTCAACGGAACTCCTTGCTCTCCTGCTCTTCGGGGGACGGCGCGGGCGGCGCGACCGGTCGCGCCGCCCGTACCGGTGTCGAGGGGGTGCTCCTGAGCGGTGCCCCGAGCTCTCGGGTCAGGGACCGAGGCAGTGGGTGGCGGGGATCTCCGGTGCGGCGAGCGCCGCGGGGTCGGCGGCGATGGCGGCCGGGTCGACCAGCGAGGTGAGTTCGGCCGGGGTCGCGGCCAGGCAGGTGATCGCGTGGACGGGATCGACGACGGCGTACGACGCCGGGGCGGTGAGCAGGGTCAGGCCACCGCCGATGACCGCGACGGCGGCGATCCTGCGGGGTGTGAAGCGCATGGAACCTCCTGGGTAACGGTAATGAACAACCCTCGTCTTGCTACCCAGAGTAGTGATTCAGTAACACTCCGTTCAAGTAAAGTGTTCGTGTCCACGTCCGGTCACGGGCCGGGCTCCCAGCGCTCCTGCGCCGCCATCACCTCGTCGGCGTGGTCGGACGCCCACTCCCCGAACGCCCCGATCGGCCCCAGCAGCGAGCGGCCCAGGCCGGTCAGCTCGTACTCGACCCTGGGCGGGGCCTCGGCGTAGGCGCGCCGCGCCACCAGGCCGTTGAACTCCAGGCGGCGCAGAGTCTCGGTCAGGACCTTGGTGCTGATGCCGCCGATCTCCGCGCGCAGCCGTCCGGGGCGGCGCGGGCCGTGGCGCAGGGACCACAGGACGACCGCGTTCCAGGTGTTGCCCATCAGGTCGAAGGCGAGTCTGGCCTGGCAGTCGGCGAGGAACAACGGCGAGCCTTTCGACAGGCACCGAATGGTGCGCGACGGGATCTCTAGAGTCCCACTTGTTGAAGTAAATCCCCTTTCAGACGGAGGACGGACATGCGGATCGGGATCCTGGGCGCGGGCGGAATGGCGGACGCGCTGGGCACCCAGTGGGCGGCGGCGGGCCACGAGGTGATGGTCAGCGGGCGCGACCCGGGCCGGAGCGCGGCCCAGGCCGCCCGGATGGACGCCCACGCGGGTGCGGCCGGGCGGGTACGGAGCGGGACGTTCGCGGAGTCGGCCGCGTTCGGCGAGGTCGTGGTGGTGGCCGTCCGGGAGGCGGGGCTGCTCGGCACGCTGCGGGCCGCCGGCGAGCGGCTGCGCGGCAAGGCGCTCATCGACGTGACGAACGCCGCCGACCCCGGGGCGTACGACGTCACCCGCTCCCTGGCCCGGCTGATCGGCGACGTCACCGGCGGTCACGTGGTGAAGGCGTTCAACCTGTGCCACGTGGACGTGTGGCGCATGACGCCGCCGGCCTTCGACGGCCGGCCGCTGTCGGTGCCCCTGTGCGGTGACGACCCGCGGGCGCTGACGGCCGCGCGCACGCTGGTCGCCGACCTCGGCTGCGTCCCGGTGGACGGCGGCGGGGCGGAACGGGCGGCGCTGCTGGAGGCGACGGCGGCGTTCGTCATCGGCCTGTGGTTCGGCGGCGCCGACGCCCAGGCCATCCTCCCGCCCCTGGTCTCCTCGGGCACCCACCGGCCGGCCTGAGCACGGCCCGGGACCTCAGGCCGGGTGGCGGGCCAGGTGGTCGGCGCGGCGGACGGGCTCCGGCAGCCGGTAGCGCGGGCTCAGGCGCAGGACCTGGTCGGTGACCACGTCCAGCGAGATGCGGTGCCCCTGCGAGACGTAGACGGGCCGGACCTCCCGCCGCGTGCGCAGCGCCCGGCCGACCGTGGCGCCGTCGTGCACGATCGGCGTCCACGCCCCGCGCTCGGGACCGGGCGGCTCGTGCGTGCCGACGAACGGCGTCTTGCCCACCCCCAGCGCCGGCAGCCCGGTCAGCACGCCCAGGTGGCAGGCCAGGCCGAAGCCGCGCGGGTGCGCCAGCCCGTACCCGTCGCACACGAGCAGGTCGGGCGTCACCGTGAGCCGTTCGAGCGCCGCCACCAGCGCGGGCAACTCGCGGAAGGCGAACAGGCCCGGCACGTACGGGAAGGCCGCCCGTCCGTGCGCCACCACCTCCTCGACCGGCTCCAGCGTGCCCCCGTCGAGGACGACCACCGCGGCGGTCAGCGCGTCGTCGCCGTGGTAGTGCACGTCCAGCCCGGCCACCAGCGCGAACGTGTCCGGCCCGGTGAGCTCGACCGCGCCGCGGAGCCGGTCCTGGACGGCCTCCGCCTCGGCGACACCGGTGGGCCAGGGGTGAAGCTGCTTCACATGCACCCGGCCCAAGATATCCGCACCGGGGCGGCCCTGGTGCGCCGCCGGAGGCGGGCCGACACTGGGGGCATGCCGTCGTACTCCAGCGCCGCCGCCGGGCTTCCGCTCCTGGGCGAGACCATCGGCGCGAACCTCGAACGCACCGTGGCCCGCTTCGGCGACCGGGAAGCCCTCGTGGACGTGCCCTCCGGCCGCCGGTGGACCTACTCGCGGCTGAACGCCGATGTGGCCGGCCTGGCGCGGTCCCTGCTGGCCAGGGGCGTCGCGAAGGGCGACCGGGTGGGCATCTGGGCGCCGAACCGGGCCGAGTGGGTGATCGTCCAGTACGCCACCGCCAAGATCGGCGCGATCCTGGTCAACGTCAACCCGGCCTACCGCACCCACGAGCTGAGCTACGTCATCGCGCAGTCGGGCATGCGGCTGCTGATCAGCGCCCAGGAGCACCGGGGCAGCGACTACCGGGCCATGGTCGAGGAGGCCGCCCCGCGGGCCGGATGCGCCGACGTCGTCTACTTCGACGACCCGACCTGGGACGCCCTGCGCGCGACGCAGGCCGACCCGGCGCAGCTCGCGGCCCGCTCGGCCGAGCTGGCCTTCGACGACCCGATCAACATCCAGTACACCTCGGGCACCACTGGCTTCCCCAAGGGCGCGACGCTGTCGCACCACAACATCCTCAACAACGGCTACTTCGTCGGCGAGCTGCTGGGCTACACCGAGGCGGACCGGGTGTGCCTGCCGGTGCCCTTCTACCACTGCTTCGGCATGGTCATGGGCAACCTGGGCGCGACCTCGCACGGGGCCTGCATCGTGATCCCGTCGCCGGGCTTCGACCCCGAGGCCGCGCTGAGCGCCGTGCAGCAGGAGCGGTGCACGTCCCTGTACGGGGTGCCGACGATGTTCATCGCCGAACTGGCGCATGCCGCCTCCTTCGACCTGTCGTCGCTGCGCACCGGCATCATGGCCGGCTCGCCGTGCCCGGTGGAGGTGATGAAGCGGGTCGTCGGCGAGCTGAACATGCGCGAGGTCGCCATCTGCTACGGCATGACCGAGACCTCACCCGTGTCCACGATGACCAGGCCGGACGACGACCTGGCCCGCAGGACCGAGACCGTCGGCCGGGTGATGCCGCACGTCGAGGTGAAGATCGTGGACCCGGGGACCGGGCGCGTGGTGCCGGTGGGCACGCCCGGCGAGCTGTGCACGCGCGGCTACTCGGTCATGCTCGGCTACTGGAACGAGCCGGACCGGACGGCCGAGGCCATCGACGCGGCCCGCTGGATGCACACCGGCGACCTGGCCACGATGGACGACGACGGTTACGTCAACGTGGTCGGCCGGATCAAGGACGTCGTCATCAGGGGCGGCGAGAACGTCTACCCGCGCGAGGTCGAGGAGTTCCTGTACGGCCACCCCGGCATCGCCGACGTGCAGGTGATCGGCGTCCCCGACGAGAGGTACGGCGAGGAGGTCATGGCCTGGGTGATCATGCGGCCGGGCGCGGACCCGCTGACGGCCGAGCGGCTGAGGGAGTTCTGCGCGGGACGGCTGGCGCACTACAAGATCCCCAGATACGTGCGCGTGGTGGACGAGTTCCCGCTCACGGTCACCGGGAAGATCAGGAAGGTCGAGATGCGGGAGCGATCGGTCGAACTGCTCGGCCTCCAGAGCGCCGCCCGCATCCGAAACGCCTGACCACCCCGCCCAGCCATCCCGGCCGCTCGATGCGCGCCTGGCCCGCCCGGTCGACCCCGTCGCCCCGCCACTCGCGGATGCGCTCGGGCAGCACCTCCGGATGGAACTGCACGCCCCACGCCCGCTCGCCCACCCGGAACGCCTGGTACGGGCAGCGCTCGGTCTCGGCCAGGTGCACGGCCCCGCCGGGCAGGCGGGTGACGGCGTCGTTGTGGTGCTCGATCGCGGGCACCACCGGCGGCAGCCCGTGGAAGAGCGGATCGCCGGCGGCCTCCGGCCGGATCGTGACGGGCAGGCTGCCGTTCTCCGGCGCGCCGACGTCGCCGGTCACCTCGCCTCCGGCGACCTCGGCGAGCATCTGGCCCCCCAGGCAGATGCCGAACACGGGCACCCCTTCGGCCAGCGCCTGCCCCATCAGCCGCCGCGCGTCGCGCAGCCACGGGGCCCGCTCGTCGTCGCCGGGCAGGTAACCGCCGCCGAGCATGATCATGGCGTCGTGGTCGAGGCGGACGGGCAGGGGAGCGCCCTCGTGGGCGAGCACGACGTCGAGCTTCAGCCCGGCCTCCTCCAGCCACACTCCCATGCGGCTGGGGCCGCCGCTCCTGCTGTTCTGGACGACGAGGATGTCAGCCAACGTGGAGCCTCCGCCTGAGGTCGTGGATGCGCGCGCCCGCGCCGAGGACGCGGGGTTGCGCGCGGGGTCGTACGGGGGGCGAGATCGTCGCGCGGAGGCGGGTCACGGCAGGTTCGCCGCCCGGGCGGTGTGGCGGAGCAGCAGGGCGGTGGTCACCGGGCCGACGCCGCCGGGCACCGGCGTGAGCGCGCCCGCCACCGCCGAGACCGCCTCGAAGTCGACGTCGCCGGTCAGCCCGCCGTCGTCGGTCGGGTTGGTGCCCACGTCGATCACCACCGCGCCGCGCGCCACGTGCCCGGCCCCGATGAGCCCGGCCCGCCCGGCGGCGGCGACCAGCACCTCGGCCTGCGAGGTGACGGCGGCCAGGTCGCGGGTGCGCGAGTGGCAGACGGTGACGGTGGCGTGCCGGTCGAGCAGCAGGTGCGCCAGCGGCTTGCCCACCACGGTCGAGCGGCCCACCACCACGGCCCGCCGCCCCGCCGTCTCGACCTCGTGGTGGTCGAGCAGCGCCAGCACGGCCGCGGCCGTGGCGGGCGGGAACGCGGGCAGCCCGGCCGCCAGCCGGCCGAGCGAGAGCGGGTTGGCGCCGTCGACGTCCTTGCGCGGGTCGATGGCCGCGGCCAGTTCCTGCGCCGAGGCGCCGGCGGGCAGCGGGGTCTGCAACATCAGGCCGTGCACGTCGGGGTCGGCCGACAGCCGCGCCAGCGTCTCGCCGATGCGCTCGGGGGTCGCCTCGGGGCCCAGGTCGATCACATCGCAGGCGATGCCGACGCCGGCCGCCGCC
The DNA here is from genome assembly GCF_021699195.1 of Nonomuraea sp. MG754425. GTDB lineage: Bacteria > Actinomycetota > Actinomycetes > Streptosporangiales > Streptosporangiaceae > Nonomuraea. The sequence continues at coordinate 8,362 of NZ_SSXE01000143.1, read as the reverse complement.
TTGGCGATCGAGCGGACGTACCACAGGCTGGCCTCGTCGGCCGTGGCGACGACCACGGCCAGGCGCGGTTGCGGGCCGGCCGCCGCCTCGGCCTGGGTCTGGGCCCTGATGGCGGCGGCGAGGTCCTTACCGGTCAGCGTCTTCAAGAGATCTCCTCGCGTACCTCGGCGGTCACCCAGTCTGCCCTGGCGACGGCCGCGTCCACGCCCGAGACGCGGATGTTCAGCTCTTCGCGTACTCGCTCGTCCTTGATGCCGCCGAGGTTGATCTCGACGTTCACCCTGGCCGTGGTGAGGGCGGCGCGGGCCGACTCGGCGGCGGCGGCCACGTCGGTGACGACGTTGCGGTTGCCGATCGGCAGCAGCAGCTCGCACAGCTCGACCACGCGCGCGGCGGTCTCGACCACCCTGGCGGGCGGCTCGGCCGCGCCCACCAGCGCCCTGGCGATGGCGGCGGTGCGCTCCTCGCCCTTGGGCAGCCGGTAGGCGTCGGCGACGGCGGTGAACGCCGCCGCGTCCTCCTCGGCCAGCCGCAGCGCCCGCGCGCGCAGGGTGTCGGTCTCGGCGATCACGGCGACGACGGTCTCGGCGTGGCCGGCGTACTTCTCCCCGGTGGTGTAGCGGGCCACCATGCCGAGCAGTGCGGCGGCCTGGGCCGCGTGCAGGGCCGCCGCGGCCCCGCCGCCGGGGGCGGGCACCCGGTCGGCGAGCCGGTCGAGGTAGTCGACGATCTTCAAGTCGCGCATGGCCGCATTCTGCCAGGTCGCGTCCGGCTCAACGCTCCCGGTACATCGGCCGGGTGGTGTCCTCGGGGCCGCTGTGCGGCGGCAGGTACGGCGCCGGCGGGTGCCCGTAGGCCGCCTCGTACTCGACCGGCTCGGCGTAGTCGCGGGCGGAGCCCCGCCAGCGTGTCGGGAACAACGAGACCACCAGCAGCGTCACGCCGAGCACCGCCTGCAGCCCCGTGTAGGCCACGGAGGTGAACCCGGTCCGTACGACGGGCGGCAGCAGGTCGAGGGGCAGCAGCCGCAGCCCGGTCTGCGTCTCGACGAACGGCAGCACCCCGGCGGCGGCGAAGGCCAGGCCGCCGAACAGCGAGGCCACCGGCGACAGGCGCGAGCCGGTCAGGAAGGCCAGCAGGATCGCCGTCACGGCGAGCACGCCGACCGCGACCCAGGAGATCTGGAAACTCTGCTGGGCCCTGAGCGTGAGGTCGCCGACGCCGTACCACAGGCCGGCGGCGACGAGAGGCGGAAGGAGCAGCCCCGCGACCACTCCCAGAGCATGACGAGCACCGTTCGACATGATTAACCCCGTTTGGTTGGCTCTGTCCCAACCTACTCGCTGGGTTCCGCCCGCGGGAGGAGGCCCGAGCCCGGGGAGCCCCGCCTGATCCGGGGCGTTGCTGAAAACTCGCTGTGAAGCCGCGTACGAGCCTTTGCCGCGGACGGCCGCTTGGGCATCGTGGGCCGCATGAGATCCGCGATCCTGAAGACGGCACTCGGCAGTGCCCTGATCGCCGCCCTGCTCGGCGGCGTTCCCGCACAGGCCGCGACCAGACCCGACACCTTCCCGCTGCCCGCCGGATTCCAGCCGGAGGGCATCGCGATCGGGGGCCAGCACGCCTACTTCGGCTCCCGCGCGACCGGCGACATCTACCGGGCCGACCTGCGTACCGGGAAAGGCGGCGTGATCAGCAAGGGGCCGGGCACGCAGTCGCTCGGGCTCAAGACCGACGGGCACGGACGCCTGTTCGTGGCGGGCGGCACCGCCGGGAACGCGCGCGTGATCGACCTGCGCACCGGGGCGGTGCTCAAGTCGTACCAGCTCGCCACCGGCACGTCGTTCGTCAACGACGTGATCCTCGTCGGCCGCGACGCCTACTTCACCGACTCCGCCAACCCGGTGCTGTACAAGCTGGAGCTCGGCCGTGGCGGCGCGCTGCCCGCCGAGGCGGTCAAGATCCCGCTCAGCGGCGCGATCCAGTACACGACCGGCAACAACGCCAACGGCATCGCGCCGAGCCCCGACGGGAGGTCGCTGCTGATCGTCCAGTCCAACACCGGCAAGCTGTTCGAGGTGGACCCGTCCTCGGGCGTCACCACCGAGGTGGACCTGGGCGGCGAGTCCCTGGTGAACGGCGACGGCCTGCTGCTGGCCGGCCGCACCCTGTACGCCGTCCAGAACCGCCTGAACACGATCGCCGTGATCGGCCTGGCCCGCGACGGCGCCTCGGGCAAGCTGGTCAAGCGGCTGACCGACGACAGGTTCGACGTGCCCACGACGGTCGCCGCCCACGGCCACCGCCTCTACCTGCCCAACGCCCGCTTCACCACGACCCCCACGCCCGAAACCGCCTACGACGTCGTCGCCGTCAAGCCCTGACCCGCCCGCGAGCGCCCCGGGCCACCGGGGCGCTCACTTCTTGATCGTGTACGGGTCGCCGTAGACCTTCCACTTCAGCGGCGGTTCGAGGTCGAGGTTGCCGTTCCTGAGGAAGACCCGCTGCATCGTGTCCACCCGGCTGGTGTCCTCGTGGGCCTCCTCGGCCCGCATCGCCTTCTTGCGGGCGTCGAGGAACGCGTTCAGGTACCGCACCTCGTCCCCGCCCCGCGCCGGGGGCCGGGCCTTGGCCAGGGCGGCCTTCCTGATGCCGCCGAAGCTCAGCCGGTCGGCGCCGGGGCCGTGCATGACGATGGCGTCGTAGTAGGCGAACTGGCCGAGCGCCCGCAGCCCGTCCTTCCTGGCCTGCCGGACGGCGGGGTCGAAGTAGACGCGGTCGCGCTCGTCGTTCTGGGCCTGCCGGAAGACGGGGTCCTTGGCGGCGGCCCGCCAGGCTTTCGGGAAGTCCGCCAGGCCCTGGTGGGAGTCGGTGCCGTTCACCTCGCGCAGGGCCGGCAGGTACCGGGCCAGCACGTTGTCCGGGGCGCGCTCGGTGTAGAGCTCGACCAGCTTCAGCATGTCGCCGGTGCCGGAGCAGAAGCCGATGATCCCGGCCGTGTAGCCGCGCTCGTCCTTGATGTCCTCGATGTAGCCGTACTGGGCCTTCCAGTCGAGGGAGGAGTTCTCCGCGCTGGACACCAGCCGCAGGGCGATGTCCTTCTTGTGCGGCTCGGCGAGACCGGCCGGGGCCGCGACGGTGAGGGAGAGGGCCAGGAGGCCGGCGGTCAGCACATTCTGCTCCTGATCGTCAGGAAAGAGTCCCGACGGACCATACTCCTGGAACCCGGATTCCGTCCGGGAACTACTCCACAAGCCGCAAAGCGGCCAGTTGCTGCTCGAACGGTACGACCTCGGCCTCCGGCTCCGGCCCGCGCGGGGCCCGGCGCAGCAGCAGGTCGGCCAGCTCCTGCGCGGCCCGCGCGATGCGCTCGCCGAGCCCGTCGGTGAACGCGTCCCGGCCGCCGCCCCAGTCCTCGGACGCCGCGTACACGGCGGTCGGCACGACCACGGCCCTGAGGTACGCGAACAGCGGGCGCAGCGCGTGCTCCAGCGCCAGTGAGTGCCTGGCGGTGCCGCCGGTGGCCGCGATCAGCACCGGCTTGCCCGCCAGCGCGGTGTTGTCGATCACGTCGAAGAACGACTTGAACAGGCCGCTGTACGAGCCACTGAAGATCGGCGTGACCGCGACCAGCGCGTCGGCCTCCGTCACGGCCTCGATCGCCGCGCGCAGGCGGGCGTTGGCGAAGCCGGTGACGAAGTTGTTGGCGATGTCCACGGCCAGGTCGCGCAGCTCGATCACGCTGACCTCAACCTCCGCCCGCTGCGCGACCGCCTCGGCCAGGCGGTCGCCGAGCAGGCGGGTGGAGGAGGGCTGGGTCAGCCCGGCCGTGACGACGACGAGCTTCATGGGGCTCCTTTCTGGTTCCGGTTCAGGCGCCGACGGGCGCGGAGTCGTTCCTGGCCGCCAGCAGTGAGGCGTGCGTGGGAGCGTCCGGGACGCCGGCCGGGCGGTCCTTGGCGAACTCCTTGCGCAGCACCGGCACGACCTCCTCGCCGAGCAGGTCGAGCTGCTCCAGCACGGTCTTCAGCGGCAGGCCCGCGTGGTCCATGAGGAAGAGCTGGCGCTGGTAGTCGCCGAAGAACTCCCTGAACTCCAGCGTCCGGTCGATGACCTGCTGCGGGCTGCCGACGGTGAGCGGCGTCTCGGCCATGAACTCCTCCAGCGACGGCCCGTGGCCGTACACGGGGGCGACGTCGAAGTAGGGGCGGAACTCGCGGACCGCGTCCTGGGAGTTCTTGCGCATGAACACCTGGCCGCCCAGGCCGACGACGGCCTGCTCGGGGGTGCCGTGGCCGTAGTGCGCGTACCGCTGCCGGTAGAGGCTGATCAGGCGCATGAAGTGCTCCTTCGGCCAGAAGATGTGGTTGGCGAAGAAGCCGTCGCCGTAGTAGGCGGCCTGCTCGGCGATCTCGGGGCTGCGGATGGAGCCGTGCCAGACGAACGGCGGCACCCCGTCCAGCGGGCGCGGCGTGCTGGTGAAGCCCTGCAGTGGCGTGCGGAAACGGCCCTCCCAGTCCACGACGTCCTCGCGCCAGAGCTTGTGCAGCAGCGCGTAGTTCTCGACGGCCAGCGGGATGCCCTGCCGGATGTCCTGCCCGAACCACGGGTAGACCGGCCCGGTGTTGCCCCGGCCCAGCATGACGTCCACCCGGCCGTCCGCCAGGTGCTGGAGCATCGCGAAGTCCTCGGCGATCTTCACCGGGTCGTTCGTCGTGATCAGCGTCGTGGCGGTGGACAACTGCAGCCGCTCGGTCCTGGCCGCGATGTAGCCGAGCATCGTGGTGGGGGAGGACGGCACGAAGGGCGGGTTGTGGTGCTCGCCGGTCGCGAACACGTCGAGCCCGACCTCCTCGGCCTTGAGCGCGATCGTGACCATGGCCTTGATCCGCTCGTTCTCGGTCGGGGTCCTGCCGTTGGTGGGGTCCGTGGTGACGTCACCCACGCTGAAGATGCCGAACTGCATTTTAGTCACCAACCCAGACTGTTGAAACTTTGACGGTTACGGTAGCGTCCGCGTCCCCCGGGTTATTCCATCATGAGGTCAGAGCGCGTCGATGTCGCCCGGTCCGAGCACCCGGCGGTCCGCCCCCCGCTCGGCCACCGTGATCATCGCCTGCCCGAGCCGCGCGGCCGTGATCGGCCCCGCCGCGGCCGTCCCGCTCCCGGCCAGCCGCCGCAGCAGCGCGTGGAGCGGGCGAATGACCAGGTAGACCACCCGGCTCGGCGCAGCCAGGGCGGAGGGGCGTACGGGGCCGGGCCGGAGCGCGTACGCCTCCAGCGGCAGGGCCCGCAGCGCCTCCTCCACCCGGCCGGCCGCTTCCGGGCCGGTGGGCCGCCCCTGGGCGTCCACGCCGGACACGTACACGAAGCGCGACCCGGGGCTGATCCGCGCCAGCGTCGAGGCCGCCGTCAGCGTGACGTCACAGGCGGCCCGCCTGCTGCCGCCCGTCACACCCGTCCCGGCAGGGGCCGGGCAGCACAGGCACGCGTCGTACCCGCGCGACTCGTCCTCGACGAGAGGCAGGCCGGCCTCCCCGGTCGCGCGCAGCTTCCCGCACGAGAGCCCGGCCGGGACGCGCCCGACCGCCAGCACGGCCGTGACCCGGCCGTCGAGCAGGCACTCCCTGAGCACCTCCCGCCCGATCAGGCCGCTCGCCCCGAACAGGATCACCCTCACTCCATGCCTTCTGCCCCGTCCGGGAGGCGTGATGAGTCATCCAGCTCCCGGACGGCCTCGGCCAGGCGGATGCGCGCGATCTGCGGGATGGACAGCCCCCGGGCCGAGATGCCGACGGCCCACCCCGTGCCGGGCACCACCGCGCCCGCGCACGCCACGTCCTGCCTGAACTGCCCGTGCTCCTCCACCACCTGCCCGGGCCGTAATCGCGACAGCTCCGCCTCCAGGTCCTCGACGCTGGCCGGCGTCGAGGAGGTGAAGCGGCGCAGGCCGCTCGCGGTCAGGACGGCGCGCCGGGCGCGGGCCGACAGCGACAGCAGCAGCGCCTTGCCCAGCGCCGTCGCGTGCGGCGCCGTCTCCAGCCCCGCCCGCAACTCCTCCAGGTACGGCGAACGCGGTCCCTCGGCCACGTCCACCACGACCAGCCGCTCCTCCGACAACCGCGCCAGATACGCGGTGTGGCCGGTGACGGCGGCCAGGTGCCGCAGCACGGCGGCGGCCTGCGGCGGCCGGCCGAACGCCGCCAGCATCTCGTGGAACCGCTCGGCCACCTGAGAGCCCGGCAGGTAGCCGCCGTCGGACATCCGATGCAGGTAACCCTCGTAACACAGGGTGCGGACCAGATGGTACGAGGTGGCCAGGTTCAGGCCGCAGCGGCGCGCGATGACCTTGACCGGCAACGGACGCTCGGCGCGCGAGACCTCCTCGAGCACGCGGAGCGCGCGTGAGACGCTGCGGATCAGGTCGGTGGGAGGTTCGCCGGTCATCCATACAGCATCCGCGCTATTCGAAAACCGGACGCCTACCCCAACAGGCACACCCCTGTCCGCCGACCCTGTCGCCCCCTTCTCAGCACACCGTCTCAGCACACCGTGCGCCAGCTCTGCTCCTCCACCAGTTCGGTGCTGCGCCAGCCGTCCGGGGTGCGGAGCATACGGTGGTGGTAGTGGCCGCCGCCGTGCAGGAAGCCCTCGGTCGTGGCGGCCACCATCTCCCGCGTCGGGGCCAGGGTGTCGGTGAAGGGCGCGACCACGCGGGCCTCGCCGTCGCCGAAGTCGATGTACGCGGCCCCGACCAGGTGCAGCCGGGACGGCCAGTGCGTGAGCACCTCCGCCAGCCACGCCTTGACCTCGTCCCGGCTGCCCCTGATGCCGCCGGAGGAGCTGTAGTCGATCACCGCGTCCCTGCTGAACACCTCGTCGAGCAGGTCCCACCGCCCCGAGTCGATGGCGTAGGTGTACCGCGCCAGCAGGGCGGCGATCTCCAACCGGTCGGCGAGCTCCTGGGTGCGCATGTCCATGCTCATGGGCCGATCGTCGCCCCTGCCAGGCCACCTGACCAGGCCCAGCGAGGAGGCGGATCACGGACGGCATGAGAGGCGGGCGAGCGTACCCGAGCAGGGCGCGGGCGCGCCCCGGCCGGGTGCGGCTAGAGCGGGTAGACCCTGATCGTCTTCTTGCCGTCGTCGTTGGCGATCGTCGCCAGCCAGTCGTCGCCCGCCCCCACGATGCGGCCGTTCGCCTGCCAGAGCGGGCTGCCGGTACGCAGGTCGAGGGCGAGCGCCGACTGCTGCCGGCGCGTCGCCAGCAGCCGCCCCTTCATCAGGAACGCGCCGCCGAGCGCGGTGGCGTCCACCGACCACTCGTGCGCGTCGCCGTACACCGTGTATTTCGTCGTCGAACTCACCAGGACGTCGTCGCCGTCCGCGTCGATGATCCGGCCAGGTGCGGTGCCGGTCCAGGTGATCTCGCCGGTGGCCGGGTCGCGCAGTGTCGGCCGTCCGTCGGCGGCCACGCCGGCAAGCGCGCCGCCCGCGAAGCGGCTGTGTTCGCAGCCGGGGTCCTGCCAGGCGGCGCGCCACAGCCGCTTCCCGGTGCGGGCGTCGCGGGCGGCCTCCACGATGTCGCATCGCCCGGCCTCTTGGACGAGGACCTCGGCGACCTGGATCACCTTGCCGGACACCAGGTGGACGGCGGACCCGAACTGCGCCGGCAGCGACTGTCCGCCCGCGAACGCGCGTGACTCGACGCGCAGGCCCAGCCGGGCTCCGGTCCGCTTGTCCAGCGTGGTCAGCCAGAACTTCCCCCTGACCCCCTTCGGCTGGGTGCGCATCACCAGCGTCGTGTCGTCCCCGTCCAGGACGAACGGCACGTGCTCGGTGGGGATCGTCCAGCGTGCCCGCCCGGTTCGCGCGTCGCGCGCGCTCAGCATGCAGTCGTCCTGGCGCCCGGTCTGCTTCCCCCGGCAGAGCGGTGTGTAGACCGTGTCGCCGACGACGGTCTGGTAGGGCGAGGTGACGTTCTTCCACAGGGTGCGCCCCGTGGCGGGGTCGAGTGCCTCGACCACGTTGGGCTGGGGCCAGGCGTCCTCGGTGGGGTGTTCGTACGACATGATCAGCACGCCGGCGGCCTGGTGGAGCTCGGCGTCGGAGCCGCCGAAGTCCGGGGATTCCGGGTCGCCGGGGAAGTTCCGCTCCCACTTCTTCCGGCCGTCGCCGGTGAAGCCACGGACATTCAGTTCGAGATGGCTCACGAAATGTCCGGACACGTTGAGGACCTGAGTCTGCTTCCAGTAGACGGACCTGGGGCGCTCGAACGTGTACGCCCACCGCTTCGCCGCCGCCTTCACCGGCCCGATGGTGGGCGCCGTGGCAGACGGCGTGGGCGTGGGCGGGAGTGGGGG
>NZ_SSXE01000142.1 GCF_021699195.1 Nonomuraea sp. MG754425 | reverse complement strand
GGATCGGTGGGAGCGTCACAACCGAGTGAACTGGCCCGGCACTTGGCGGTGGTTTCGCAGGGTGGGGAGTTCGCGTGCGTGGGAGGGTCCGGTTGGTGCGGCGGACTCCGTGGGCGTGACTGACCCTGGCGGGAAGGAGAAAACGGGTGGGGGCGTCGCCGCCGAGCGCGCGGAACCCGGCGGATGGGAGCAGCCTCAGCGAGCGCAGCCCGATGCCGCGACGCGGTTCATCGACGGTTCATCCTGACGTCGCCTGGTGGGGGCTGAGGTCAGCGGGCCGGAGCGGGCTTGTCGGGCAGAGCGTCGGTGGTAGCCGGAACGGCCTTGGGACCGTCCATCTTGGCCGCGACCCGGGCGAAGAGATACCCCAGCGAGTTGGTAGCCAGATGCAGCATGGCGGGAGTCAGCAGCCCACGATGCCGGCGCAGCTCACAGAACAGCACCCCGGCCGCCGCCGTGGACACCACACTGCCCACCACGACCCGCGCGGTATCCAGATGCCCAGGCGACTCACCTGCGGTCAGGGCGCCGAGCGCGGGATTGGCCCGGGCCATGTCGATGGAGGGCAGGATGTGCCAGAGCCCGAACAGCGTGGAGGAGACGGCTGTGGCCGCGACCGTGCCACGCCGCCGACGCACCATCGCGTACAGCGCTCCGCGAAAACCCACCTCCTCCAGCAACACCGTGCCGACTGGGACCTGAAGCAGTGCCTCCTCAAGGACACGAGCGCGCGAGAGCGACAGCGCACGCTCGTCGTGAAACAACGGCCGGGTACGCGGCAAGGCGATGCCGACCGTGTAAACACCGGCCACGGCCGCCGCCAGTGCACCCCCGGCAACGGCGCCCCGCCGGCCGTGCTCGAACCCGAGTTCCTCCCAGGACACGCCTGACCTGCGCGCCATCGCGACCAGCGCGGCCGTCGCGGCGGCGGAGGTCAGCGGCCCCAGGCGCGGGGCGATCTTGTTGTTGAGGATGTTGGCGGCGGTCAGAACGGCGATCGATCGCAGCAGCACCCTTGCAGGCTACGTCCCGCCCGACGCAGGCGGCACTCAACCGCCCACCCAGGCGTTCCACCCCAACCGACACCCACCACCGGCCGCACCCGACTCTCGCGATGCCTCCATTTGCGCGCCGCGATTCACCACGCTGTCGTTCCGCCGGTGGGGTGTGCAGGTCAGGAGGCGGCGGGACGGCGCCAGCCGTCGGGGAAGCGGGTGCGGCGGCGTTCTTCCGGTGTGAGGCCGCCCCAGATGCCTTCCGCCTCCCCGGCTCGTAAGGCGTAGGAGCGGCATTCCTCCAGCACCTGGCAGGTCGCGCAGACCGCCTTGGCACGGGACTCCTGCAAGGGCGTGGGCGCGAGGGGGAAGAAGAGGTCGGGGTCACTGGATCTGCACGCGCCCCGGCGCAGCCAGTTGATCTCCTCCAATGGCATGGCTCAACGGTAGAGCGAGGTCATGATCGGTAACATCCTCCTGCGGGTTGACCTGTCGATACATCCCCAGGTTCGATCGGCCGTGCGGACGTACGTCCTCAGCAGGCCCGCACCCCGCCCCGATATCCCTGCACGAACGACGCCTGTCGCTGCTCCGACGTCCCGTGCGCGGCCGGGTTGAGCCAGTCGTCCGTGGGGTCGCCCGCCGCCGCCAGGCTCACGAACAGCTCGTTCTCGTCCCCTTCCTCCGCCTTCAGCGCGCCCGAGCCGACCAGCCCGGACAGGGTGCCGCCCGCGTAGCAGTCGGCCTGCAGCTCAAGCTGGACGTTCAGCGTGAACTCGGTACGGAGCTGCGCCTGCACCGCGTGCCCGAACTCGTGCGGGATGATGATGTAGACCGACCCGTCGCCCATCTCGTTCCAGAGCCCTTCCATCCAGTCCTGGTCGTAGGCGATGAAGTGGCCGATCGGGCAGTAGAAGGCGTTGTTCGGGACAGCGGGCTGGTTGCCGCAGGCAGGACCGGCGTTCCCCGAGTAGGGGATGAAGTCGGCGATAGGGCGGTAGGCGCTGCCGAGCTGCTGGAACTGTTGCTTCCAGAATTCCTCCGTCAGCGTGCGGGCCGTGACGACGTCCTCTTGGAACGAGTCGGCCCCCTTCGTGTCCATGGACGGCAGGCCGACGACGCCGCAGGCCGTGGCCATGGTGACGGCGACCAGGGCGGCGACCAGGTTGGCGACCAGGTTGGCGACCAGGGCACGAGGACCTGGGATGGTTCGCGAGCGGGCACGCGAAGGGGCTCGGGAGGCGGCCCGGGAAGCGGGTGAGCCGGTCGGTGTCCTGGTGATCCGCCCAGCACCCGGCACGGTGGATGGCTCGCCATGCGGGCCCGCATGGGGGCCGGCGGTCGGTCCGGCATGCGGCCCGAAGATCGGCCCGAAGATCGGCCCGGCGGTCGGTCCGGTGGTCGGCTCGGAGGGTTGTTCCGCGTGTGATGCGGCGAGCGGTCGGGTGAGTGACCTGAACGGTGGTCTGGCGGCCGACCGGGTGAGCGGTGTGGCGAGTCGCCCGAGGAGTCGCCTGGCGAGCTGCCGGGCGGGCGAGTGCGGGGCGGCGGGGGGCAGAGCACGGGGCACGGGCTTGACACACTCCCAAGGTCGCAGGTCGTCTCAAACATCCCAGGTGTGTACGGATTCGTTGGTGCGCACGCGCTGTATGTACTCCAGTGTCATGCCCGTCAAAGCCCGGATATGACCACTGGCACGTCCCTGCCCATGGCAGGAAATGTCGCGCGCGAAAGCCGGCCAGGCCAGATCTCCGCCGTCATGTCACGTTGTCAGGGGATCCGTGTGCGGCCGGGTGTCGTCGGACGCGCCCTGCCGTTCCGCCCGGCAGCGGGTCTGGGCGAGTTATCCACAGGCATGCTCACGCGTACCGAGGGAGTGGCTAGGGTTCGGGGATGCGCGTTTTGATTACTGGCGGGGCGGGCTATATCGGCAGCACGATCGCGTCGGCGTGCCTCGACGCCGGGATCGACCCGGTGATTCTGGACAATCTCGTGACGGGACGACGGGAGTTCGCCGAGGGCCGGGTGTTCTACGAGGGGGATATCAGCGACGGCCCGCTGGTTGACAAGATATTTGCCGAAAATCCGGATATTGAGGCCGTTATCCACTGCGCGGCCCTCATCGTGGTCCCCGACTCCGTGGCCGACCCCCTCGGCTACTACCGCGCGAACGTCGCCAAGAGCCTGGACTTCGTCGACCACCTGCTCCGAAACGGCCGAAACAGCCGAAACGGACGCATCCGGATGATTTTCAGTTCCTCGGCGTCGATCTACCGCGCCGGCGCCGACCACACGGTGACCGAGGAGTCCCCGCTCGACCCCCAGAGCCCGTACGCGCGCACGAAGGCCGTCTGCGAGGGGATGTTCGCCGACATCGCCGCCGGCCTGCCCATCAAGATCCTCTCCTTGCGCTACTTCAACCCGATCGGCGCCGACCCCCAGATGCGCACGGGCCTGCAGCTCCGCCGTCCCAGCCACGCCCTGGGCAAGATGATCGAGGCGTATGAGGAGCGGGCCCCGTTCCGCATCACCGGCACCGGCTGGCCCACCAGCGACGGCACCGGCATCCGCGACTACATCCACGTCTGGGACCTGGCCGCCGCCCATGTGGCGGCGCTGCGCCGCTTCGACGACCTCGACACCGACGTGATCAACCTGGGCACCGGCGCGGGCACCACGGTCCGGGAACTGGCCGAGGCGTTCAACCGCGTCGTCGATCGGCCGATCGAACTCGTCGAGGCCCCGGCCCGTCCGGGCGACGTGGCCGGCGCCTACACGCGCAGCGACCGCGCCCACCGGCTGCTCGGCTGGCGCGCCCGCTACTCGATCGAGGAGGGGATCAGGCACTCGCTGGAGTGGGCGGGTCTCCGGGACACCCGGCTGAGTCTCACCTGACCGGTACCAGACCCCGGACCCTGGGGTTCGTGCCGATCGGGCCTGTCGCCGCTCTCTTCGATACCCGGGCCAGGCACACACGGACGCTCGCCCTCGTGCCGGAAGCCCGGTCTTCGCCTGCGTGCCGGGCGCCGGTGCTCGCCCGCGCCTCGGAAGGCGGGGCATCGGCGTCCCGGCCGAAGAAGGATCCTCTCCCGCCGGAGCCGGCGGGAGAGGGGGCCAGGGTCAGCCGGCCAGGTTGCCGAGGGGCAGGTCGAGGCTGGTGATGTCGTCCTCGCCGTCCGAGAACTTGGTGGCGACCTCGTCGGCGGGCGGGGCCTTGATCGACACCGCGGAGCCCCAGCCGGTGTAGCTGGTGTCCACGCTCACGGTCCCGCCGGAGACCCCCATCGCGGTCGCCGGGAAGGTCGACACGATCCGGGTGGGCAGGCCCGACTTGTTCACGGTGAGCCGCCAGGTGATGGCCGACTTCATCGCCTTGGCGGACGGCTTGGACAGCCAGGTGGCGCGCAGCCAGGGCGACGCCTTCCACAGGTCGCGGACCAGCGTCTTGCCGGCGTAGCCGCTGCCGGTGGTCTTGGCGCCCTTGAGCAGGGTCTTGATCGTGGCGGGCTCGGCCAGGTTCAGCGGCTGGCCGAAGGAGCCGAGCATGCCGCCGGTCGGGCCGTTCGCCGCCTTGAACCAGGTCTTGTCCTCGGGCAGCAGCGTCGTCCAGATGTTGCCGGAGATGTACGACGTGGTGCCGATCCGGATCGTGCGCTCGGGCTGGATCATCGCCTTGATCGTCGCCGCCGAGTCGGCCGCGTCGCCGCTCTCGTCGAGGCCCTCCAGGTCCTTCGACGAGATGTTCAGCTTGCCGGTGATGTCGGAGGCGGTGATCCCCGACCTGCCGAACTGCAGGGCGCCGGTGCGGCGGAGGAACACCCCACGCCCGTACTCGTTCGCCACGGTGGTGCGCTCGGTGAACTTCACGCCCTTGCCGGCGACGAACTGCTTCTTGACGGCGACCACCGGGTCCTTGGGCGCGGCGGCCAGCGCGGGCGTGGCGGTCACCAAGGCGGCGGACGCGGCTAACGCCACGCCGGTCAGGATTCGCTTCATGCGGAATTCCTTAGATGTCGAGAGGGGGTGATGGTGATGACCGGGGCCGGATCAGGTCCGGCCCCGGTCGGAGGGCTCGACGGGGCCGGGGTTACCGGGCCGTGCCGAGCGAGTTCAGCGAGCCGTTCGGGATCTCCTGCGGAACTTCCGTCTCGGCCCCGAGCTCGGTGAAGTCGATCACCGCGTCGGACGGCGGGGCCTTGACCGTGATCTTGGCGCCCCAGCCCGTGTAACGCGTGCTCACGTTGGCGGTGCTCTTGCCGAGGACGCCGAAGTCTATGACGTACTCGCTGCGGATCCCCGTGATGAGGCCCTTGGAGTTGACGCCGAGCGCATAGTTGATCTTGACCTTGCCCAGCGCCTTGTTGATCGGTTCGCCGTAGAGCTTGCCGAGCTCACCGAACGTGAGCGCGCCCCGGTACGTTCCACCCTTGAAGCTCTTGGCCTTCGAGACGAGGGTTTTGAGCACCTTGGAATCGAAGATGTCAAGCGGCTGGCTGGTGCTGCGCTGGCTCATGTCGTTGGGGTAGCGCACCCAAGTCTTACCTTCGGGCAAACCCTCGCTGTATATCCCACCCTGAGCGTACGAGTGTTTGCCGACGGTGATTGTCCGGGTCGGAGAGAGGCCGGCCAGTCCGCCCTTTGCGCGATACCGGAGGTCGGTTGCGACGATTCCCGACTTACCGAACTCCAGGGCCCCGGTCGTCGTCGACACCTGCGAGCCTGTGCCCAACCCGGACATGCGGGCCGTCTCCGAGACCCGTACGCCGTGCCCGGCCACGTACTGCTTCTTCAATGCCTTCGCCGGGTTCACGGGCGCGGCCTGCGCGGGTGCGGCGGCAATGATCGCGGCCGACGACGCGAGCGTCAGAACCGCGAGAATTCGCTTCATTCTGGTTTCCTTCGGCATTACAACGAGGAGCGGAGGCAAGCTTTCCATTGGAAGATCACGACCATATATCGAGTGGCAGGGTATATGGCGGCTAATTCATGCAATTTCCGTGCAGGTGCCGTCCTGGGGAAGTGAGATCACCGTCACATAGCGGAAGAACCTCGCCCCGGTGACCTGGGCAGGTCAAGCTTCGGGCTAGGCTTCACTGGCGGAAACGCCCGGCACGCACGGGTTGCCCGGGGCGTCGAACATCAGTCGGATAAGCAAGGACGGACCCTCGTGGACCTGTTCGAACATCAGGCGAAGGAGCTCTTCGCTGACTACGGCATCCCTGTGCCGCGCGGCATCGTCGCCCACACTGTGGAGGAGGCACGGTCGGCCGCCACTGAGCTGACCGGCCGCGTTGTCGTCAAGGCTCAGGTCAAGACCGGTGGCCGTGGAAAGGCCGGCGGCGTGAAGGTGGCCGACGACGCCGCCGACGCCGTCACCAAGGCCGAGGCCATTCTCGGCATGGACATCAAGGGCCACACGGTCCACAAGGTCCTCGTCGAGGAGGCCAGCGCGATCGCGGAGGAGTACTACTTCTCCTTCCTGCTCGACCGCGCCAACCGCACGTTCCTCGCGATCTGCTCCGCCGCGGGCGGCATGGACATCGAAGAGGTCGCGCACACCTCGCCGGAGAAGGTCGCCAAGGTGCCGGTCTCGGCGCTGACGGGCGTCGACCGCGCCAAGGCCCGCGAGATCGCGGTGGCCGGCGGCCTGCCGGAGAAGGCGGTCGACGGCGCCGCCGAGCTCATCGAGAAGCTCTGGTGCTGCTTCGTCGACGAGGACGCCACGCTCGTCGAGGTCAACCCCATGATCCTGTCCGCCGACGGCCAGGTGAAGGCCCTCGACGGCAAGGTCACCCTCGACGAGAACGCCGCCTTCCGCCAGGCCGACCACGAGGCGCTGGCCGACAAGGCGGCCGAGGACCCGCTCGAGGCCAAGGCCAAGGAGAAGGACCTCAACTACGTCAAGCTCGACGGCGACGTCGGCATCATCGGCAACGGCGCGGGCCTGGTCATGTCCACCCTCGACGTCGTCGCCTACGCCGGCGAGGCGTTCCCCGGCAAGCCGTCGCCCGCCAACTTCCTCGACATCGGCGGCGGCGCCTCGGCCGAGGTGATGGCCGCGGGCCTGGAGATCATCCTCTCCGACCCGAGCGTCAAGTCGATCTTCGTGAACGTCTTCGGCGGCATCACCGCCTGCGACGCCGTCGCCAACGGCATCGTCTCGGCGTTCAAGCTGCTGGAGAGCCGCGGCGAGGCCGTGACCCACCCGCTGGTGGTCCGTCTCGACGGCAACAACGCCCTGCTCGGGCGGCAGATCCTGGCCGACGCCGCGCTCCCGCGCGTCGAGCTGGTAGACACGATGGACGAAGCGGCCAAGCGCGCCGCCGAGCTCGCTGCGGTAGGTGCGTGACCCATGGCCATCTGGTTGACTGACAACAGCAAGATCATCGTCCAGGGCATGACCGGTGGTGAGGGCACCAAGCACACCCGCCGCATGCTCGCCTCGGGCGCCAAGGTCGTCGGCGGCGTCAACGCCCGCAAGGCCGGCACCACGCACGAGGGCCTGCCCGTGTTCGGGACGGTCAAGGAGGCGATCGAGCAGACCGGCGCCGACGTGTCGGTCGTGTTCGTGCCGCCGAAGTTCACCAAGGACGCGGTCAAGGAGGCCATCGACGCGGAGATCCCGCTCTGCGTCGTGATCACCGAGGGCGTGCCGGTGCACGACTCCACGGAGTTCTGGGCCTACGCCGTCGCCAACGGCAACAAGACCCGCATCATCGGCCCCAACTGCCCCGGCATCGCCTCGCCCGGCGCCTCCAACGCCGGCATCATCCCCGCCGACATCACCACCGCCGGCCGTATCGGCCTGGTCTCCAAGTCCGGCACGCTGACCTACCAGCTCATGTACGAGCTGCGTGACTTCGGCTTCTCGACGGCCGTGGGCATCGGCGGCGACCCCGTGATCGGCACCACGCACATCGACGCGCTGCAGGCCTTCCAGGAGGACCCCGGCACCGACGCGATCGTGATGATCGGCGAGATCGGCGGCGACGCCGAGGAGCGGGCCGCGGCCTACATCGAGCAGCACGTCAGCAAGCCGGTCGTGGCGTACGTGGCGGGCTTCACCGCCCCCGAGGGCAAGACGATGGGCCACGCCGGCGCCATCGTGTCCGGCTCCGCCGGCACCGCCCAGGCCAAGAAGGAGGCCCTGGAGAAGGTCGGCGTCCGCGTCGGCAAGACCCCCTCCGAGACGGCCCGCCTCATGCGCGAGATCATGCAGGCACGCTGACCCCACAGCGCGAAAAGCCCCGCGCGGCCCATCCGCGTGGGGCTTTCGTGCGTCCGGGAGAACCTCGCCCCTCCCGGACGGTTCACGGGTCGCCACGGAACCCGGCCCACTTCGCGTCGTGACGGCGGCGCGCCACTGACGGGTTCAGGCGGCGTCTCCCTGGAAGGGGGCGCGCCCGCGACGGCGGGTGGGGCAAGGTGGCTGTGCCGTAACGGATCGAACAAGGAGCATCGCGACGGATGGAAGAGCGGGCGCCGAGGCGGACGGACGGAGGAGCGCCGTGCGGGAAGTCAGGGGAGTACGGCGCGTCAACCAAGCTTTGGTTGGGAAAGATTGAGAAAATCGCCCTGTGACGGCGATCCTCGACCAGTTGCGTACAGCCCCCCGGTCGATGCTTGGCAAGCTCTCCGGCGACGACGACGAGACCAGGCGCCCACTACCGGTGTCGGGAATGCTGGCCGCTGTCTTCACGCTCGGCGTCGGCCTGGCCGCGCTCACCACGCTCACCCTGGTCGGCTGGATCGCGGCGCCGCGTGGCACGCTGGGCACCGGGCTGCCGGGGGTGTTCCGCACGGCGGCGCAGTTGTGGCTGGCCGCCCACCACGCCGGGTTCGCCATTCCGAGCGGGCGGGTCGGCCTGTTGCCGCTCGGGCTGATGTTCCTGCCCGCCGTGCTGCTCTACCGCGCGGGCCGATGGATGGCCCGCGACGCCGACCTGCGGCTGCGCCTGCCGGCCCGGTTGCCGAAGAACAGTCCCAGGGAGCAGGCCGGGGCGCGCCGCCGGGCCCAGCTCGTGCTGGTGGCGCAGGCCGGGGTGTCGCTGGCGGCCCCGTACGCGCTGCTCGCCGGCCTGATCGCGCTCGTGGCGAGCAACGAGATCACCCAGCCCTTCATCGGTGAGGCGCTGCTCAGCCACTTCCTGCTGGCGTTCCTGGCGGGCTCGCTGGCCACCGCGCGCATGATCGGGCCGTGGCGGGTGATGCTGCGGCTGCTGCCCGAGCGCGTGCGCGCCCTGACGGTCGGCACGGCGGTCGCCACGGCGCTGCTGCTCGTGGCCGGGTTCGTGCTCGTGCTGCTCGCCGTCGCGCTGAACTTCCGGCAGGTCGAGGAGCTGTCCGACGTGCTCTCGCCCGGGTTCGTGGGCGGCGTGCTGCTGGCGTTGCTGCAGCTTCTCTACGTGCTCAACGCCGTGGTGTGGGCCTTCTCCTACATCGCCGGGCCCGGGTTCGCGATCGGCGCGGACACCCTGGTGGCGCCCACGGGCGTGCAGCTCGGCACCGTGCCCAGCCTGCCGCTGCTGGGCGCGCTGCCGGAGAGCGGGCCGGTGCCGGCGTGGATGATGGCGGTGGTCGCCGTGCCGTTCGCGGCGGGGGCCGTGGCGGGCGTGATGGTGGCCAGGATCTCCCCGTCGCCGTCGTACGAGGCGGCGCCGCTGTGGGGGTTCCTCACCGGGGTCTCGACGGGGCTCGTGGCGGGTGTGCTGGCGGCGTTGTCCGGCGGGCCCATCGGCGGCGGGCGGCTGGCCACGGTCGGGCCCTCGCCCTGGGAGGTGGCGCTGTCGGTGGCGCTGGAGGTCGGCGTGGCCGCGGGCATCTCGGCCGGGGTGACCAACCTGCTGCTGCTCAACAAGCGCGCCCGGGTGCCGCTCGACAAGGCGGCGGCCCCCGTGCGCAAGGCGGGCGCCGCGCTGGCCAAGGCGGCCAGCAGGGTGGGGCTGGCGGAGTCGGATCCGCGTCCGCTGCCCGGCCACTGGATGGACGCCACGGAGGCCGACACCCAGGAGATCCCGGTCATCAGGGACGACTGGCAGGACGAGCACGCCTCAGCCGAGGCGGAGACCCTGGCCCAGGCGCGCCCGCGTCCGCAGGGCCCGCCGCCGGCCGCCCGGCCGCCGCGTAAGGACATCGTGGACGAGTCGGACGACCGCGGCGGCCATGTGATCTACGTCGATCCGTACGCCTGGGACCGCGACTGACTCCGGCCGCCCCGGGGGCGGGACGGCCGGAGCCGTCACGGCTGCATGGCGCCGAGAACTTCGAGCACGTCGGCCGGGAGCTTGCGCTCCGCGGCGTCCCTGAACTGGGTGAAGCACTCGCCCTGCGCCGAAACGGTGGTGGCGCCCTTCATGCACTCCTGGTAGGCGGAGTACTCGTCCATGAGGTAGAGCTGCATCGCCGTGGCCGCGGCCGACAGGGCCAGGGCGATCGAGGACACCGTGATGCCACCCACCGCCACGCCGGTGGGCCTGCCCTCCCCTCGCAGCAACGGCAGCGCGCGGACCCCGGCCATCAGCGCGAACAGCGCCATGACCAGCCCCGCGAGCGGCAACATGAACGTCATGGCCAGCGCTGCGATGGACAACCAGATCGCTCGGCGGCCCGCTGACTCCGCGGGCTGCTGGCCTGCCGGTGCCTTCACCGGTGTCGACACCTGACCTCCTCTGCGTCGCCGGACGATGAACAGATACCCTGTGACCCCCACCCTGTTTCCTCATTGGAGTGCGTGTGTCTAAGGCTGGGCGGCTCGTCGTCCTCGTCTCCGGCTCTGGAACCAACCTACAGGCCCTGCTGGACGCTTCCGCCGACCCGTCGTACGGCGCTCGGGTGGTAGCGGTCGGTGCCGACAGGGACGGCATCGAGGGTCTGGCTCGGGCTACCAGGGCGGATATCCCGACATTCGTCGAAAAAATGGGCGATTATGCGAAACGATCGGAATGGGATGCCGCCATCGCGGCCAAGATCGCTTCGTACGAGCCGGACCTGGTCGTGTCCGCGGGCTTCATGAAAATTTTGGGTACGCCGACGCTCGACGCGTTCCCCGTGCTGAACACCCATCCGGCGCTGCTGCCTTCGTTCCCCGGCGCGCACGGCGTGCGTGACGCGCTGGCCCACGGGGTCAAGGTGACCGGCTGCACGGTGATGCTGGCCGACGAGGGCGTCGACACGGGGCCGATCGTGGCCCAGACGGCGGTGCCCGTGCAGCCGGACGACGACGAGGCGGTCCTGCACGAGCGCATCAAGACGGTCGAACGCCGGCTGCTCGTCGAGACCGTCGGCCGGATGGCTCGCGAGGGCTGGACGGTCAGCGGGCGCAACGTCCGCATCGGCAACCACACAGGAGGGGAGACCACGTGACTCGCATCGCCATCCGGCGCGCGCTGATCGCTGTTTACGACAAGTCCGGGCTCGAGGAGCTGGCCAGAGCCCTCGACGGCGCCGGAGTGGAGATCGTCTCGACCGGCGGCACGGCCGCCGCGATCTCCTCCTCCGGGATCCCGGTGACGAAGGTGGAGCAGCTCACCGGCTTCCCCGAGTGCCTGGACGGGCGGGTCAAGACACTGCACCCGCGCGTGCACGCCGGGCTGCTGGCCGACATCACCAAGCCGCACCACCTGGCGCAGCTCGAAGAGCTGGAGATCGAGCCGTTCCAGCTCGTGGTGGTGAACCTGTATCCGTTCCAGGAGACGGTGGCCTCGGGGGCGTCCGACGAGGAGTGCGTCGAGCAGATCGACATCGGCGGCCCGGCCATGATCCGCGGCGCCGCCAAGAACCACAACACCTGCGCCGTCGTGGTGAACCCGAGCTTCTACGGCGACGTGCTCGACGCGCTGGCCGAGGGCGGCTTCACGCTGACCCAGCGGCGGCGGCTGGCGGGCGTCGCGTACGCGCACACGGCCTCGTACGACGTGGCGGTGGCGAACTGGTTCGCCGGCACGTACGTGGGGGGCGGCGAGGAGTTCCCCGACTTCGCCGGGACGGCGTACGAGCGTAAGGCCACCCTGCGCTACGGCGAGAACCCGCACCAGCGCGCGGCCCTCTACGCGGGCGGCACCGCCGGATCCGGCGGGCTGGCCGGGGCCGGGCAACTGCACGGCAAGGAGATGTCGTACAACAACTACCTCGACGCCGACGCCGCCTGGCGGGCCGCCTGGGACTTCTCCGAGCCCTGCGTGGCCATCATCAAGCACCAGAACCCGTGCGGCATCGCCGTCGGCGCCGACGTCGCCGACGCGCATCGCAAGGCGCACGCCTGTGACCCCGTCTCCGCGTACGGCGGCGTGATCGCCGTGAACCGGACGGTCACGGCGGAGCTGGCCAGGCAGATCTTCGAGGTGTTCACCGAGGTCGTCATCGCGCCCGGCTACGACGAAGAGGCCCTGGAGGTGCTGCGCGGCAAGAAGAGCCTGCGTCTGCTGGCCTGCCAGGAGGGCCCCTCGTCGCCGACCGAGTTCCGCAGGATCGACGGCGGCCTGCTCGTGCAGACCGTGGACCGCGTGGACGCGTCCGGCGACTCGGCGCAGCAGTGGGAGCTCAAGGCGGGCGAGCCCGTCTCGCCCGAGGTGCTGGCGGACCTGGAGTTCGCCTGGCGGGCCTGCCGCTCGGTGAAGTCGAACGCCATCCTGCTGGCCAGCGACGGCGCCACCGTGGGCGTCGGCATGGGCCAGGTGAACCGGGTCGACTCGTGCCGCCTGGCCGTCACCCGGGCGGGGGAGCGCGTGGCCGGCTCGGTGGCGGCCTCCGACGCGTTCTTCCCGTTCCCCGACGGGCTGGAGGTGCTGACGGAGGCCGGCGTGCGCGCGGTCGTGGAGCCCGGCGGCTCCATCAGGGACGAGCAGGTCATCGAGGCGGCGAAGAAGGCCGGCATCTCCCTGTACTTCACCGGGACCCGCCACTTCTTCCACTGATCGTCCAGGTGCTGTTGATAAAGGGTGACATGGTCAAACATGTCACCCTTTATCCGTTTTAGCGGCGAGCATTCGTGCGGCCGGGCTACCCTGAACTCCTTCCCCGCTCCTCGTCCCCCGGAGTTCCCCGATGGCGTTCGACGCGCTCCTGCAGGCATTCGTCACCATGAACGGCGTGGCCACCAACCCCTTCGTGCTCCTGGTCCTCGCCCTCGTCGGCGCCTACCTCGGCAGCCGCGTGGTGGAGGTCATCCCCTTCACCCGCCGCATCATCGAGCGCCGCGCGGCCCAGGCCGCGGCCGAACGCGACTAGAACGGACCGGCGGACGGCTTCAGGTGATCGGCGGGTTGGAGGTCCAGGCCAGCTTGGCGGCCCCGGCCAGGCTGGCGCGCACCCCCAGAGTGCTCTGCCGCACCTGGACCGCCTTGACGAAGGGCAGGCCGGTCACGTCGTCGAGCGCGCGTTCCAGCGGCTCGAAGAGCACCTCGCCCGCGGCCGACACGCCACCGCCGATGACCACCGCCGTGATCTCGACGGTGGCGGCCGTGGACGCGATCATGCCGGCCAGCGCCCTGGCGCCACGTTCGAAGGCGGCCACCGCGACGGGGTCTCCGGCGGCGGCATCCTGGGCGAGCGTCCGAGCATCCGCCCGCACCTCATGGCCCGGCTCCATCCCGCGCTCTGATCCCCGCCCCGGCCCCGGTGTGCGGCCCCGGCCCGCGACCGGCGGGCCTGGCGTGGCGTGCTCGGGACCGGCGTCATCCGCCTGGGCGCGGAACGTGCCGGGGGACCAGCCGTTCTCCAGGGCCCAGCGGGTCATGTTCGGGCCGCTGGAGTAGCGCTCGACGCAGCCCCGGCCGCCGCACTCGCAACGTTCGCCGTACGGGTCGATGCTCATGTGGCCGACGTGCCCGGCGTTTCCGGTCGGGCCGAGGAGCGGGACGCCGTCGATCACCAGGCCGCCGCCGATACCGGTCGACACGACGACGCCCAGCAACGACGCGCACCCGCGCCCGGCCCCGAGCCAGTGCTCCCCGAGCGCGAAGCACTGCGCGTCGCCGGCCAGCACGGTGGGGAGCACGGTCAGTTCGCGCACCTCGTCGCGCAGCGGGAACCCGCGCCAGCTCGGCATGTTCACCGGGCTCACGGTGCCCGAGAAGAGGTCTACGGGGCCCGCGCAGCCGATGCCGACCGCCTGCGGGGGCGGGCCGCCGTCGAGGACCTCCGCGATGAGGGCGGCCAGGGCGGACATGACCTCCGCACGAGGCGTCGGACGGGTGGCGCTGCGCAGCAGGGAACCGGCCTCGTCGACCAGCGCGGCGGCGAGCTTGGTTCCGCCGATGTCGATGGCGAGGACGCAGCTCATCAGCGCTCGTGGTGGTGGTCGGGCCGGCGGGGGCCACCGGGCTGCTCGACGGTGACACGCGGCACCTGGCGGGGCTCGTCACGAGTGCCGGCGAAAGGGCCGGTCGGCTCTGCGGACAGCAGGCGGAAAGGCAAGGGGGAACCTCCGTGCACGTGTTGCTGGCGCCCGTAACACTAAGCCCTTCCAAGATCAATGACAACGATGTCACCCCCAGCCTGTGGATAACTCGGCCCGGCTGCCTGGCGTCTGTGGATAACCGGCTCGGCACGCGCACCGGAACCGGCGTGTACGGAAGGTCCGGTGCGGAGAAGCCGGGCGGGCATGGAAGGATTGCGGGCATGAGCGCAGTGAAACTCGACGGCAAGGCGACCGCCGCCAAGATCAAGGCAGACCTCACCGATCGGGTGGCCGTGCTCAAGGAACGCGGCGTCATCCCCGGCCTGGGCACCGTGCTGGTGGGCGACGACCCCGGCAGCCAGATCTACGTCGCGGGCAAGCACCGCGACTGCGCCGAGGTGGGCATCGCCTCCATCCGCGTCGACCTGCCCGCGACCGCCTCCCAGGCCGACGTCGAGGCGGCCATCGACGAGCTGAACGCCTCACCCGCGTGCACGGGCTACATCGTCCAGCTCCCGCTGCCCAAGCACCTCGACACGATGGCCCTGATGGAGCGCATCGACCCGGCCAAGGACGCCGACGGCCTGCACCCGGTCAACCTCGGCCGGCTCGTCCACATGGTCGAGGCGCCGCTGCCCTGCACCCCGTACGGCATCGTGCTGCTCCTGCGGGAGTACGGCGTGCCGATCAAGGGGGCCGAGGTCGCCGTGGTGGGCCGGGGCATCACCGTGGGCCGCTCGCTCGGGCTGCTGCTGACCCGCCGCAGCGAGAACGCCACCGTGACCCTCTGCCACACCGGCACCCAGGACCTCGCCGCCCACGTGCGCCGGGCCGACATCGTGGTGGCGGCGGCCGGGGTGCCCGAGCTGATCACGAAGGACATGGTCAAGCCGGGCGCCGCCGTGCTCGACGTCGGGGTCTCCCGCATCAACGGCAAGATCGCCGGAGACGTCGCGCCCGATGTCGAGGAGGTCGCCGGCTACCTCACGCCCAACCCGGGCGGAGTCGGGCCGATGACCCGCGCCCTGCTGCTGTCCAACGTGGTGGAGGCCGCCGAGCGCCGCCTCGCCGGACAGCACACCGCCTAGGGAGCGGCCGAGCCGTCCGGGAAGGCGCCGAGGCGGTCATTCCGATCAAGGCGGGCCGACCACCCGGCTTCGAAGCCGGGCGACACCGCCGGACCGTACGTCAGGGGCGGCGCACGGAAAGGCGCGAGCGGATCTCCCGGGCAACCGTCGGGATCGGGCGACGCGACCCGTCACCCGACCTACCCAGCTCCGCCGAAAGGGTTGTCGATGACATATCGCCAGCGCCCGTCCTGACCGCGTCGGGCGACATCGGTGGCGGTGCCCTCGATGTGCACGGGCCGGCCGTCGCGGTCGGTGCCGTCGATGACCCAGTCGACGATCAGCAGGGCGAGATCGCCCGTGGTGTAGACGTGCCGGGGCCGGACCGTGATCGGCACCCCGAGCCCGACGAATCGGCTGTTGGCGGCGTGCGCCTCCGGCCCGACGAGCGGCGAGCCCGGCTCGGCGACGAACACCGCCCCGCTCTCGTAGACCTCCGCCACCGCCGCCACCTCCCCGCTGTTGAACCGTTCGGCGAACACCATGGGCACGTCCTCGGGACGTTCGGCGAGCTGTCGCATCATCGATACAGGTCCTTCCACCAGATGGACACGGCAACGCTAGGAGGCGCTCTCGTGACTCACCAAACGGTTGGTCAGCCGGGCCTGCCCGACGACCCTTGCGCGAACGTCGTCGAACCCACTCCCTCCTGCCCGGTGGAGATCACCCTCGCGGCCCTGCACGGCCGGTGGACGACGTTGGTGATCCGCGAGTTCCTGCACGGCGGCCGCACCTTCACCGAACTCCGCCGGGCCCTGCCCGCGCTGTCGGACAAGGTCCTGTCCGATCGGCTGGCCCATCTGACGGCGGCCGGCGTGCTCGATCGTCGCCGCGAATCCGGCTGGCCGCCCCGGGTGCACTACACGCTCACCCCGCACGGGCGCCGCCTCGGCCCCGTCCTCCAAGCGCTGTGGGACTGGGGCACGGAGCAGCTCCCATCGACAGAAACCGAAGGCGCCCCGCCGACTCGCGGTGCCTCCTCCGTCATTTGACGGAGGTTGCCGCCCGTTCGTCGTCCCAGGATGGTCTCCAAGGGCTCTGCCAGCACGAACGCCGGCGGAGCAGTCCCCGAGGAGGTGTCCATGGAGCTGGATGGGCTGGTCGCCGTCGTCACCGGCGGTGCCTCCGGGCTCGGCGCCGCCATCGTCGACGGGCTGGCGTCGCGGGGCGCGCGCGTCGTCTACGGCGACCTGCGCGCCCGTGAAGAGTCCGAGACTCCGGCCGGCGCGCGCTTCCACCCGCTGGACGTCCGCGACCAGCGTTCGTGGCAGGACCTGGCGGCCGAGGTGCGGGCCACGTACGGCCGGCTCGACGTGCTCGTCAACAACGCCGGCGTCAGCGCCCGCGCGGACCTGCTGACCACCACGGACGACGACTGGGACCGGATCCTCCGGACCAACCTGTGGGCCCCCTGGACGGGCATCCGCACGTTCGTCGAGGAGCTGACGGCCAGCCCGCGGGCCAGCGTCGTCAACATCGGCTCCATCTACGGCCAGATCCCGCCCCCGCCGCCGCCCGCGTTGCCGTCCTCGGTGGCCTACCAGGTCAGCAAGGCCGGCCTGCACATGCTGACGAGGACGGCCGCGGTGGAGCTGGCTCCGCGAGGCATCCGGGTCAACAGCGTCCTGCCGGGCGTCTTCGTCACCCCACTGCTCCAGGACCTGCCCGAGGAGCACCTGCGCCCGCGCGTGGAACGTGCTCCGATGGCCCGTCCCGGAGACCCGGCCGACGTGGCCGCGGCCGTCTGCTATCTGGCCTCCCCGGAGGCGTCGTTCGTCACGGGCGTCCTGCTGCCCGTGGACGGCGGATACACGGCGTCCTGAACCCCAACCCCCCCACGAAGTGAGAGGTCGCGATGAGCGGCGACAGCACCGCGCCGGCAACCACAGCCGGCGCCACCAGCTCGAAAGTGCGCGCCGTGGTGGCGGGCAGTTTCGGCAACGTCATGGAGAACTACGACAATCTGGTGTACGCCTATACGGCCGCCACCCTGGGCAAGCTGTTCTTCCCGGCCTCGGACGGCCTGGCGGGCACCCTGTACACCTTCGCCGTCTTCGCCGTCGGCTTCCTCATGCGCCCGCTGGGCGCGATCACGTTCGGGCACATCGGGGACAAGTTCGGCCGCCGGATCGCGCTGGTCGTCAGCGTGCTCATGATGGGCGCGGCCACGACCCTGATCGGCCTGCTGCCGACGTACGAGAGCATCGGCGTCCTGGCCCCGCTGCTGCTGGTGCTGCTGCGCATGGTGCAGGGCTTCTCGGTGGCGGGTGAGTGGGCGGGTTCGGCCGCGTTCCTGGTCGAGTACGCCCCGGCGGGCCGGCGCGGCTTCTTCGGCAGCTTCAACCAGGTTTCGACGGCGGGCGGGTTCCTGCTGGCCTCGGGCGTCGTGGCGCTGAACAACACGATCTTCACCGAGCAGCAGGTCCTGGAGGGCGCCTGGCGGGTGCCGTTCCTGCTGTCGGCGCTCACGGCCGTGGCGGCGTTGTGGCTCAGGTACGGCCTGGCCGAGACCCCGGCGTTCACCGAGGAGCAGGCCAAGGGCGAGACGGCGAAGAGCCCGCTGCGCGAGGGCCTGCGCACGCAGTTCCCCGGCATCCTGCGCGGCTTCGGGTTCACGATGTTGTGGACGGTCGCGTACTTCTTCTTCCTCACCTACCTGCCGACCTGGCTCACCGACGTGGCGGGCGTGGACGAGAGCGTGGCCCGCGTCTCGAACCTCGTCGGTCTCGTGACCCTGACCGTGTGCATCGCGGGCTTCGGCGCGCTGTCGGACCGGATCGGCCGCCGGCCGCTGCTGATCTCCGCCGCGATCGGCTTCCTGGTGCTGAGCTGGCCCGTCATGGCGCTCATCCAGAACGGCGGCGTGGCCGGCGTGTACGCGGGGCAGATCGCGATCGGGGTGATCCTGGCGATGTTCTCGGGCCCGGGTCCCGCCGCGCTGTCGGAGCTGTTCCCGACCAAGCTGCGCTACTCGACGATGTCCATCGGATACAACTTCGCGGTCATGGCCTTCGGCGGCACGGCTCCGTTCGTGGCCACCGGGCTGGTCCAGCTCACCGGCTCCGGGATGGCGACCGCCCTGCTGCCGATCGTCTCCGCCGCGGTCACGCTCTCCGTGCTGGTCGGCATGAAGGAGAGCGCCCACCGGAGCCTGCGCTGAGAGGGAGGCACACGATGACGAAGCTGATCGCGGTCGAGGGCACGTACGAGGAGATGGGCGCCGAGCTCGGCCGCCGCACGAGCGAACTGGTCGAGCGCAGCCTGCGGACCTACCTGCGGCGCTTCCGCGACGACGCGGGGCTCTCCGACGCGGACGTGCTGCGCTGGGGCGCGACCTACCTCGACGTGGCCCGGACGTACGACGCCCGCATCGCCGCCATGCTGGAGGGGCTCGCGGCCGGCGCGGGCCAGCGCATCGAGCACATCACCGCGCTGAACGCCCGCACCGAGATGTTGTACGGCACCGGCTACCGCGACGAGGGCTGCACCTCGGTGGCCGTGCTCCCCAAGCACACCCGGCAGGGCCACACCCTGCTGGCGCAGAACTGGGACTGGCACCCCGAGCAGGGCCCGGTCACGTTCCTGCTGGCGACCAGGGACAGCGAGGGTTTCACGGTCCTGACGCTGGCCGAGGCGGGCATGCTGGCCAAGTCGGGGCTCAACTCGGCGGGCCTGGGCGTGTGCGCGAACCTGCTGGTCTCCGACCGCGACACCGGCGGGGCCGGGGTTCCGTACCACTACCTGCTGCGCGGCGTGCTGCAGTCGCGCACGATGAGCCAGGCGCACCGCAAGGCGCTGGACGTGGTGCGCATCTCCTCCGGCAACCTGCTCATCGCGGACGCCGGGGGCGAGGCGATCGACCTGGAGGTGGCACCGGGCGTCTTCGGCACGCTGCTGCCGCAGGACGGCCTGATCACCCACTCCAACCACTTCCAGGCCCCGCTGCCGCTGGTGGACCGGAAGGCCACCACCTCGGCGCTGACCCTGCTGCGGCCCACCAGGGCCAGGCACCTGCTGGAGGACGCCGCCGCGGCCAGGACCCTGGAGCCGGCCGACATCGTCGCCGCGCTGCGCGACCACTACTCCTACCCCGACAGCATCTGCCGCCACGTGGATCCCGGCGTCGGCGCGGGCGAGGAGATCGCGTCGGTCTACTCGGTGGTGATGGACCTGACCGCCCGCGAGCTGTGCATCGCCGAGTACCCGCCCTGCGCCCGCCCGTACGAGCGGTGGCGCCTGGACGAGCTGTTCGCCGCCGGCGCCGAACCGGAGATCTGCTTCGACATCGAGGAGGACCATGCCTGACGACCGCTCGACGATCTGCCTCACGTTCGACTTCGACGCGATCTCGCTCTGGCTGGCGCGGGGGATGACCTCGCCCGGCCCGGTGTCGCGGGGCGAGTTCGGGGCGCACGCGGTGCCGCGGATCCTGCGGATGCTGCGGGAGCGCGGCATCACCGCCACGTTCTTCATCCCCGGGCACACGGTGGACACCTATCCCGCCGAGTGCGCCGCCATCGCGGAGGCGGGGCACGAGATCGCGCTGCACGGCTACGTCCACGAGCCGGTCTCCAGGCTCGACCGGGCCGGCGAGTTGGCGGCGGCGGTGCGGGCCCGCGAGTCGATCGTCCGGGTCACCGGCTACCAGCCCGTCGGCAACCGCACGCCGAGCTGGGACTTCACGCCTTCCACCGTGGACGTGCTGCTGGAACTCGGCTGCGAGTACGACTCCAGCCTCATGGCCACCGACTACACCCCTTACTACGCCAGGCGCGGCGACGTGGCCGACCCCGACGGCCCGTACCGGTTCGGCGAGCCGACCACGCTCGTCGAGCTGCCGGTGTCGTGGTCGCTGGACGACTACCCGCAGTTCGAGTACCTGCGCCTGGACAACGGCGTCATGCCGGGCCTGCGCGAGCCGGCGGCGGTGTTCCGCAACTTCCTCGACGACGTCGACTACATGCTGCGGGACGAGCCCGGCGGGGTGTGCGTCCTGACCTTCCATCCGCAGGTCATCGGGCGCGGGCACCGCATGCTGGGCCTGGAACGCTTCCTCGACGCCTGCCTGGAGCGTCCGCTGGCCTTCCGCACGTGCCTGGACGTGGCGCGGGCCTTCCGGGCGTCCTGATGCGGGCGCTGGTCATGGGCGCGGGCGGCGGGATCGGCTCGGCCCTGCGCGCGGCGCTGTCGGCGGCGGGGCACGAGGTGGTCGGGGTGGACTCGCCTCGGTCCGCCGTCCCGGTGGACATCGTGGCCGACCTGGCGGAGCCGGGCGCGGCGCGGGCGGCGGTGACGCGGGCGTGGGAG
This sequence comes from Nonomuraea sp. MG754425, assembly GCF_021699195.1. Taxonomy (GTDB): domain Bacteria; phylum Actinomycetota; class Actinomycetes; order Streptosporangiales; family Streptosporangiaceae; genus Nonomuraea. The sequence goes on along the minus strand of NZ_SSXE01000142.1, from coordinate 4,728 downwards.
TCGTCCGGGCCGCTGGACGCTCTCCTGCACGTGGCCGGGGTGTTCCCGGCGCGGCGCGCGCTGGAGACGACCGAGGAGCTGTTCGACACGGTCATGGCGGTGAACACGCGCTCGGCGCTGATGGCCGCCACGGCGCTGGCCGAGCTGTGCGTACGGCACGGGCGCACCGCGTCCGTCGTCTTCACCAGTACGGGCGGGGCGCTGCGCCCGCGTCCGGGCACCACCGTCTACGCGGCCTCGAAGGCGGCCCTGGAGGCGGTGACCAGGGGGCTCGCGCTGGAGCTGGGCCCGCTGGGTGTGCGCGTCAACGCGGTCGCGCCGGGTTTCGTGGACGTCGGCTCGCCGCTGAGCCCCGTGCCCGACGCCTACGTGCAGGCCGTGCGGGCGGCGAGCCCGGCGGGCCGGGTGGCCACCCCCGACGACATCGTGCCCAGCCTGCTGTGGTTGTGCTCGCCCGACTCGGCCTGGGTGAACGGGCACGTGCTCGCCGCGGACGGCGGCGCGGGCCTCGGCTCACCCGCCATGCCCTCCTGGCTGGACCGGTAGCGGCCGGAACCGGTGCCGGGCCAGCTCGACGGGCGCGATGACCCGGCTCTTGCCGTCCTGCACCTGGTGGACGAGGTGGGCGTGGGCGAGCGAGGCGTCGTAGGTGTCGTCCGGGTAGACGAGGGCGCGCTGGCCGCGTCCGCCGAAGTAGTACGGCCCGGCGGCGCCCCGGTGCACGTTCTCCCGCAGTGACCGCACGACCGCGCCGAAGTCCCACGGCCGCCCGGCCGCGGCCCAGGCCCCGGCCAGCATGTGGATCATGTCGTAGTGGATGGCGGCGCTGCCGCTGCCCGGTTCGTCCCCGTAGGCGCGCCGGTAGCGTTCCATGAACCTGGCGCTGACGGGGTCGCCGTACGTCCCGATGACGGTGGACCACAGCAGCCCCTCCGCGAGCCCTTCCATGCGCTCCTCGAAGCGGGGGATCGTGGGCGTCCACACGGTGTGGACGAGCGCGCGGGAGCCGGTCTTGCGCAGTTCCCGCAGGAACAGCCGCAGTTCGTCCTCGATGTACGTGCACACCAGCACGGCGGCCGGGTCGCGGGCCTGCACGGCGGCGACGACCGACGGCCAGGGCACGCCCGTGTCCGGGACCTGCACCATGGCGGTCAGCTCCCAGCCGCCGGCCGCGGCCAGCCGGTCGAGCCCGGACGCCTGCACGGGGTCGAAGCCTTCGGCGCGCACCACGGCGACCACCCGCCGGTTGTCCGGCTGCCACTGGCCGGAGGTCGCCAGCAGATCCAACGTCCTGAAAAATCCAGACATGTAGGCGTTTTCCGTCGCGCACACCTGGAACGTCTGCCCGAGCACGCCCGGATTGTCATGGACGTGCTCCGCGATCGACGGCGTGACCATGGAGTGCAGGAGCGGCGCCCGGTACTCGGCGGCCCGCGTGATCGCGCCGAGGTGGCACCGCGGGCTGACGTTGCCCAGCGTGATGGCGTCCACGTCGTGCGAGCGCAGGTAGTCCAGGGCCCGCAGCAGGTCGGCGTCGGTGTCGCCGGACACCTCGATGGCCAGGTGGTCGATCCGCCGCCCGGCCACGCCGCCCCGCGCGTTCAACTCGTCCACGGCGATGGCCGCGCCGCGCCGCATGGCCAGCGCGTCGAACCGGCGCGGGCCCTCCAGCGGGTAGATCGCCCCCAGCCGGATGGGCCGCCGCCGCGCCTCGCCGCGCGGCACGACCGCCCGCCAGACGCCGCGGTCCTCGCGCAGATGCCGGCCGGTCTCCTCGCGTGCCTCCTCGCGGGCCTCGTCGGGCTCGGCGAACGGCGCGAGCAGCGCCTCCTCGGCCATGGCCAGCGCCGCGGCCGCCGCCCGCGTCGGCGCGCCCAGCTTGGCCAGCACGTTCTCGACGTGCGTGGCCACGGTACGGGTCCCGCACCCCACCCGGGCGGCCGTCTCCGGGTTCGTCATGCCGACGGCCACGCACGTCAGCACCTCGTGCTCACGCTGGGTCAGCCCCCACGGGGCCAGGCAGCGCTGGGCCTCCAGCCCGGTCACGGGCCCGCGCTCGGTGTCGTGGCTCTCGACGGTCACCCGGTAGAGGTGGCGGTCGGCGCCCCGCCAGTAGTAACGCAGCGTCCCCTCGCCGGCGGCCCGCCTGGCGTGGCCGACGAGGGGCCGGTTGTCGGCGAAGAACGCGCCGGCGCCGGTGAGCACGCGCTGACCGGCGTCCACCGTGAGCCTGGCCCGGTACGCGGGCTCGGCTTCCAGACGTTTCCCCATTCAGTGACGATACCGGGCGAAACTGATTAGAAGGGATATCGAGCGATGTCACCCTGCATGGTGACCCACTGCGTCTCGGTGAAGGCGGCGGCGTTGGCCCCGCTCCCGCCGAAGCGCGCGCCCGTCCCCGACGCGCCCAGCCCGCCGAACGGGGCCACGGCCTCGTCGTCCACCGTCTGGTCGTTGATGTGCACGATGCCCGTCGGCACCAGGTCGGCCAGGGCCAGGCCCTTCATCACGTCCCGCGTCAGGATCCCCAGCGACAGCCCGTACTCCGAGCCGGCGGCCAGCGCCGCCGCCTCCTCCAGCGAGCCGAACGTCGTCACGGGGGCCACCGGCCCGAACACCTCCTCCGCGTACGCGGGCGCGTCCACCGGCACCTCCGCCAGCACCGTCGGCCGGTAGAACAGCCCCTCGTACGTCCCGCCCGCCGCCAGCCGCGCCCCGGCCGACACGCTCTGCGTGACCAGCCGGTGCACCCGGTCGCGCTGCCCCGCGTCGATGAGCGGGCCGAGCGCGACCGGCCCGGTGGCCGGGTCGCCGACGGCCAGATCGGCGGCCCTGGCGGCCAGCCGCTCCACGTACTCCCCGGCCACGGCCTCGTGCACCAGGTGCCGTCCGGACGTCATGCAGATCTGCCCCTGGTGGAAGAACGACGCCCACGCGCCCGCCGAGACCGCCGGTTCGAGGTCGGCGTCGTCGAAGACGACCAGCGCCGAGTTGCCGCCCAGCTCCAGGTGCACCCGCTTGAGCGAGCGCGCCGCCAGCTCCCCGACCGCGCGCCCGGCGGCGGTGGAGCCGGTGAAGGAGATCACCGGGATGCCCGGGTCGGCGACCAGCGCCCGGCCGGTGTCCGCGCCGCCCGGCAGCACGTGCAGCAGGCCCGCGGGCAGCCCGGCCTCCTCGAAGACGCGGGCGACGGCGTACCCGCCGCAGACGGCGGTGCGCTGGTCCGGCTTGACCACGACCGCGTTGCCCAGCGCCAGCGCCGGTGCGACGGACCTGATGCCGAGGATGAGCGGGAAGTTGAACGGCGCGATCACCCCCACGACGCCGACCGGCACCCGCCGCGCGAAACTGAGCCGCCTGCGCGCCGTCGGCAGCAGCTCGCCGAGCGGCTGCGAGGCCAGCGCCGCCGCCTCGTAACACTCCTGCGCCGCCACGTGCGTCTCGAAGGCCGCCTTGCCCGGTACCCCGCCGGACTCGCGCACGATCCAGTCCTGGATCTCCTGCGCGTGCTCCTCGAACAGCCGCCCGGCCCGCCGCAGCAGCGCGGCCCGCTCCTCGTACGGGGTCGCGGCCCAGGCCCGCTGCTCCCGCCGGGCCCGCGCCGCCGAGGCCGCCACGTCCTCGGGGCCCGCCACGCCCGCCCGGCCCAGCTCGTTCCCGGTCGCCGGCTCGACGACGGGGGCGTCACCGGCCCGCGCGGCCGTCCAGCCGCCGTCGAAGACCGATCCCGTCCAGATCCCGGGGTCCAGAAACGTCATGGTGCGCCTCCTCAGGGGTGGAACTCCGGATCCACGCTCACGGCCACGTCGAGCAGCAGGGGACTCGTGCGGGTCGCGAGCGTGGGCAGGACGTCGTCGAGGGTCCCGGTCAGCCCGGCATAGGAGTCCACCCGCACGGCGGGACAACCGAGCGACCTGGCCAGGCCGCCTATGTCCACCTCGGTGAACGGCGGCCACGGGGGCGGGCCGCCGCCGTGCCTGTCGGCCAGCCGGTCCATGACCGCGTACCGGCCGTTGGCCAGCACGACGAACAGCGCGCCCACCCCGTAGTGCGCGGCGCTCCAGAGGGCGTGCAGCCCGTACAGGGCCGAGCCGTCGCCCACGACCGCGACGACCGGCCGCTGCGGCAGCGCCATCCGCAGGCCCACGGCGGCCGGCACCGCGAAGCCGAGCCCGCCCATGGCCGCCGAGACGAAGCCCAGCGACGTCCTGGCGGGCACCAGCCGGTGCAGGTCGGGACGGGAGGACGGCGTCTCCTCGATGAGCGCGGCGTCACGGGGCAGCCGCCCGGCCAGCTCGTACAGCACGTCCGCGGGACGCAGCGGCCCCGTCCCGCCCGGCTCGTGGCCGGGACGGCGCGGCCACGAGCCGGGACGCGGCGACTGCGGCAGGAGCTCGGCCAGACGGGCGCAGACGACCGCGGGCGAGGCGAGGTAGGCCAGGTCGGCCGGGCCGCGATGCGCCACCGAGGGATCGTCCGTCACCAGCGCGACCACGGTGCCGGGCGGCACCAGCGGCCCCGGCGCGTACGGGTACTGGCGGAACACCGGCGCGCCCACCGCCAGCACCACGTCGTGGGCCCCGAGCCGCTCCCGCAGCCCCGCCCGGTCGGCGGGCAGCACCCCCGCGTACTGCGGGTGGTCCTGGGGGAACCCGGCCCGCCCGCCGAACGACTCCTGGTACACCGGGCACGCCAGCCGCTCGGCCAGCGCCACCAGCGCGTCCCACC
>NZ_SSXE01000141.1 GCF_021699195.1 Nonomuraea sp. MG754425 | reverse complement strand
GCCCCGACCTCCGGCGTGCCTCTGACGCGGGGTCCACCCAAGTCGTCGTCGAAGCCGCGGTTCGGTGGTTCGGTGGTGTTTGCCGAGGTCCGGCGGGCCGGTGGCGGCAGACCGGGAAAACGCGCCGGGCGACCCTCGCCGACCCTCCGCATCACGACGGCCGGAAAGGGTAGGTTGGGCCGGGTGTCCGCCGCCGCCCTTCCCGCCGCCACCTCCTCCGCCGCCGCGCCCGCCGCGAGACTCGCCTGGCTGGACGCCCTGCGCGGCATCGGCGCGCTCGCCGTGGTGGCCGAGCACCTCATGCCGTGGTTCGTCCCCACCCTGCGGCCGTACTGGTTCAGCCTGGGCCTCTACGGCATCCTGGTCTTCTTCCTGGTCAGCGGTTACATCATCCCCACGTCCCTGGAACGGCACGGTGACGTCAGGGCGTTCTGGATCAGCCGCTTCTTCCGCCTCTACCCCCTCTACCTGGCCGTCATCGTGCTCGTGCTGGCCCTGGCGTGGTGGGTGCCGGTGCGCGAGGCCGTGCCGCGCGACGGGAGCGCGGTGGCGGCGCACGCGACCATGCTGCTCGACGTCCTCAGCGTCGCCGCCGTGGCCGACACGATGTGGACGCTCTCGTACGAGATGGTCTTCTACCTGCTGGTCACGGCCCTGTTCGTGATGGGCGGGCACCGGCGCAGCGGCCTGCTGGCGATGGTGTTCGCGGCGGGCGCGGTGGTGGTGGGGCTGATCGCGTCGCGGGCGGCGTTCGCCGGCGGCTGGCCGGCGTACGTGTCGTGCGCGGTGTTCGTCGTGGGGCTGGCGGGCGTGGTGCTGGGCCGCTACCGCGCGGCGTGCGCCTGCGTGCTCGGCCTCATGGCGATGACGCTGCTGGTGCTGGGCAGCCGGGTGCCGTGGCTGGGCATCGCGGTGCTGGCGGTGATGTTCGCGGGCACGGCGATCCACCGGTGGGAGCGCGGCACGGGCGGGTTGTGGCCGGTCGTGGTCACCTCGGCGCTGGTCGCGATCGCGCCCCTGTGGGCGATCCAGAACGGCTGGTGGTGGGTGCAGGCGGACGTGTGGATCACCACGCTGGCGCTGGCGGCGGCGACGTTCGCGGGCGGGATGGCGCTGCGCGGGCGGCGGGTGCCCCGGGCGCTGGTGTGGCTCGGGCTGATCAGCTACTCGCTCTACCTGGTGCACCATCCGGTGCTGAAGTACTTCGTGCAGGTCTCCGGCGACCTGCGGCGGGCGGGGCTGCCGTACCAGCTCGCCATGACGGCGCTGGCCATGGCGGTGATCGTGGGCGTCAGCGCGCTGACCTACCGCTACATCGAGCGGCCCATGCAGGCGCTGGGCCGCCGGTGGTCACGCGGGGGCCGCGACGGGGGCCAGCGCGGCGGCGACGCGCGGATGCCGGGCCAGGGCGCGGGACACGACGTCGTCCTCGGCCATCAGGAAGGCCAGGTGCCTGACCGCGTGCGCGACCACGTTCGCCAGGTCGACCCGCTCGGGTGACGGGTTCGCGGGGGCCCGGCCGCGGGCGATCTCCAGCACCGGTGCCTCGACGGCGGCCCGCCAGGGCTGCGGGTCGGGGCAGACCGCGTAGGTGAGCACGATCGTCCCGCCCGGCTCGTGCCGCCAGCTCGTGGAGTGCAGGACGGTGTCGTGATCGCCGGCCTCGACGCCGGCCAGCCTGCGGGCCGCCTCGTCGGGGCTCTCCCCGTGTAGCGGCTGGGTGAGTGCATGCCGGTATGCCCAGCGGTTGTCGGCGCCCACCCGTAGCATGAGCGTCTCAACCGAGACCGAGATCACGTGTCTTCCCGTCACCGCCAACAACTTACTGCCAATCATGTGCAGGTGCGCTCACCAAGCAGGTGTGTCCTGTTCCTGAAACGTCCCGGTGGGCCGGGTTGTCGTCGGCGGCGTGCGAGAGAGAGGGTCGACAGCCATGCCCGGTTTGCTGGTGCTGATGGGGTCGGGGGAGACCAGTCCGACGATGGTCGAGGTCCACCGCGCGGCGGCGCGGACCCTGCGCGCGGGGGCGCGGGCCGTGCTGCTCGACACGCCCTACGCCTTCCAGGAGAACCGCGCCGACATTTCCGCCCGAGCCTGTCGCTACTTCGCCCGCAGCGTCGGCATGGAGGTCGAGGTGGGCTCCGCGATCACGGGCGCCGACTGGGTGTTCTCGGGTCCCGGCAGCCCCACGTACGCGCTGGAGCGGTGGGCCGAGTCCGGTGTGGCGGGCGACCTGCGGGCCAGGGTCCGCGCCCGGGAGGGCGTCACCGTGCTGGCCTCGGCCGCGGCCTGCACCGCGGGCCTGGCCACCGTGCCGGTCTACGAGATCTACAAGGTCGGCGCCGAGCCCTCCTGGCGCGCGGGCATCGACCTGCTGGAGCCGCTCGGGCTGCGGGCGGTGCTGATCCCGCACTTCGACAACGCCGAGGGCGGCACCCACGACACCCGCTACTGCTACCTCGGCGAGCGCCGGCTGTCGCGCATGGAAGGCGACCTGCCGCCCGGCACGGCCGTTCTCGGCCTCGACGAGCACACGGCCCTGATCATCGACCTGGAGAGCGAGTCGGTCCGGGTCGCGGGGCGCGGCGGCCTGACCGTGCGGCGTGCGGGCTCCCGTACGGTCCTGCCCGCGGGCGCCCATACCGACCTGGCCGAGCTGCGCCGCCTGGCCGAGGGCCGGTCCGCCGCCCCGGTGGCCCCGTCCCCGTCCGGTGATCCGGAGACGGGCGCGCCCGCCGAGGTGACGCTGGAGGAGTCGATCCGCTCGTGCGAGGAGTTGTTCAAGGCCGCCGCCGGCCGGCCCGACCTGGTGACGGCGGCGCAGGCCGTGCTCGACCTGGAGGCGGAGATCGTCAAGTGGGCCGCCGACACGGAGGAGGACGCCGGCGGCGTGGAGCAGGCCAGGGAGCTGATGCGGCTGCTGATCGCCCGCCTGGGCGAGCTGGCCGCGGCGGCCACCCGGCGCTCGGAGGGACTGCCCGCGCTGGTGGAGCCGCTGCTCGAACTGCGGGCCGAACTGCGCGGCCAGGGCTGTTACGAGGTGGCGGACGCGTTGCGCGCGGCGATGACCCGCGGCGGCGTCCTCGTGGAGGACACTCCGTCCGGCCCCCGCTGGACCCCGTCCTCCTGGCTGGGCGGTGAACCTTCGTGAGGTGACTGATGGTGATGGCAAAGCTGCGGTAATGTGATCACATCACTCAACGCGCTCGCTTGGTCACACTTGGCTTCCTGGTGCGATGCATGCCGAGGCTCTCGTTCATGGAGGGCGATGTCTGCTCTGCCGGCTGACGGCTGGCTGGATGCTCATCCGCCGCCCGGGCGCGTGGGGCCCTTCTCGGTGCCGCATGCCGAGGAAGGCTACACCGTCGATGACTGGCTCAAGCTGCCCGAAACAGGGGAGCGCATCGAGTTGATCGACGGGAGTTTCCTGGTGAGTCCCATGCCCAACTACGATCACGTGCTCGCCGCCAAGCGTCTGCTCCGGATCATCGATGACGCTCGCCCCGAGGATTACGAGGTCGTGGAGACCGGCAACCTGGAGGTTCGCGGCGATGGCTTGATCCCGGACATCGTGGTGGGGCACGCCGCAGCGATGCCCGGCGCTGCCAGGCTCTCCTCGGACGATGTGGTGTGTGTGGTCGAGATCGTCAGTCCGGGCAAGAGTGGTCATCAGCGCGACTACGTCATCAAGCCGCCCAAGTATGCCGCCGGAGGCATCCCGTTCTTCCTGCGGGTCGAGTTGCAGGGTGATGGCGCGCCGCGCGTCGAGGCGTTCGGTCTCGGTCCGCAGGGTTATGAACTGGTCGCCGAGGCCAAGGCGGGTGACAGGCTGACGATCGAGATCCCCTTCCCGGTCACCTTCGATCCCGCCGTGCTCGTCTCGACCCGTCGTTGACGGGGCCGCGTCAGCGGCGGGGTGGGTCGATGCGGGTGCCGTCCGGGGTGAAGATCATGATGCGGGAGAGGTCCACGCCGACCTTGGCGGCGTCGCCCGCGCGCCAGATGGGCCGCCCGCCGAGCCGGACGATCAGGTCGGAGCGGCGGTGGATGCCGCTGTTCGGGTTCTGGCCCACCCGCTCCTGCTCCTGGTGCTGCTGCTCCTCCTCGTGCGAGAACAGCCGGCGCACCAGCCCGGTCAGCTTGCCGGCCGGGCCGCTCGCGGCGGCGTCGCCGCGCCGGGCGCGACCGCGCGGGTCCGGCGGTTCGGGTACGGGCACGGCCGGCATCCCGCACTCCAGGTAGGCCATCCACTCGTGCCCGTGATACTCCAGCGCCCGCACCCGCCCGAAGAACGACGGCCCGTCGTACGACTCCGGCACCGGGGCCAGCCCGTCCGGCCGCAGCCCCACCAGGACCTGCCCGCCGGTGTGCTGGGAGATGGCGTACGCCCTGGGATCGCTCCACGGAATCGTCAGCCGGTGCGGGCCGAAGTCGAGCAGCACGTACTGGTTCTGCGGCGTCCTGACACCGGCCGCCAACAGGTTGAGCTGCTGGGAGTTGAGGAAGGCCGCCACGAAGGCGGTCGCTGGATCGTTGTAAATCTGGGCCGGGGTTCCGACGTCCTGCAGGACGCCGCGATTCAGGATGGCGATCCGGTCCGCCAGGGTGAGCGCCTCCACCTGGTCGTGCGTGACGTAGATCGTCGTGACGCCGAGCGACCTGACCAGTGCCGAGATCTCCATGCGCAGTTCGGTGCGCATGCCGGCGTCCAGGTTGGACAGCGGCTCGTCCATGAGGAACAGCTTGGGCTGGCGCACGATCGCCCGGCCCATCGCCACGCGCTGACGCTGGCCGCCGGAGAGCGTGCCGGGGCGGCGCTCCAGCATCTCGTCGATGTGTAACGCCTTCGATAATTCGGTGACGCGCTCACGGACGAGCGACGGGTCGGCCTTGGCGATCTCCAGGGGGAAGGCGATGTTGCCGCGGACGGTCCGGTGGGGGTAGAGCGCGCCGTTCTGGAACACCATCGCCACGTCGCGGTCGCGGGGGGCCAGGTGGTTGGCCATCTGGCCGTCCAGCCAGAGTTCGCCTTCGGTGATCTCCTCAAGGCCGGCGATCATGCGCAGCAGCGTGGACTTGCCGCATCCGGAGGGGCCGAGGAGGACGAGGAATTCGCCGTCTTCCGCACGTAGGCTCAGCCGGTCGACTGCCAGGTAGTCGCCCGGATACACCTTGGTCACTTTGTCGAGAACGACCGAGCTCATGGGCCTACACCTTGCGCGCGTGTCACCTGTGACGAGGCTGATTGATGAGGTAGTACATCGCGCCTTAACGCTAGATGTCCACCCTTGACATAAAGATTCTCTTTACTGGGTGTTTTGGACAGGAGTTTTGGGCATCCGTACGCCAATATTTCCGGATCCGGGGGTCGTGGAAGGACTTGCGTAAAGTTACGGAAAGGGCTTTCATGGTCAGGACGTTCGGGGGCTGACTACGGGGGAGACCATGACCGCTTGGTGGCGGAACGCCGCGATCTACCAGGTCTACGTGCGTAGCTTCGCCGACGGCAACGGCGACGGGGTCGGTGACCTGATCGGCGTTCGCGATCGCCTGCCCTACCTCGCCGACCTGGGCGTGGACGCCCTCTGGCTGACCCCCTTCTACTCCTCGCCCATGGCGGACTTCGGCTACGACGTGGCCGACTACCGGGACGTGGACCCGCTGTTCGGCTCGCTCGCGGACGCCAAGGCGCTCATCGACGCGGCCCACGACCACGGGCTGCGGATCATCGTGGACATCGTCCCCAACCACACCTCCTCAGCCCACCCCTGGTTCCAGGAGGCGCTGCGCGGCGAGAAACGTGATCGTTACATCTTCCGCGACGAGCCCAACGACTGGGAGTCGATCTTCGGCGGCAGCGCCTGGACCCAGGTCGAGGACGGCCAGTGGTACCTCCACCTGTTCGACCCCTCCCAGCCCGACCTCAACTGGGACGACGAGGAGGTGCGCGGGGAGTTCCTGTCGATCCTGCGCTTCTGGCTCGACCTGGGCGTGGACGGCTTCCGCGTGGACGTCGCGCACGGCATGGTCAAGCCCGCCGGCCTGCCCGACATCGGCCGGGGCAACCAGGCGACGCTCGTCGGCAGGGAGCCGGTGCCGTTCTTCGACAACGACGGCGTGCACGAGATCCACCGCGCCTGGCGGCGCGTCCTCGACTCCTACCCCGGGCAGCGGATCGGCGTGGCCGAGGCGTGGGCCCCGACGCCCGAGCGGCTGGCCAGGTACGTCCGGCCCGACGAGCTGCACCAGGCGTTCAACTTCCACTACCTGTTCGCCCCCTGGGACGCCGCCGAGCTGCGCGCCGTGATCGACTCCTCGCTGGCCACGGCCGGCTCGGTCGGCGCGCCGACCACATGGGTGCTGTCGAACCACGACGTCAAGCGGCACGTCACCCGCTACGGCAGCCTCGCCCGCGCCCGCGCCGCCGCGCTGCTGACGCTCGCCCTGCCCGGCTCGGCGTACGTCTACAACGGCGAGGAACTGGGCCTGCCCGAGGTGCTCGACCTGCCCGAGGAGCTGTGCCAGGACCCGCAGCGGCTGCGCGACCCCGACAGCGGGCGCGACGGCTGCCGCGTGCCGATCCCGTGGACCCGTGACGGCGGCTGGAGCGACCCGTGGCTGCCCATCCCCGCCGGCTGGGCCGACCTCAGCGTGCAGGCCCAGCACGGCGTGCCCGGCTCGACGCTGGAGCTGTACCGGCGCGCGCTGCGCCTGCGCCGCGACCTCGACGGCGAGCTGACCTGGCACGACTCGCCCGAGGGCACGCTCGTTTTCGCGCGTGGCGCGTTCGTCTGCGCCGTCAACCTGACCGGGACGCCCGTGGACTTCGGGCTCGACGGTGAACTGCTCGTCGCCTCCGATGTCCCTGGAGCAGCGGATTCGACGTCCTGGTGGAAAGTAAAGTAAGTGCCATGAACGGTCACGCTCGCCTAGCCGACATCGCCGCCCAGGCCGGGGTGAGTGAGGCCACGGTCAGCCGGGTGCTCAACGGCAAGCCCGGCGTCTCGGCCGCCACCCGCCAAGCGGTCATGACCGCGCTCGACCTGATGGGCTACGAGCGACCACCCCGCCTGCGGCAACGCAGCAACGGGCTGGTCGGTCTGGTGACGCCGGAGCTGGACAACCCGATCTTCCCGGCCTTCGCGCAGGCCATCGAGAAGGCGCTGACCCAGCATGGCTACACGCCCGTGCTGTGCACCCAGCTCCCCGGCGGCGCGCCCGAGGACGAGTTCACCGAGCTGCTGGTCGACCGCGGCGTGAGCGGCATCGTGTTCGTCTCGGGACTGCACGCCGACACGACCGCGCGCATGGACCGCTACACCCGCCTGACCGACCGCGGCCTGCCGATCGTGCTGGTCGACGGCTACAGCGAGCACATCGACGCGCCCTTCATCTCGCCCGACGACCGCATGGCCGCCCGGCTGTCCGTGCAGCACCTGGTCGATCTCGGCCACGAGCGGATCGGCATCGCGCTGGGCCCGCGCAGGTTCGTGCCGGTGATCAGGAAGATCGAGGGCTACCGGCAGGCCATGGCGCAGCTCCTGGGCGCGACCGACGTCGACGACCTCATCGCCCACTCGCTGTTCTCGGTGGAGGGCGGGCAGGCCGCCGCCGCCCAGCTCCTGTCGCGCGGCTGCACCGGCATCGTGTGCGCGAGCGACCTGATGGCCCTCGGCGCGATCCGCGCCTGCAGGGAGAAGGGGCTGTCGGTGCCCGCGGAGGTGTCCGTGGTCGGGTTCGACGACTCGCCGCTGATCGCGTTCACCGACCCGCCGCTGACCACGGTGCGCAAGCCGATAGGGGCGATGGCCTCGGCGGCTGTGCAGACCCTGCTCGAAGAGGTCAACGGCGCGTCCGCCAAGCACGTCGAGCTGATCTTCCAGCCGGAGCTCGTCGTACGCGGCTCCACCGGTTCCGGCCCCCTCGTCAACCGGTGAGCCCCGACCTGCTCGTCCTCGGCGGCACCGGGGTCGACACCACCGTCTACGTGCCCGAACTGCCGCTGCCCTACCGCGACACCTACCACGTGCCACCGGTCGTCGACCGCATCGGCAACACCGGCTCCGGGGTGGCGCTCGGCTGCCACGCGCTCGGGCTCGGCGTCGTCCTGGCCGACCTGATCGGCGACGATCCGCAGGGCGAGCTGGTCCGCCGCGCGCTGCGCGACCTCGACTGCCGCTGGGGGCCGGCCGGGGCGGGCACCACGCGCAGCGTCCTGCTCGTCGGCCCCGACGGCCGCCGCCTGTCGCTGCACGACCCCAAGGCCACGCCCGGCGAGCGCCTGCCCGTCACGCTGTACGCCGGTGTGCGCGCCCGCCACGCCCACGTGTCGATCAGCGACCGCTGCCGCGACGTCTTCGCCGCGCTGGAGGGCATGCCCGTCTCCACCGACCTGCACGACTGGGACGGCGTCAACGACTACCACAAGGACTTCGCCTACCGCGCCGACCTGGTGTTCCTGTCCGCCGCCGCGCTTCGGGACCCGGCGGCCGTGATGCGTGACCTGATCGCGCGCGGGCGCGCCCGCACGGTCGTGTGCACGCGCGGGGCCGGCGGCTGCCTCGTCCTGACCGCCGGGAGCGACGACGTGCGCGCCTTCCCCGCCGCCCCGCTGCCCGGCCCCGTGGCCGACAGCAACGGCGCGGGCGACGCGTTCGTCTCCGGCTTCCTGTACGGCATGTTGCACGGCCGGCCGCTGGAGGAGCGGGTGCGGCTGGGTGCGATCGCCGGCGCGCACGCCTGCACGGTCACCGGCACGCACGAGTCCCCGATCACCGAGCCGCTGCTGCTGGAGCGCGCCCACCCGCCGACCGGCTGAGCACCCGCCGCCCCGCCCGCCAGGCCCGCCAGACGAATCGGCACGCCCACAGCCCACCGCCCGCGCCCGCGGTCTGGAGCCCGCGCCCGCCGGGCGATCGGCACGCCCACAGCCCGGAGCCCCCTGCCCGGAGCCCGCGCCGCCCGGCGCCCCCGTTGTGCGGGGGATTTAAGGTGATTTGATAGTACGATTTCCCCGTGATCAAGTGGCGGAGCGTGGGCGAGCCCGCGGCACCGTTCGAAGGGGAAGAGATGTATCGCTGGGAGATCGTCCGGGCCGTCACCGAGCAGCGGGTGTTCGGCATCGTCAGGAGCGCGGGCCCCCAGCAGGCCGTGGAAGCGGCGGAAGCCGTGCTGGACGCCGGCCTGCGGGCCGTGGAGGTGGCGCTGACCACCCCCGGGGCGCTCACCGCCGTGGCCCGGCTCGCCGAACTGCGGCCGCAGGCGCTGCTCGGCGCGGGCACCGTCCTGGACGCCGCCGCCGCCCGCGCGGCCGTCGAGGCCGGGGCGCGCTTCCTGGTCTCGCCCAGCCTGCACCCCGAGGTGATCCGCACCGGCCACCGCTACGGCGTGCCCGTCTTCCCGGGCGTCGCCACGCCGACGGAGATCGTCCGGGCCCTGGAGGAGGGGGCCGACGCCGTGAAGATCTTCCCGGCGTCGTCGGTGACCCCGTCGTGGCTGCGGGACGTACGGGCCGCGCTGCCCCAGACGCCCGCGATCCCCACGGGCGGCGTCACCATCGACGACGCCCCCGACTGGATCGCGGCCGGCGCGGTGGCCTGCGGCATGGGCTCCGCGCTGACCGCGGGCGGCGCGCGGGCGGCGGGGGAGCGGGTCTCGGCGCTGCTGGCCCGCCTCGCGCAGGCGGGCTGACCGGCGTGCGGCTGCAGGGCCTGCACGGGCAGGTGGTCGACGGCCTCGGCCGTTCGCTCGCGGCCGGTGAGCTGCGCGCGGGCGAGGTGCTGCGGCTGGAGGACGTCCAGGAGCGGTTCGGCGTCTCGCGCACGGTCGCGCGGGAGGCGGTGCGCGTGCTGGAGTCGAAGCGGCTGGTCTCCAGCCGTCCGCGCGTCGGGGTCACCGTCCGCCCGATGAGCGCGTGGAACCTGTACGACACGCAGGTGATCCGCTGGCGGCTGACCTCGCCGGAGCGCGCGGCGCAACTGCGCGAGCTGGCCGAGTTGCGGGCCGCCGTCGAGCCCGCCGCCGCCGCGCTGGCCGCCGGCAACGCCGGGTCGCCGGCCCGGCAGGAGCTCCTCGTCCACGCCCATGCCCTGACCACGGCCGCGCGGGCGGGCGACGGCGCGGGCTTCGTGACCGCCGACGCCGCCTTCCACCGGGTGCTGCTCGGCGCGGCGGGCAACGGCATGTTCGCCCAGCTCGCCGAGGTGGTCGAGGAACTGCTCGTGGCCCGCAGAGACCTGTTGCCGCCGGCCCGGCTCGACGACCCGGCCGTGGGCCGCCACCTCGACGTCGCCGTGGCCGTCGCCGAGGGCCGCGCCGAGGACGCGGCACGGGCGGCCGGCTCGATCATGGCGGCGGCCAGGCGCGAGGTCGAGATCCTCCCCGACGGCAGCGCCTGCCCTCTCGTCGGGTGATCTCCTGGACACCAGGCCGGGAGGCATACGGACATCGGGTGCGATATATGCTCACTCGGGATCAACGCCCTGAGACCCCGGAGGCAGCCCGATGACCGTCGCCGTCCACGTCGGCCCGGAACCCGTGCCCGCGCTCATCGACGCCGTACGCCGCGCCGGCGGCCGGGTCGTGCCGCTGGCGGAGGCCGAGGCGATCGTCTACTACGGCAACGACGACCCCGGCGAGCTGCGCTCCATGCTCCACGAGGGCATCTCCTGGGTCCAGCTCCCGCACGCGGGCGTCGAGCGGTGGGCCGACGCCGGAGTCATCACCGAGCACCCCGTCTTCACCGCCGCCACCGGCTCGTACGGCGGGCCCGTGGCCGAGCACGCGCTGGCCCTGATGCTGGCCGCCGCGCGCGAGCTGCCCCGGGCGGCGGTGCTGCCCCGCGCCCGCTACCGCGACGCCCTGCCCGAGGCCGACTACGTGGTCGTCGCGGCCCCCGCCACGCCCGGCACCAGGGGCATGTTCGGAGCGTACGAGTTCGGGCTGATGAAGCCGGACGCGTGGCTGGTGAACGTGGCCCGCGGCGGCCTCGTCGTCACCGGGGACCTGGTGGAGGCGCTGCGCGCCGGGCGCATCGGCGGCGCGGCGCTCGACGTCACCGACCCGGAGCCGCTGCCGGACGGCCACCCGCTCTGGTCGCTGGAGAACGTCCTGATCACGCCGCACTCCGCGAACCCGCGCCCGGCCTACTGGCGCGGCCTCGCCGAGCGTGTCACCGCGAACGTGCGCCGCTTCGCCGACGGCGAGCCGCTGGAGGGCGTGGTGTCGCCGGCCCGCGGCTTCTAGCCGGGCAGGTCGAGCCGCGCCCCGGCGCTGCGCTCGGCGTCGTGCACCTCGAGCTCGGCCGGCTCGAGGTCCTTCGGCAGCTCGAACACCAGCGCGCCGGCGAACGACGCGCCCGCCTCGATGCGGATCGGCGCGATCTCCTTGCCGTCGCGGTCGAGCAGCTTGGTGCCGTCGTGCGGCCCGTCGTCGTCGTCGATCAGTTTCTGCCGGCCGGGGTCGAGCACCCTGGCCTCCGCCCCGACGTTCCTGACCTGTACGCCGATCCGGCACGTGCGCTGCGCGGCCTTGCCCGGCCCGGGGCACTGCGCGGAGGTCACGGCGAAGTTCAGGTCACCGTCGCGGGCCTGCCCGGCGTCGTTGGCGGCGGTCGAGCGGAACACCCAGGCCAGCCCCGCCAGCAGCAGCACCAGCACCACGGCGGCGATCACCAACACCGTCAGGCAGCCCGCGAACACGCCCCGCTTGGGCTTGGCCGGACGATAGCCCGGCAGTGGGCCCTGCCCCGTCTGGTGGGGCAACGGCACCTGACCCGTCGGGGGAGGCAGCGGCCCCTGCCCGGTCTGGTTCGGTAACGGCGCCCGCACGCCCGGCCGGGGCCTCCGCGACGAGCCGGGGGTGGGCCCGGTGCGTTCGGCGGGGCTCGGCGCGCGGCTCACCCCTGGCGTGGGGCCCGTACGCTCGGCGGGCGGCACCAGATGCGCGGCACCGGGCGGCGGCACGGGCGCCGCACCGGGCCGGGGCCCTCGGGACGATCCCGGCGTGGGGCCGGTGCGCTCGGCGGGCGGCGGCTGCGGCGCCCCGTGCACGGCGCCCGGCTGCGGCCCTCGGGACGATCCCGGCGTCGGGCCGGTGCGCTCGGCAGGAGGCGGCTGCTGCGGCCGGTGCGGCGGCTCCGCAGGGCGGTCCTGGTGCCGTTCGGCAGGGTGCGGCGGACGGCCGGTGCGTTCGGGAGGCGGCGGCATCAGCGGGCCGAACTCCGACGGGTTCCACGCGTTGGTCAGGTGCTTGGTGGCGGCGAGCTGCGCGGCCGGCTCATCGGACGCCTCCACCAGTTCCAGGAGCAGTTGCCGGGCGGCGGGCCGCCGCGCCGGGTCGGGGTGGATCGCGGTCGCGACCAGCCGGTCCAGCGGCGCGGGCAGCCCCCGCAGGTCGGGCGGCGCCTGCCGGGCCCTGGCCGCCATCACGTACGCGTCACCCTCGCCGAACGGATGCCCGCCCAGCCCCGCGTACGCGATCAGCGACCCCCACGCGAACACGTCGCCCGCCGGGCTCGTACGTCCTTCGAAGACCTGCTCGGGAGCGATCCACCCGGGAGTGCCCATCACCATGCCGGCGTTGGTGTGCCGGGTGTCGACGTGGGTCGAGCGGGCCAGCCCGAAGTCGATCACCCGCGGCCCGGCCAGCGTCAGCATCACGTTGGCGGGCTTGAGGTCGCGGTGCACCAGCCCGGCCGCGTGGATGGCGGTCAGCGCCGCGGCCACGCCCACGGCGGCGGCGTGCAGCACCGACGGCGACAGCGCGCCGTGCTCGATCAGGTGGTCCTCGAGGGAGATGCCGTCGATGTACTCGGTGACGAGGTAGAGCACGCCGCGGTCCTCGCCGTGGTCGAGCACCCGGGCCGTGCAGAACGAGGCCACCTTGCGGGCGTTGGACACCTCTTCGTGGAAGCGCGCCCGGTAGACCGGGTCGGCGGTGAAGTCGCGCCGGATCGCCTTGAGCGCCACCCGCGAGCCGTCGGCGTCCTTGGCGAAGTAGACCACTCCCATGCCGCCGGAGCCGAGACGGCTGATCAGCTCATAGGGGCCGATCGCCGGCGGATCTTCCGGCTGAAGGGGAGTGCCTGTGGAGCGCCCCAACGTCGCCGTCCTCTCGCCGTCGTCATCCCGTCGCAAACCGAACCGTTCCTCCCGCCGGTCCGTGCTGCTGGCCACCCGAACCGTTCCGCCACCCGGCATCCCGTTTGTACCTCAGAACTCTAACGGAGGAAGGACCTGCCCGGTGGCCACTAGCCCGCAGCGGGGTCCCGGCGCAGGGGCCGCATCGTGACCCGCAGCCGCGCCAGATCGATCGTGTGGGGGAGCGGGCGGTGCGGCGAGATCAGCCGTCCGACCGGTTTGGGACGGGAGACGCGCAGGATCGCCGCCAGGAAGGCCGTGCCGACCGCGAGCGTCAGATGCACGCCGTCGCAGCCCGGCCGCGCCCACCACTCGTCGGCGGCGGTGCCGTCGAGCCAGATCTCGGGCGCGAACGCGTTCGCGTACGGCAGCCGCGGGCTGCGCTGATGGGCCGCGACCGGGACGACCACGGTGGTGCCGGCGGGCAGGACGGTGCCGTACCACTCGGTCTCGGCGGTGGTCACCCGCGACAGCGCGGGCACCGGGGGCCACAGGCGCAGCCCCTCGCGCAGGCACGCCCGCAGGTACTCGGGGTCCTTGCGGGCCGTCTTGCGGTGGACCGGGTGCGCGGCGAGCAGCGCCAGGGTCTGTGTCAGCCCGGCCGCGATCGAGCCCAGCCCCATCAGCCAGAACGCCGCCTGCATGAGCCCCCGTGACTCGGTCTCCGGCGTCTGCGCGATCAGCCCGGCCAGGCTGCCGGGCTCGGCCCGGCGCAGGTGGTCGATGATGCGGGCGTCGTAGCGGCCCGACAGGATCTCCTGACGCCGCCCGGCCCGCCGCCGGACGGCCCGCGTCAGGCTCTCCAGCAGCCGGGTCAGCTCGGCGTCGCCGGCCGCGCCGTCGCCGTAGACGCAGCGCCTGGCCAGGCGCTGCCAGCGGGCGTCGAGCCGCGCGTGGTCCACCACCCCCTCGGTCAGCCCCGCGGCCTCCTGCCCGGCCAGCTCGATGAAGCGCGGGCGCAGCGCGTTCGTGGGCAGGCCGAACGGGCGCTGGTCGAGGGCGGGGGCGTAGGCGTCGTCGTCCTCGCTCAGCACGCGCAGGGCGTCGCGCTTGGACATGACCAGCAGCGTCCGCCCGCGCAGGCGGCGCACCAGCACGGGACGGCCGCCGTACCGGTCCTCCAGGGCGGCCAGCAGCGCCCGTGCGCGCAGCGGGTCGCGGCCCGGCGTCGAGTGCGGCGTGCCGGGCGGCACCAGCGCGGACGCCAGCCGCAGGCTCTCCAGCCTGGTGGCCTTGGGCAGCCCCCTAGGCACGTGCGGGCTCCCGCGCTCCGGTTCGGACGTTCATGGTCCGATGTGATCGTCAGGGACCCGCGATCGCAATGCGCGGTTTCGATCAGTGGAACACCTTGCCCCGCGGGGAGCACGGGTGTTCCGGTCACCGGAACGCCGCTCAGCCGCCGACGAGCCTGGCGGAGATGGCCTGGGCGGCCCCGCGCACGGAGATGCCCAGCCTGGCCAGCGGCGCCAGGTGGGCGGGCGCGGCCACGCCGACCGACATGCAGATGCGTCCGCCGGGTCCGAACACCGGGGCGGCCACGCAGGCGACCCCCTCGGTGAACTCCTCCCGCGAGTAGGCGACGCCGTGCGCGCGCACCTGGGCCAGCTCCCGTTCCAGGCCGGTCAGGTTGGTGATCGTGCGGCGCGTCAGCCGCTCGAACGCGCCGCGCGCCATCAGCTCCCGGCACAGCTTCTGGTCGAAGGCCAGCAGCGCCTTGCCGGTCGCCGTGCAGTGCAGCGGCGCGCGGTCGAGGTCGTCGGAGCGCGAGCCGACGCGGTTGTGGCCGTACAGGCGCTCGACGTAGCGGGCCTCCAGGCCCGACGGCACCGCCAGGTTCACCGTCTGCCTGGTGGTCTCGAACAGGTACAGCAGGTAGGGGAGCACCACCGTGCGGGTGCCCGGCACCCGGGCGCGGGCGATGCCGGCCATCGACTCCAGCAGCCCGCCCGGCAGGTACGCGTTGCCCACCCGGCGGGCCAGCCCGCGCGAGCACAGCACGCCCAGGATGCGGTGCGCGGTCGACTTCGGCAGGCCCGTGCTCCGGCACAACTGCGACAGCGTCACGGGACGGGCGGCGGTGCTGAGCGCGAGCAGGATGTCGATGCCCCGTTCCAGACTGCCCGGCTGGGAGGCGGGGCGCTCGTGCGTCATCGTCCGCGGCTGACTGACCGTTTCCGTCGGCATCACTGTCCCTTTCGCTCTCCGAGTAGCGGAAGGGGCTTCCCGGGGCTGCGGTTTGACATGTGCTGACGTACCCGGTCGCCGCGCGCTGATACCACCGCTCCGGCGCGCCCGGACGGTCTCCGCGCGGCCGGGGAACGGCCCCTTCACCGCGAGGGGAGCGCGAAACCGCGCACCATGGCGTCGAGGGCGAAGTCGAAGCGCTCGCCCGCCCCGGACAGACCCCCCGCCCGGGTGGCCTCGGCGAGGAGGGGCGTCTCCTGGGGGTCCACCTCGGGCGGCACGCTCCCGCCGGGGGTGTCGGCGGTCATCAGGGCCGCGTGGCCGACGACGAAACCCGCCACGGCGTACAGCATGTCCAGCGCCCGATCCAGCGGGAAGCCCGCGGCCCGCAGCGTCCGCAGCCCTTCCTCCATGACCCGCAGGTTGCGCGAGGTGAGCGCGGGCCGGGTGAGCACGAGCGGGACGACGTGCGGGTGCGCGAGCAGGACGTCCAGCAGCGCGTGGGCGTAGCCGCGCAGGCCCTCCTGCCAGGAGCCCGCCCCGGGCGGCGGCGCGACCCGGGTGACGAGCTGCTCCACCAGCCCGTCCAGCAGCGCGTCCTTGCCGCCGACGTGCTGGTAGAGGGACATGGCCTCGACGCCGAGCTCCTGGGCGATGCGGCGCATCGACAGCGCCTTCAGCCCGTCGCGGTCGGCCAGCGCCAGGGCCGCCTGGAGGATGGCCTGGCGGGTCAGCCCGGCGTTCTGGCCGCGGCCGCGGTTCGGGGACATGGCGGGCCTCCCGGATCGGCGATTCTTACGTCGTAAATATAGTCCCGCGTACGACGTGAGCATCCGGATCGGGCCGCCGCGCCCTACCGCAGGGCCTACCGCAGGGCCGCGGCCTCGGCCGCCAGCTTCTCCACCCGGCCCCAGTCACCGGCGGCCAGCGCGTCGGCCGGGGTCAGCCAGGTGCCGCCGACGCAGCCCACGTTCGGCAGCGCCAGGTAGTCGCGGGCGGTCTCGGGACGGATCCCGCCCGTCGGGCAGAAGCGCACGTCGGGCAGCGGGCTCGAAAGCGCCTTCAGATAGGGCAGGCCGCCCGCCGCCTCGGCGGGGAAGAACTTCAGGTCCCTGATCCCCCGCTCGGCCAGCGCCATGACCTCGGACACGGTGGCCGCGCCCGGCAGGTACGGCACGCCGCTCGAGTCCAGCGCCTCGACCAGCGCCAGGGTCGTGCCCGGCGAGACGAGGAACCTCGCCCCCGCCGCCACGGACGAGGCGATGTCGTCGGTGGTCCGGATCGTGCCCGCGCCCACGGTCGCCTCGGGCACCTCCTCGGCGATCCTGGCGATGGCCTCGAGCGCGGACGGGGTGCGCAACGTCACCTCGATGACCGGCAGGCCGCCGGCCACCAGCGCGCGGGCGAGGGGCACGGCGGTCCCGGCGTCCTCGATCACCAAGACGGGGATCACTGGGGCGAGATCGAGCAGGCTCATGGGGTATCTCTCCTCGTCGGCCGCTTCACGGCCGTCGTCATAGTCCGGTACAACGCGGTCACCTGCCCAGCACGGGCCGGCTCAACGGGCAGCGCTCAGCCCACCAGCTCCCTGCGGGCCCGCTGGTGCAGCCAGGCCGCCGCGCCCGTCATCCCCGGCTGGGCCGCGACGATCAGCACGGTCCCGATGCCCGAGAGGTAGGCGGCCATGTCGGGGTTGCCGTCGAACCGCGCGCGGAAGGCGCTGGCACGCACCCGTTCCACGATACGGGGCAGCACCCCGCCGGCCAGGTACACCCCGCCGCGGGCGCCGAGCGTCAGGGCCACATTGGCGGCGAAGGTGCCGAGCAGGCCGCAGAACACGTCCACCGTCTCGGCGCACAGCGAGTCGTCCACCCTGGCCACGATGTCGGAGGCGGTCAGGGCCGCCGCGCCGACGCCGTTGACCAGGGCCAGCGCCCGGTGCAGCCGCACCAGGCCGGGGCCCGACAGCAGGTGCTCGGCCACCACGTGCGGCACGCCCTGCGAGCGCAGCGCCCGCACGACCTCGATCTCCCGAGGCTCCGACACCGGCACCGTGGCGTGCCCGCCCTCGCCGGGGATCGCCGTCCAGCCGTCCTCGATCGGCGCCAGGCCGCCGACGCCGAGCCCCGTCCCGGGGCCCAGCACCGCCTTGACCCCGTGGCCGGGCGGGGGCCCGCCCAGGGTCACCAGCTCGTCGCCGGTCAGGTGCGGCAGCGACACGGCCAGCGCCTCGAAGTCGTTGAGCAGCCGGGTGTAGGGCACGTCGAGGTCGCGGACGGAGCCGGACCACGCCGAGTTCGTGAGCCGGTAGTGATCGCCGTCGATCGGTCCCGCCAGTGCCAGGCAGGCCGCCCCCGGCCGCACTCCGCCCGCGTGCTCCGCGAGATAGGCGGCTACGGCTTCCGGGAGGGTGCCGTAGTCGGCGCCCGCCAGGACCGCGACGTTCGACGGACGCGCTCCCGGCGAGGTGACCAGGCCGAACCGGGCATTGGTGCCCCCGATGTCGGCCACGAGCCACGGAAGGTCAAAGGCACTCACGCATACCTCCGGCATTCAGGGCGGCGGCAAGATCGCTCGCCGTACACCGAAGGATGTCACGCTCGTTCACGTCGCCCCAGGCAGGGTCGTGCGGACGTACGGGCTCGGGAGCGTTCAGCGCGCGCCAAACGGACACAGAGCACCGTACTGGCAAATATCTGGTCACCGCACCAGTCCGGCGGGCCGCGCGCCGACCGGCGCGCCCGTCTCCAGGTGCGAGGCGCCGGCCTCGGCCGGGAAGCCCAGGCCGGGGCCGTGGTGCGGCGACTCGGCGCCGCTCACCCCGAAGATGCCCGCGCCCTGCTCCGCGTGACCCGCCATCCGCCGGAAGGCGGCGAACAGCTCGCGGCCCGTGCCCACCCACTGCGCGTCGCTCAGCGGGCGGCCCTCGGGAGCGCGGCGGGCCAGCTCCTCGGCCGGCACCAGCAGCTCCAGCGTGCCCGCCGCCGAGTCCAGCCTGATCACGTCGCCCTCGCGGACCAGCGCGATCGGCCCGCCGTCGGCGGCCTCGGGCGACAGGTGGATGGCCGCGGGCACCTTGCCGGACGCGCCCGACATGCGGCCGTCGGTCACGATCGCCACCCGCTGCCCCCGGTCGAGCAGCACCCCAAGCGGCGAGGTGAGCTTGTGCAGCTCGGGCATGCCGTTCGCGCTCGGGCCCTGGTAGCGGATGA
This sequence comes from Nonomuraea sp. MG754425, assembly GCF_021699195.1. GTDB lineage: Bacteria > Actinomycetota > Actinomycetes > Streptosporangiales > Streptosporangiaceae > Nonomuraea. Next base: position 30,724 of record NZ_SSXE01000141.1, on the reverse strand, counting down.
CCGCCACGAAGTCCTGCCCGTCCAGCTCGCCCGCCTCGAACGCCGTCAGCAGGTCGAGCTGGTCGTGGAAGACCTTGGCCGGCGCCTCGATCACCAGGTGCTCGGGCTTGACCGCGGAGACCTTGCTGACCGCGCGGCCCAGGTTGCCCGCGAGCATGTGGATGCCGCCGTCGGCGGAGAACGGGTCGGCGACCGGACGCAGCACGTCCCGGTCCTTGCTGCCGCCCGTGACCGGCGCCCAGACCAGCTCGCCGTCCACCAGCTCCGGGGCCTCCCGGTAGCGGTCGAGGCCGGGGCCCGCCACGGTCAGGACGTCCGCGTGCAGCAGCCCCTCGTCCAGCAGGTCGCCGATGAGCACCTGCATGCCGCCGGCGTCGCGGAAGTGGTTCACGTCCGCCTGGCCGTTCGGGTAGATCTTGGTCAGCGACGGCACGGCGCCCGACAGGCGGCCCAGGTCGTCCCAGGTCAGCACGATGCCCGCGGCGGCGGCCATGGCCACCAGGTGCAGCGTGTGGTTCGTGGAGCCGCCGGTGGCCAGCAGGGCGACGCAGGCGTTCACGACGGACTTCTCGTCCACCAGCTCGCCGATCGGCGTGTACGCGCCGCCGTGCGCCGTGATCTCCACCGCCCTGCGTCCGGCCGCCCGCGTCAGGGCGTGGCGCAGCTCGGTGTGCGGGTTGACGAACGTCGAGCCCGGCAGGTGCAGGCCCATGACCTCCATCAGCGCCTGGTTGGAGTTCGCGGTGCCGTAGAAGGTGCAGGTGCCGGGCGAGTGGTACGACTTCGCCTCGGCGTCGAGCAGCTCGTCCCTGCCGACCTTGCCCTCGGCGAAGAGCTGCCGGGTGCGGGCCTTGACCTTGTTCGGCAGGCCCGAGGCCATCGGGCCGGCGGGCACGAAGATCGCCGGCAGGTGCCCGAAGTGCAGCGCCCCGATGAACAGTCCGGGCACGATCTTGTCGCACACGCCCAGCAGCAGCGTGGCGTCGAACATGTCGTGCGACAGCGCGATCGCGGCGGACATGGCGATCACGTCGCGGCTGTACAGCGACAGCTCCATGCCGGCCCGGCCCTGCGTGATGCCGTCGCACATCGCCGGCACGCCGCCCGCCACCTGAGCCACGCCGCCCGCCTTGCGCACGGCCTCCTTCAGCTCCTGCGGGTACGTCTCGTACGGCTGGTGCGCGGACAGCATGTCGTTGTAGCTGGTCACGATGGCCACGCCGGGCTTCGCCGCACTGCGCAGGGCGGGCTTGTCCTGCGCGGAGGCACCCGCGAAGCCGTGCGCGAGGTTCGCGCAGCCGAGGTGCGCCCGCGCCGGCCCCTTCGCCCTGGCGGCCTCGCCGTCACGGCGGATCCGCTCGAGGTAGGCGGTACGGCTGGCGGCGCTGCGCTCGGCGATGCGGTCGGTGATCTCCTGGATGATCCTGTTCACTGGTCCTCCTCGTGCCAGGCGCGACCGCTGCGGCCGAGCAGTTCGTGGGCTCCGGCGGGGCCGGTGGTTCCTGCGGGGTAGGGCTCGGGCGGCGCCGGGTCGGCCTGCCAGGCGTCGAGGATCGGATCGATCCACCGCCAGGCCGCCTCGACCTCGTCGCGGCGCATGAACAGCGTCGGATTCCCGGCCAGCACGTCCATCAGCAGCCGCTCGTACGCCTCCGGCACCCGCGCCGTGAACGTCTTGCCGAAGCTCAGCGACAGCGGCACCGGCTTGAGCGTCACCTCGCCCGCGCCCGGCTCCTTGGCCATGATGTGCAGCTCGATGCCCTCCTCCGGCTGGAGCCGCAGCACGAGCCGGTTCGGGGCCCCGCCGGGGAAGATGGAGTGCGGCACGTCCTTGAACTGCACCACGATCTCCGAGCGCCGGTACGGCATGCGCTTGCCGGTGCGCAGGTAGAACGGCACCCCGGCCCATCGCCAGTTCTTGACCTCGGCCCGGATCGCGGTGAACGTCTCCACCCGCCGCGACGCCTCGTTCGGCGGCGTGGAGGCGGGCTCGTCGAGGTAGCCGACCATGTCGCCGGCCGCCGTGTACTGGCCGCGCGCGGTGAAACGGTCCACCTCGCCGCCCGCGATCGGCCGCAGCGCCTGCAGCACCTTGACCTTCTCGTCGCGGATGGCCTCGCGGTCGTTGTGGGCCGGCGGCTCCATCGCGGTCAGCGTCAGGAGCTGCAGCAGGTGGTTCTGCACCATGTCGCGCAGCGCGCCCGCGTGGTCGTAGTAACCGCGCCGGCCCGGCGTGCCGACCGTCTCGGCGGCCGTGATCTGGACGTGGTCGATCCAGAGGGAGTTCCAGATCGGTTCGAGGAAGGCGTTGGCGAAGCGCAGCACCAGCAGGTTCTGCACCGTCTCCTTGCCCAGGTAGTGGTCGATGCGGAAGATCTGGTGCTCGTCGAAGATGGCGCCGACCTCGTCGTTGATGCGCTGCGCGCTGGGCAGGTCGTGGCCCAGCGGCTTCTCCAGCACCACGCGCGAGCGCGGGGTCACCAGGCCGGCCTGCTCCAGCTCGCGGCAGAACGGGCCGAACGTCCGGGGCGGGCTGGCCAGGTAGAAGACCCGGTCGCGGGCCTCGTGGCCGGTCAGCAGTTCGGCGAGGGCGTCCCATCCGGAGGTGTCGTCCCCGCCGACGTCCACCGACACGTGGTGCAGGCGGCCGAGGAAGCGCTGCCACAGGGTCTCGTCGTCCACGGGGAACTGGTGGCGCACCTCGGCGTCCACCTTGCCGCGGAAGTCGGCGTCGGTGAGGCCGCCCCTGGACATGGCGATGACGCGGGTCTCGGGGGCCAGCCTGCCCTCCCTGTCGCTGTGGAACAGCGCCGGGATCAGCTTGCGCATGGACAGGTCGCCGGTGCCGCCGAAGACGACGAGGTCGGCGGCGTGGGCGACCGGAGCGGCGGGGGCGGACGGGGCGGTGGACACGGTGCGGGACTCCGATGATCTACCAAGCAGGGACAGAACGGACACTAACGAGAGTTTGGGTCGTACACAAGCGGAGTTTTGGTATTTGAGATGAAAAAGTCGTGACTTTTCATGACACAACTGCATGTGGTTCACTTAGCCGATGCCTCGACGTACCGCTGCCGCCCTCGCCACGAGTGGCGAGGTGCTCCGCCTCATCCGCACCGGTGAGGCCGTGACGCGGGCCGATCTGGGCCGGGTGACCGGCCTGTCGCGCCCCGCGGTGCAGTTGCGCGTCGGAGAGCTGCTGGAACGCGGCCTCGTCGTGGAGCGCACCGACGCCCCGTCCACGGGCGGCCGGCCGCCGGTCCGCCTGGAGTTCAACGCCGCCGGCGGCGTCGTGCTGGTGGCCGCGCTCGGCGCCTCACGGACGCGGGTGGCCGTCTGCGACCTCGCCGGGCACGAGCTGGCCGGACGCGAGTTCGCCATGGACGTCGAGCAGGGGCCCGGCACCGTGTTGCCGCTGCTCATGGACACCTGGGACGAACTGCTCGGCGACCGGCCGCGCTCGATGATCAGGGGCGTCGGGATGGGCGTGCCCGCCACGGTCGAGTTCGCGCAGGGTCGCACCGAGAGCGCCCGCGTCATGGCGTCCTGGACCGGCGTGGTCATCCCGCCGATCATCCGCGCGCGCTTCCCCGTCCCCGTGCTCGTCGACAACGACGTGAACGTGCTGGCCATCGGCGAGCACCGCGGCGCCTACCCCGACCTCGACGACCTCATGTTCGTCAAGATCTCGACCCGCATCGGCGCCGGGGTGATCGCCGCCGGGGGCATCCTGCGCGGCGCGCTCGGGGCGGCGGGCGAGATCGGCCACATCCCCGTGCTGGACGGGGGCGGCGTGTTGTGCCGCTGCGGCAACCACGACTGCGTCGACTCCGTGGCCAGCGGCACCGCGCTCCTGCGCGACCTGCGGGCCCGCGGCAAGGACGTCAGGGCGATCTCGGACGTGACGGCGCTCGTCCGGGCCGGCGACGCCGAGACGATGGCCACGGTCCGCGAGGCCGGCCGGCGCATCGGGGAGGTGTTGGCCGTGGCGGTCAACATCCTCAACCCGTCGGTGGTGGTGCTCGGCGGGGACATGGCGGAGGCGTTCGGGCCCCTGGTGTCGAGCATCCGCGAGGTCGTCTACCGCCGTTCCACCGCCCTGGCGACCCGCCGGCTGCGCATCGAGCCGAGCCGGCTGGGGGCGGGGGCGGGCATCAACGGGTGCGCGGTGATGGTCCTGGACCACGTGCTGTCGCCGGAGACCGTGGACGAGAGCATGACCCTCACGATGCTGCGCCGCGACCGGGTGCCCGCGACCGAAGCGGGCTGACCGCCCACCGGGCCCGGCGCGGGCGGCACCGCCCGGGACGACGGTTCGCCGGCACACACACGGCATCGGCACGCGCACGGGTATCGGCACGCGCACGGCTATCAGCGGGCGCGCGGGTATCAGCGGGCGTACGGCTATCAGCGGGCGCGCGGCATCGGCGCGTGCGGCGGGTATCAGGCGGGTGTCAGCAGGTGCACAGGAGCCCGCGCAGCGCCGTCTCCAGGGAGAGGCCGGAGCGGGCGGGCGTCGGCCAGGGGAAGCGCACCAGCGCCTCGTCCACCCGCACGGTGGCCCCGTAGCGGTCCAGCTCCCACAGCCACACCTCGGCGGCCGGCTCGCCGAGCTGCCGCGCGACGCCCGCCGAGAGCTGGGGCCGGTGCGAGGCGTTGACGTGGGCGAGCACCCGCTCCGCCGTCTCGGCGAGCGGGTCGGGCGATGCCCCGAGGTAGTCGTCGGCGTCCAGCACGCCCGACTCCTGTCCCGTCAGGTACACCACCTGCCCCACGTCGAGCCGCAGCAGCCGGGGCGCGTCGGGGTGTCCGAAGCGTTCGAGGGCGTCGAAGAGGCTCTCGTCGGCGCTGTGCCCGGCCACGGCCACCGCGGCGGCGCGGGCCTCGGCCTCCGGTACGGCCTCCGCCCAGCCCTGCACCTCGATCAGTCCCCGGGGGTGTGTGACGGTACCCAGTTCCCGCATCGCGGTGAGGTTCACCGCCACGACCGCGTCCGCGCGCAGCCCGTGCAGGGGCTCGCCGGGCCGCACCAGCAGCACGGGCCGCCCGCGCTCGTCCACCCCGCCGCGCGCGGGCGAAGGGGCGCCGTCCACGGAGAGCTTGGCGACGTTGGCCGTCGCGGCGAGGGTGCGGACCCGCTCGGGGATCGGCAGCATGACGCCTCCTTGAGAGCGACAACGATGGTAGGTTAGGCTTGCCTAAGTAAGGACTACCTAATCACATCGAGGTGAACGTGCGCTACACCGGCCCGAAGGTGCGACTGTCTCGTCGCGCGGGCGTCCCGCTGACCAGGAAAGCCGTCCGCTACTTCGAGCAGCGCCCCTACCCGCCGGGCGAGCACGGCCGCAAGACCAATCGCCGCAGCTCCGGCGACTACGGGCTGCGGCTGATGGAGAAGCAGAAGCTGCGCTGGTACTACGACGTGTCCGAGCGGCAGCTCCGCCGCTACTGGGACCTGGCCGTACGCAGGTCGGGCGCGTCGGGCGCCGAGCTCGTCACGATCCTGGAGACCCGCCTGGCCTCGCTCGTGCTGCGCGCCGGCCTGGCGCCGTCGATCTACGCGGCCCGCCAGTACGTCAACCACGGGCACATCGCCGTGGACGGCCGGAAGGTGGACATCCCCAGCTACCTCGTCAAGCCGGGGCAGGTGGTCTCGGTGCGGGAGCGCTCGCGCCGGATGCAGCCGTTCGTGGCCGCGGCGGAGGGCGTGTACGCCGACGAGCGCACCGCGGCCTACCTGTCGGTCGAGCTGCCCGAGCTGCGCTTCACGCTGGCGCAGCGGCCCGAGCGCGAGCAGATCGCGATCCCGGTGGACGAGCAGCTCGTCGTGGAGTTCTACTCGCGATGACCCCAGAGACCCCGGGGACCCCGGAGAGCCTCTGACCGGGAGGCTCCACCGGGACGGGCCCGGGGGAAGCGATCACGCGGACCGTGACCGCTTCCCCCGGGCCTTCTTCTTGCCGCCGGCTCCGGCCATCGCGCCGCCGCCGGCTCCGGCCATCGTGCCGCCGCCGGCGGCGGACAGGGCCGGGGCGGCCTCGCGCAGCCCGCGCAACTCGGCGACCTCCTTGCGCAGTTCGGCCAGCTCGTCGAGGAGCTGCCGCGTGTGGGCCCTGGTGTCCTCCATGAGGTGCGTCGTGTTGTCCTCAATCGCCGCCCGTTCCTCGGCGTTCTCCTCGTCCATCGCGCTCACCACGACCGCGAGGAAGAGGTTGAGCACGACGAACGTGCACACCAGGATGAAGATGGTGAAGAAGATCCACGCCGTGGGATGCCGGCTCATCACCTCCTTGGCGATGTTGCCCCAGTCGTCCCCCGTCATCGTCTGGTAGAGGGTGAACAGCGAGGTCGGCAGGCTGCCGAAGCGGTCCGGCGCGGTCTGCCCGTAGAGCTTGGTGGCCATGACGGCGGCCACGTACAGCACCAGCGACAGCAGCACCACGATCGAGCTCATCCCGGGCATCGCCCGCAGCAGCGCGGAGACCACGCGGCGCAGGCTCGGCACGACGGACAGCAGGCGCAGCACGCGCAGGATGCGCAGGGCGCGCAGCACCGACAGGCCGCCGTTGGTGGCGGCGAAGGCGATGGCGACGATGATGGTGTCGAAGATGTTCCACGGGTCGCGGACGAAGGCGGCGCGCTCGACGTACAGCTTGGCGATCAGCTCGGCGGTGAAGATGTAGAGCGCCACGTGGTCGACCACGGTCAGGAGGGGGCCGTACTCCGCGAGGACGGTGGGGAAGGTCTCCAGGCCGAGGGTCACCGCGTTGATCAGGATGACGCCGATGATGAACCGCTGGAAATGCCGGTGGGACAGCAGGGTTCGGGTGCGTTCACGCACGGGGGCAGGCTCCTCAGGGGGGATCAGGTGCGTACCATGATGACGCATAATGATCAAGAGGGAGACTGTGGTATAAAAGCCCACCTGACGTTCACGTGAGAGGGCCGCGCGACTTGTCCTATCCCGATTACGGCGCCGGGTACTACCCGCCGCCGCAGAGCCATCCGAACGGCACGACCATCCTCGTCCTGGGCATCCTGAGCCTGGTGGTCTGCACGTTCATCGGCCCCTTCGCCTGGTCGATGGGCAACCGGGCGCTGCGCGAGATCGACGAGAGCGGCCGGCACTACGACAACCGCAGCCAGATCCAGGCCGGGCGGGTCTGCGGCATCATCGGCTCAGTGATGCTGATCCTCACCTTGGGGTTCATCGCCCTCGGCGTCCTCGCCGCCATCATCAGCTCGACGGCCTAGCCCGCCGACGTCGCCCAGCCCGGCCTCCAGCAGGTCGAAGGCGCTCTCGGCCTGCGCCCTGAGCGACGGCTCGATCCGCTCCCACGGCTCGCCCGCCAGCATCATGGCCACGGCGTGCTCGCTCAGGATCCGCGTGGTGTTGAGGACGTGCGCGGCGACCATGCTGGGCGTCAGGTCTCCGGGCCCGGCCTCCAGCTCGCTGGCCAGCGCGCGGGCCAGACCCCGTTCGCGTCCGTCGCCGACCTCGCGCATCCTGGCCACCAGGGCGGGGCTGGCGTTGACGACCCTGGTGAAGACGTCGTTGCCGGCGTTGAGGCCGTAGCGCCAGTGGCGGGTGCCGACGGCGTCGAGGAAGTCGCGCCGGAACGCGCGCACCACGCTCTCTCCCGGCCCACGCTCGCGCAGCACCTGCTGCGGCAGCTCCACGGCCAGCTCCTGCCGGTCGGCGAACAGGTCCTCCTTCGTGCTGAAGTAGTTGAAGACCGTGTTGACGGACACGTCCGCGGCCTGCGCGACCTCGGCCACCGTCACGTTGTCGAAGCCCCGGGCAATGAACAGGCCCGTCGCGATGTCCGAGATGCGCTCCCTCGTCTCGCGCTTCTTGCGCTCCCGCAGCCCTTCTGTCATGCCTCCATCGTACCAAATTTGCAGTGACACTAAGTTTGGGGTTACCATAAATTTGGAGGCGATGAAAAGTGATTGACACTTCAGGTCTGAGCAAGACCTTCAAAGGCGGCGTGGAGGCCGTCAGCGCAGTCGATCTGTCGGTGCGGCCGGGCGAGATCGTCGGCTTCCTCGGCCCCAACGGCGCAGGGAAGACCACGACCATGCGCATGCTGACCACCCTGCTGCGCCCCACCGCGGGCACCGCCACGGTGGCCGGCCACGACCTGGTCGCCGAGCAGCGGCAGGTGCGCCGGCGCATCGGCTACGTCGCCCAGGGCAGCGGCCTGCCGCCCGTCAGCCCGGTCAAGGGCGAACTGGAACTGCAGGGCATGCTGTACGGCCTGAGCCGCCGCGCCGTCGCCGCGCGAATCGACGACGTCCTGGGCCGGCTGGAGCTCACCGGGCTGGAGACCCAGATCCCCGTCGCGCTCTCCGGAGGGCAGCGCCGCCGCTTCGACATCGCGTTCGCGCTGCTGCACGACCCGGTGCTGCTCTTCCTCGACGAGCCGACCACCGGCCTCGACCCGCAGAGCCGCGCCAACCTGTGGGAGCACGTCCGCGCGCTGCGCGACGGCCGGGGCATGACGGTCTTCCTGACCACCCACTACCTCGACGAGGCCGACGCCCTCTGCGACCGCGTGCTGATCATCGACCACGGCCGCATCGTGGCCGAGGGCGCGCCGGCCGAGCTGAAGACCGGCGGGCGCACGCTCGACGACGTCTTCCTCGACCTCACCGGCAGGTCGCCGCGCGAGCAGGGCACACCGACCGGCAAGGGGGCCTGATGCCGCGCGAGACCTGGCTGCTGTTCCGCCACGACCTGGACGTCACGCTGCGGCAGAAGGCCGGTGTCGTGATCGGCATGCTCCAGCCGCTGCTGTTCCTGGTGCTGTTCGGGCCGATCTTCGCCACCTTCGGCACCTGGGAGACGCTGGTGCCGGGGCTGATCGTCCAGCTCGGGCTGATGAGCGCGGGCATGGCCGGGTTCGGGGTGGTCTTCGACCGGCGCACCGGCGTGCTGGAGCGCATGCGCGTCACCCCGGTCGGGCGGCTGGCGCTGCTGCTCGGCCGGGTGCTCAACAACGTCGTCACGCTGGTCGCGCAGACGCTGCTGCTTCTCGCGGTGGCCTTCGCCTTCGGGCTGCGCGCCCCCGTGCTCGGGCTGGCGGCCGGGCTCACCCTGGTCGCCGTGCTCGGGGCCGGGCTGGCCGCGCTGTCGTACGCGATCGCGCTGACCATCGACGAGCACCTGTTCGCGCCGGTGATGACGACGGCGGTGGTGCCGCTGCTCCTGCTGTCCGGCACGTTCCTGCCGATGTCGATGGCGCCGGGCTGGCTTGACGGCCTGTCCCACGCCAGCCCGTTCCGGTACGTGCTGGAGGCGCTGCGCGAGCTGTTCCACGGCCGCTACCTGACCGGGGCGGTGGCCGCCGGCGTGGCGGTGACGCTCCTGTTCGCCGCCGCCGGGCTCGCGATCGGCACCCGCGTCCACAACCGCGAGCACGCGTAGGAGGGCGGGCCCCGCCCTGGGGCCCGCCCCGAGGCGTCAGGCCGCGTTCCTGGCGCGCCGCTGGAGCGCGGCGAGGATCCCGGCCGGGTCCACGATGCCGTAACCGTAGTCGTAGTCGAAGCCGACCTCGCTGCGGTCCTCGGCCGTCCTGCGCAGCAGCGCCCGCAACTGGGCCGGCGACAGCTTGGCGGCGGGCCAGCGGGTGCGCACCGCCGCCACCAGCCCGGCCGCGACCGGCGTGGCCGCCGAGGTGCCCGAGTCGGCCTCGCCGGAGCCGAACGCCCCGGACCCGAGGAAGTGCGTGTACGCGCACACGTCCGGCTTGCGGGCGGTCAGGCGTCCCGGACCCTGCGAGGAGTACCCGACCCGCTCGCCGTTGACGTCCACGCCGCCCACCGACAGGACCTTCGGGTGGGAGTTGGCGCCCGCGATGGGCCGGCCGGTGAACGCGCAGCGCCCGTCGGGGCACTCGCGCCCGCAGTTGCCGGCCGCGAACAGCACGTCCGCGCCCGCCTTGTCGAGCGCGGCGACCATCAGGTTGAACGGGTGCGCCGCGTTGTCGGAGTAGTTGCCCGGATGCCCCACCGGGAAGTCCCACTCGGGCGAGAACGACCCCCACGAGTTGGTCACCACCAGCGCCCGCGACCCGGCGGGCTGCGCGTCGAGCACGCCGCGCAGGTGCGCGAAGGCCGCCACCGCGTCCGACAGCAGCCCGTCGAGCGCCGAGCCGCCCGGCCGGGCGGACAGCAGCACCGGGACGTCGATCAGCGACGCCTGGGGGGCGGTGACGAGCACGTCGAAGGCGCACATCGTGCCGTGGCCGACCTCGAACCCGCCCGGCCTGCCGCGCACGCCCGGCGGGCTCCAGGAGCGCGCGGCGTCCACCGTGACGGCCCTGCCGAGCCGCCTGGCCGCGTGCGCGGCGTTGATCCCGGTGTCCAGCACGGCCGTCGCCACGCCGGTCCCGTCGAGACCCTCGGCGTGCAGTCCGGGTACGGTCAGCAGCCGCTCGACGTCGTGCCAGTCGCCGGACGGCGGGTCGCCCCCGCACACCGGCGTGGACTCGATGACGGGGTCGGCGAAGACGCCCACCACGTCGGGCCTGAGCGCCGGCAGCAGCGCGACCCTGGCGGTCAGCTCGTCGTCGGAGATCGTGCCGCGCACGAGCACCGAGGCGTCCCCGGCGGCGAGGGAGAAGTCGAGCGGCTGGCTGAGCGAGAGCGGGTCGGCGCCCGCCGCGGGCACGGGCCGGGGCACGGCCACCGGGGTGAAGGCCGGGTCGAGTTCGACCCCGGGCAGCCCGTCGGCGACGTCGGCCGTGGTGACGGTCTGGGCGGGGTCGGCGACCGCCGCGACCAGATCAGGGGAGGGACGGAGCTGGATCAGGATCCGCATGTGCCACCGCCGAAGACGTTTGTGGAGGGAAACGAACCTCCCAACATTCACTCATCCCGACACGTTCGTCCAGCGGATCCGCGCGTTTTGACCTGCGAAAACTCCGCATTTGTGAGGAAGGGGATGACATTTGTTCCGGGACGTCAGACTTCCTTGTCCCCGGTCTGTTCACTACGGTGAGGCGTTATGACGCTCCAGGCGCAAAAGCCGGTAGACGACGGAGAAAAGGCCCATTGGCTGGCCGTGCGGCCGAGGCTCATCCTCGCCAGTGCCTTCATGCTCTTCCTCGAGCTGGCGCTGATCCGCTGGACCGGGTCGAACATCGTCCACCTCAGCTATTTCACCAATTTCGTGCTGCTCGGGTCCTTTCTCGGGATCGGGCTCGGCTTCCTGCGCGTGGGGCGCTCGCGACGGCAGCCGTACTACTCGCCCGTCGTGCTGGCCGTGCTGGTCATCGTCGTGCTGACCTTCCCGGTCACCGTCGACCGCAACACCGAGGGCGTCCTCTACTGGACGAGCCTGTCCACCAGCGGGCCGCCCGCCTGGGCGATCCTGCCGGTGATCTTCTGCGCCGCCGCCGTCGTGCTCATGGGGCCCGCCGAGCTGGTCGGCCGGTGCTTCCCCGAGCTGCCGCGCCTGGAGGCCTACCGCTACGACCTGATCGGCAGCCTCACCGGCATCGTGGCGTTCACGGCGCTGTCGTTCCTCAGCGCGCCGCCGGTGTTCTGGGGGCTCATCGCGGCCGTCTGCTACGGCGTGCTGCTCGTGCCCAGGCCGCGCACGCTCTACGTCGGGCTCGTGGCCGTGCCGGCCGTGGCCGTGGTCGGGCTGCTGCTGGCCGAGACGCTCACCGCCGGCGCGATCTGGTCGCCGTACTACAAGGTCACCACCAAGCAGCTCGTGCAGGTCGGCATCCCCGTCACCGACATCGCGGTCAACGGCATCCCGCACCAGCAGGCCGTGCCCGCCCACGCCCGCCTGCAGTGGGAGGCCCAGTACGGCCTGCCGTACGAGCGGGCGAGCAAGCCGCCCAAGGACGTGCTCATCGTCGGCGCGGGCAGCGGCACCGACGTGGCGATCGCGCTGTCCAAGGGCGCCAACCGCGTCGACGCCGTCGAGATCGACCCCAAGCTGCGCGAGCTGGGCGGCTCCGTGCACCCCGACCGGCCCTACGACGACCCGCGCGTCACCACCCACGTCACCGACGGCCGCGCCTTCCTGGAGCGCACCGGCGCCACCTACGACCTGATCCTGTTCGCCCTGCCCGACTCGCTCACCCTCGTCTCCGGGGCCAGCTCGCTGCGCCTGGAGAGCTACCTGTTCACCGAGGAGGCCATGCGGGCGGCCCGCGCCCACCTCAAGCCGGGCGGCACGTTCTCGATGTACAACTACTACCGCGAGAGCTGGCTCGTCGATCGCCTCGCCTCGACCATGCAGCGCGCCTTCGGCCACAAGCCCTGCGTGGACGTCGTCAGCACCGCCGGGCAGCAGGCCGTCATCACCGCCGGGCTGGCCGCGGCCGACCAGCGCTGCGCCGCCGAGTGGCCGGGGGCGGCGGCCGGCACGCCCGCGCCCGCCGGCGACGACCGGCCCTTCCTGTACCTCAAGGAAGCCACGATCCCGCCGATCTACATCATCACGCTCGGCCTGATCCTCATCGTCAGCCTGCTGGCCGTGCGTGTGGTGGCGGGCCCGTACCGGCGGATGCGGCCGTACACCGACCTGTTCCTGCTGGGTGTGGCGTTCATGCTGCTGGAGACCAAGAGCGTGACCGGGTTCGCGCTGCTGTTCGGCACCACGTGGGTGGTCAACGCGATCGTCTTCGCCGGGGTGCTCGTCGCGGTGCTCGCCGCCGTCGAGGTGACCCGCCGCTTCCGCACCCCGCCGCTGCCCGTCATGTACGGCGTGCTGTTCGCGGGCCTGCTGCTGTCCTGGCTCGTGCCGAACGAGTGGCTGCTGTCGCTCCCGCTCCCGCTGCGGGCGGTGGCCGCCGTCGTGGTCGCGTTCCTGCCGATCTTCGCCGCGAACGTGGTCTTCGCCAAGCGCTTCGCGGAGACGGCCGACGCGACCACGTCCTTCGGCGCGAACCTGCTGGGCGCGATGGTCGGCGGTTGCCTGGAGTACGTGGCCCTGGTGACCGGCTACAAGGGCCTGCTCATCGTGGCGGCCCTGCTTTACGTCGGCGCGATGGCCCTGCTGCCCAGGAAGAACGCCGTCCCGGCGTGAGCGCGTTTCCGGGGCCGCCCTTCCTGGCGCCTTGACCGGCGGTCAGGTGGGTGGTTTCCGCCGGGATATCGGACCTTCCGGAATGGCGCCGGCCGAAGGGCCCGGCGGAAAGGGAAGCCGGTTTCCCGGATATCGCCGGGCGGGCTTCGCCGGCCCGCCCGGCGCGCGGTCATCCGGCGCTGGAAAGGCGCGGGGTCACAGGCCGCAGAGTTCGTCGAGGGACTGCGCCGCGCCCTTCTGGTTGTTGCGGGTCGGCGTCTCGGTGGGCGTGGCGGCGCGGGTCCCGGGCGGTGCCGAGGCGGTCGCGCCGGGCGAGGCGGTCGTGCTCGGTGACGCGGTCGCGCTGGGCGAGGCGCTGACGTTGGCCGCCTGCGCGCGCCGCGGCCGGAGCGAGTCGCTGACCGCCTTCCGCGTCGCCGTACGGATCTTGGCCCAGTCCGGACGCCCCGAGTAGAACTCCGGCGGCACGAACTGCAGGCTGGTGATCTTGGCGTCCTTGACCTTGACCGCCAGCTCCACCAGCGCCGGCAGCAGGCCCTGCGGGATGTTGGTCTGCGCCAGCCGCTTGGCCGCGCCGGCGATCTTCTCGAACCTGGTGAGGATCACCGACGGGGTCGCCTGCTGGGCGAAGGCGCCGATGACGCAGCGCTGGCGGGACATGCGGGAGAAGTCGTCGCTGCCGACGCGGGAGCGCCCGTACCACAGGGCCTGCTCGCCCGTCAGCTTCCGGTAGCCCGCCTTGATGGTGCCCGCGGTGCCGTAGAGGCCGCCCCACTTGACGTCCTCGGTGACCTTGATCCGCAGGCCGCCGATGGCGTCCACGAGGTCGGCGAAGCCGTACATGTTCATCAGCATGTAGTAGTCGATCTTCAGGCCGAGCGTGAAGCCGATGGCGTCCATCAGCGCCCGCGGGCCCTTGTTCTTGCCGCCCATGAGCTGCGGGTTGTCGTTGGCGTACTGCCAGACCTCGTTGAGCAGGCCGCCGTTGGGCAGTTCGGCCATGAACCCGTTCGGGAACTGCTTGTGCAGCGGCGAGGAGGACGGGAAGCGCACGTGCTGCAGGTTGCGCGGCAGGCTGAACAGCACGGTGGCGCCGGTGTTGAGGTCCACGCTGGCCACGTTCATGCTGTCGGTGCGAACGCCGGTCCGGTTGCCGGCCGCGTCGCCGCCGATGAGCAGGAAGTTGACGCGGTCCCTGCCGTTCCACGGGTCGGCGGGGTTGTGGGAGGTCTCGGGCGACTCCGGGTCGGGGTCGGAGGGGAAGATGGCCCCGACCGTGTTGCGGAAGGCCACGACGTAGTTGGCGGTGAGCGCGAACGGCGACATGACCGCCACGCACAGCACGCCCACCACGATGCCGGTGACGATCTGGCCGTGCTGGTTCAGCCGGTTCGGGCCGAGCACCGCGTACGAGGTCGCCAGCACCGCGAACCAGCACAGCGCGAGCACCGAGGAGATCACGACGACCAGCATCATGTTGCCCTCGTGGGCCAGCCAGGACGCGTTGGCCAGGTTCCCGGCCAGGCTCAGGCCGATGGCCAGGGCACCGAGCAGCAGCACCGCGTACACGCTGATCAGCACCAGCCCGGTACGGCGGTGCCCGGCCCGCAGGTGCGCGGCGCCGGGCACGATGGCGGACAGCGCGGTCCAGCCGAGCAGGGAGGCGGGGGTGAGCGGTTTGGCGAAGCGCGGCGCGCCCGGCCGGGGCCGGCTCGCGCGGGACCTGCCCGGCCCGTCGGTCTTGCCGGGGCCGCCGCGCGGCGCGCTTCCGGAACCGCCGGAACCGCCGGAAGCGGCTCTGCCGGACGTGCCGGTGCCGCCCGTCTTGCCGCTGCGGCCCGGCGCGCCGCCGCCGGGCGCGGCGGACTCGGGGTTGCCCGCCGTGCCGGAAGTCGCGCGCGATCGTCGCGTGGGGCGCCGTTTCCTGCCTTCTGGCGGCGTGTCCACCCCATCGCCATTGCTCACACCTGGCTCCTTACCTGCCTACCAGGCAAAACCCGCGTTTTGCCCCCCGATCGGCACAAGATTGCCAGGATTCTAGTCCCCATACCTGGACATCAGAGACATGTGCCCAACCTGAGATGAACACCACGCATCTGTCAGGAGACCGTCGAGGCCGGCGCAAGCCACGTATTGCACTGATATGCCTTGTCTCTCTCCCATCCCTGACGGAACCACCGATTGTTGTTCGCCGGCCTGCCGTGGTCGCGTGGATAGCCCGGATGGTCGCCCACCTGCCCGTAGAACCAGAACAGCCGGCTGCGGTCGGACGTGCTCACCGGGTAGCTCGTCGCCACCGACCGCATCCACATGCCCGCGAAGCAGGTGGCCTGGAGTTCCAGGCGCCGGCTGAGCGCGAGCTTGGTGCTCTGGCTGCCGGACGCGAGCGTCGTGGACCACCACGAGTTCATCAGGCCCGTGATGTTCTGGACGTGGTGGCCGTACTCGTGGGCCATCATGCTGATGATGCCGCCGTGCCAGGAGATGATCTGGCCGTACCCGCGGGAGTTGCCGTTGCCCCTGGCCATGGCCGAGGTGGAGGCGTAGATCGTGTTGTTGCGCGGGCAGTAGTACGGGACGATGCTGCCCGCCGAGGGGTAGTCGCCGCAGGCGCCCCTGCCCCGGCCGGACGCGATCGCGTAGTTCGGCGGCCGGAACCTGATGCCCTGCTTCTCCAGGATCGGCTGCCAGGCCCGGTCCATGCACTTGCCGGTCTTGAGGATCAGTGACTTGAGCTGGGTGTGGTTGAAGATGCTGGCGCCGCCGGCCCGGCAGTTGAGCCGGGGCAGGGTGCCCGCCTTGTAGACCGTGTTGTTCTTCAGGCTCGTGTTGAGCGTGACCCTGGGGGTTTCCGGCTCGGTGTCCTGGGTCGGGCGCTGGGTCGGGCGCTGCGTGGGCCGCTCGGTGGGCCGCTCGCTGCGGGACGGGGTGGAGTCGGTCCTGCCCCTGCTGGTCGGCTCGTCGTCCGGCTCGTACGACGGGATCGCCACCGGTGTCGTCGTGTCCGAGCCGGTGGAGTTCGCGAGCATCGTCCCGCCGATGATCATCAGCACGAACAGCGCCGCCATGCCCCCGAGCACGCTGGCCACGATCCCGAACGCGCCCATCCCCGTCTTCCTGCGCGGCGGCGGCTGCCACTCCTGCGGCGGCATGCGCAGCGTGGGCGGGGGAGGGGGCGGCGGCGGTGGCTGCCCGTACGGCTGGTGCGCGTACGGAGGCAGCTCGTAGGGAGGCGGCTCGTAGGGTGGCTGGCCGTAAGGCTGCTGGCCGTGGGGTGGCTGCCCGTACGGCTGCTGCGGGTACGGCTGTTGCGGGTACGGCTGCCCCTGCGGATGGGTCGGCTGCTGCTGGTACGGGTTCCCCTGTCCGCCCGGCTGCTGCTGGTACGGGCTCCCCTGCCCGCCCTGCGGCTGCGGCTGCCGGTGTCCGGGTGGCGGCCAGGGCAGCGCGTGAGGCCGCTGAGGCTGCCCTGGCCCCTGTGGCGGGGGTGGATATTGCCCGTTCCCTGTCACCGTGTCTCCCCGATTGCCCCGTCGTCCGATATGGATGGCTTTGCCATGCGACTTGTCGGACCATTGCCAAATTTGGGGCAAAAGCATACTGATTTATCACCCGTCACGGATGTAGCAGTGCTCGGTCACAGTCCGAAATCATTCGAGGTGATCTCCGCTATCTCCCGGTCCCGGCGGCGGGCGTTGTCCTAGCTTCATTTGCATGAATCTCCAGCAGCTCCGCTATGTGGTCGCGACTGCGGAGCACCGCACGATGACCGACGCGGCCAGATCGCTCTACATCGCGCAGCCTGCGCTTTCCCGCGCGATCCGCGATCTCGAGCGAGAGCTCGGCATGACGCTGTTCGCCCGTTCCGGTCGTGGGGTGGTCGTCACCGCCCAGGGACGCCGGGTGGTCAAGCTGGCGAGAGAGGCGCTCGACGCGGTACGGGAGATCGAAGGGCTGGCCAGCCAGACCGTCGTCACCGACTCCGAGCTCCGCATCGCCTCCACCCCCAGCCTCGAACCCGGCCTCGCGGGGCGGCTGCTGCCCGCCTACGCGGCCGAGCATCCAGGCGTACGGGTGCACATCGTCCGCTGTGACGGCAGAGACGCCGTCGTCAGCGCCATCAGGGACCAGCGGGCCGACCTGGGCCTCACGGACCTGCCCGTGCCCACCGACCTCATCACCCACCCCCTCGAACGCCAGGAGATCGTGCTGATCTCGCCGCCGGGGCTCGAACTGCCCAACCCGGTGCCCATGGGCAAGCTGCACGGCATGCGCCTGGCACTGCCCGCCCGTGGCAGCATGCGGCGCAGAGAGCTCGACGCCATGTTCGGCAAGTACGCGATCAGCCCCACGGTCGTCGTCGAGACCGACGAACGCAACGGCTGGCTCAACGCCGTCCGCACCGGGCAGGCGTCGCTGCTGTGGTATCGCGGCATGGCCGAGCAGGCCGCGCGCGCGGGCCTGGTGGTGCGCTCGCTCGAACCCGCCGTGCGTCGCGTCATCGCCGTCGTGCACGCCCGTCGCCGGCTGCCGCTCATCGCCCAGGACTTCCTGGCCGCCGCGGAGAAGGGAAGCGCCGCCTGAATCTCATCGGGAACGATCCATTTCCCGTCTCGCGTCCCCCGGCGTGACACGTGAACCGCAGAGCCACGCGGGGCCCGGCACCGACGCCGCGCCCCCTGAGGGCCATCGTGAACCCCCGCCCCGGGGCCGTGCCAGACCGGGTGTGCCAGACCGGGTGTGCCAGACCGGGTGTGCCAGCCCGGTCGTGCCAGACCGGTTGTGTCGGATCGGGGGGCGGGGCCCTGGCGGGCCTGTGCCCGGTCAGCCCGCCACGGGCAGCCGGACCACGGCCCGCAGGCCCGGCCCGGCGTCCTCCAGGACGACCGTGCCGCCGTGCGCCCGCACCGTCTCGCGCACGATGGCCAGCCCCAGCCCGGTGCCGCCCTCGTCCCGGCTGCGGCCGGAGTCGAGGCGGGTGAAGCGGTTGAAGACCCGCTCGCGATCCTGCGCGGGGATGCCGGGCCCGTCGTCGGTGACGGTCAGCACGCCGTCGGCGCTCAGCGCGACCTCGACCTTGGAGGTGGTGTGCCGCACCGCGTTGTCCATCAGGTTCGTCAGCACCCGGCCCAGGTCGAGCGCGTCCCCGCGGACCACGACCGGCTCGCAGGCCGTCAGGCGGGCCTCGGCGTAGCGGTCGGCCGTGCGCCGCACCACCTCGTCGAGATCGACCGGCTCGCGCCGGGCCGGCACGCCGCCGCGCTCGTCCAGCCTGGCCAGCGCGAGCAGGTCCTCGGCCAGCCGGGACAGCCGCATCGTGTCCTCCAGCACGCCCTCGGCGGTCTCCTGCCAGTCCTGGCCGTCGGGGTGCCCGAGCGCCACCTCGAGCTGCAGCCGGATGCTGGCCAGCGGGCTGCGCAACTCGTGCGCGGCGTCGGAGACCAGCGCCCGCTGGCGCTGCTCGGCCTCCTCCAGCCGGGCCAGCATGTCGTTCAGCGTCGTGGCCAGCGAGTGCACCTCGTCGCGCGACTGCGGCACCGGCAGGCGGCGCGACCTGGCCGTGTGCGTGATGTCCGCCGCGCCCCTGCGCAGCGCCGCGATCGGGCGCAGGGTACGGCCGATCATCAGCCAGCTCGCCACCGCCAGCAGCACGACCAGCGCGGGCGTGCCCACCAGCAGCACCCGCCCGGCCGTGACCAGGCTGGTCTGGATCTCGCTGATGGGCCGCGCCGCCACCACCGTCTGCCCCCGGTCCGCGCTGAGCACGACGACCCGCAGGAAGCCCGGGATCGCGTACGGCCGGCCGTCCAGCAGCGTCGCCTGCCCGCTCGCGAGCACCCGCGCCCTGGCCCCGGCGTCCAGCATCGGCACCAGCCGGTCGGCCCCGTACGTGACGTGCGTGATGCGCCCGTCCGCGTCGATGACCTGCACGATCGTGCCGTCGTGCGTGGTGATCGGGCTGGTCAGGGTGCCCGCGTCGGCCGCCACCCGCACCGTCTGCGCCTGCGCCCTGGTGGAGTCGTCCACCGTGGCCATCAGGGCCCGTTCCAGCACGCTCACCAGCACCGAGGCCGACAACGCCAGCGCCAGCGCGAGCACCGCGGCGGCGGCCACCGTGAGCCGGAACCGCAGCCCCTGCCGCCGCCACCAGACCAGCGGGGAGTCAGCCACCGTCGCCCGCCAGCCGGTAGCCCGCCCCGCGCACGGTCTGCAGCGCGTTCCTGCCGAAGGGGGCGTCGATCTTGCGGCGCAGGTAGCCGACGTACACCTCGACCACGTTCGGGTCGGTGTCGAAGGTGTCCCACACGTGCTCCAGGATCTCCGACTTCGACACCACCTCGTCCCGCCGCCGCATCAGGAACTCCAGCAGCGCGAACTCCCGGGGGGTCAGCTCGATGGAGCTCTCCCCCCGCTCGACCCTGCGCCGGGCCGGGTCCAGCGACAGGTCGCCCGCCAGCAGCACCGCCGGCCGCCGCCCCGCGTCGCGCCGCATCAGCGCCCGCAGCCTGGCCACCAGCACCACGTACGAGAACGGCTTGGTCAGGTAGTCGTCGGCCCCCAGGTCGAGGCCGTCGGCCATGTCGTACTCGCCGTCCTTGGCCGAGAGCATCAGGATCGGCACCCAGTTCTCCTCGGCCCGCAAACGCTTGCACACGTTGTAGCCGGACAGCCGGGGCAGCATGATGTCGAGCACCACGACGTCGTAGTCGCCGTGCCGGGCCGCGTGCAGGCCGTCCTCGCCGTCGTGCGCGAGGTCCACGGCGAAGCCCTCGGCCTGGAGCCCACGCTGCAACGCCGCCGCCATCCGCCGCTCGTCCTCGACGACAAGTACTCTCATGTGGCAATTCTCCTGCTCTTCCACTGAGACAACGCTGAGAAGGCTGAGAGTCGTCTCAGACTGTCTCAGGCTTGCCACAGGAAGCATGACGCAGGCTCTGGGCATCGACATACCGTGAAGGAGTGAGATGCGTAGAGGCACGTTCGTGAGGTGGGGAGTCCCGATCGCGGCAGCGGCCGTGATCGGAGCCGCGATCGGAGCCGGCCCCGTCATAGCCGCGGTGAGCGGCGACCCGGTGCTGCCGGAGCGTTCGGCCGAGCAACTGCTCGCCGACGCCGTGGCGGCCACCAACAAGGGAGGCGGGCCGCCGCCGATGTCCGGCACCGTCCAGCAGACGGCTTCGCTCGGCCTGCCGGCGCTGCCGTCGGGCGGGGCGTCGTCGCCGCTGAGCCTGTTGTCCGGTTCGCACGAGGTGAAGGTCTGGTACGGCGCGGCCGACAAGCTCCGTGTGGCCATGCCGACCCAGCTCAACGAGACCAACCTGATCGTGAACGGCGGCCAGGCCTGGTACTGGGACAGCGCCACCAACACCGCCACCAAGCTGACCATCAAGCACGGCGAGAGCGGCCCCGAGCAGGCCACGCCGCTGCCGCAGGAGACCGACCTGACACCGCAGCAGCTCGCCGGGCGGCTGCTGGCCAGGGCCGACGAGCACACCGCCGTCCGCGTGATCAACACGGCGGAGGTGGCGGGCCGCGCGGTCTACCAGCTCGTCCTGGCGCCCAAGGCCGACAACTCGCTGGTGCAGGAGATCCGGATCGCCCTCGACGGCGAGACGTACGTCCCGCTCCAGGTCCAGGTGTACGCCAAGGGCTCGGCCGAACCGGCCTACCAGGTCGGGTTCACCCAGGTGACGTTCACGCCCCCGGCGGCCGAGAACTTCACCTTCACCCCGCCCGCGGGCGCCAAGGTGGAGGAGAAGACGCTCGGCCTGGACGAGGGCTTCGGCAAGCACGCCGAGGAGCGCGCCGAGCACGCCAGGGACGTCGCGGGCGAGGTCAAGGCCGTCGGCGAGGGCTGGACGACCGTCGCGGTCGTGCCGTTCTCCCCGTCCGACCTGACCGGAGCCCAGCAGCAGGGCGAGGGCGGTGAGCAGAGCGCGGTGATCGACAACGTGCTCAAGTCCGCCACCCCGGTGAGCGGCACGTGGGGTTCGGGCAGGCTGATCAGGACCAAGCTCGTCACGGCCCTGCTGACCGACGACGGCCGGCTGCTGGTCGGCGCGGTCACCCCGGAGGAGATCACCAAGGCGGCGGGCATCAAGTGACCGTCGTCACGCAGGAAGCGGGGGCGCCCTTCGGGGCGGCCCCGCCCTCCGGGGACGCGGCGATCCGCACCCGGGGGCTGACCAAACGCTTCAGAGGCGGCCAGGTCGCCGTGGACACGCTCGACCTGAGCGTGCCGCGCGGCTCGGTGTTCGGCTTCCTCGGGCCCAACGGCTCGGGCAAGACGACCACGATCCGCATGCTGCTCGGCCTGGTGACGCCCACGGCGGGCGACTACTCCGTGCTCGGGCTGCCGCAGGCGCGGGCCCTGCCCAAGGTGGGCGCGGTGGTCGAGGGGCCGGCGTTCTACCCGTACCTGTCGGGCTCGGCCAACCTGGCGCGCTTCGACGCGGCCGACCCGACCGCGCCCCGCGGCACCGCCGCCCGGCGGGTCGCCGACGCCCTCGACCGGGTGGGCCTGTCGGCCGCCGCGGGCAAGCGCTACCGCAACTACTCCCTCGGCATGCGCCAGCGCCTGGCCATCGCGGCGGCGCTGCTCGGGCCGCGCGAGCTGCTCGTGCTGGACGAGCCCACCAACGGGCTCGACCCGCAGGGCACCCGCGAGGTGCGCGCGCTGGTCAAGGAGATCGCCGCGGAGGGCACGACGGTGTTCGTCTCCTCGCACCTGCTGGCCGAGGTCGAGCAGATGTGCACGCACGCCGCGATCATGCGTACCGGGCGGCTCGTCGCGCAGGGCACGATCGCCTCGCTCAGCGCCGGCCTGGCCGCCCGGATCAGGGTGGAGACGCCGGACGCGGCCGGGGCCGCCCGCGTGCTGGCCGGGCTCGGCCTGCCCGACGTGCGGGCCGGCGAGCGCGAGGTCACGGCGGAGCTGGGCGGGCACGCGCCCGAGGAGGTCAACGCCGCGCTCGTGGGGGAGGGCGTGGCCGTGCGGGGGCTGGCCGTGGTGCGGCCGAGCCTGGAGGACGTGTTCGTGGGACTGACAGGGGAGGGCTTCGATGTCGACGGGTGACGGTACGACGCCGGCTCGCACCTCGGGGGCGCCGGCGTCCGGACCGGCGCAGGGAGAGGGCGCCAGGACGGCCACGCTCGGGCCGCGGCGCACCCCCGGCCTGGTGCCGGTGACGGAGACCATGCGCACCGCCGAACGCCGGCCGGCCGGGCCCGGGAACGAGCCCGCGAACGGGCCTGCGGAGCGGGCCGTTCCCGAGCCCGCCCGTACGACGGCGGTGGGGGCGTTCCTGCGGCTGCTCGGCTCGGAGCTGGGCCTGACCTTCCGCCGCCCGCGCAACCTCGTCATGCTGGCCGTGCTCGCCGTGGTGCCGGTGATCGTCGGCGTGGCACTGCGGCTGTTCGGCTCGGGCGACGGCGAGATGGGCGGGATCGTCCAGAACGTGGTGGGCAACAGCCTCATGCTCACGTTCGTCTCGTTCTCGTTCCTGGTGCTGCTGCTGATGCCGGTGGCCGTGAGCGTGGTGGCGGGCGACTCGATCGCGGGCGAGGCCGGGAGCGGCACGCTGCGCTACCTGCTGGCCGCCCCGGCCGGGCGCACCAGGCTGCTGGCGGTCAAGTACCTCAACGCGGCCCTCTACTCCTACGCGGTGACCGCGGTGGTGGCGCTGTCGGCGCTGGCCACCGGGCTGATCCTGTTCCCGGCCGGGGACGTGACGCTGCTGTCGGGGACCACGATCTCGCTGGGGGAGGGCCTGCTGCGGATCGCCGTCGCGGTCGGGTACGTCGGGGCCGCCATGGCGGCGCTGGCCGCGGTCGCGCTGACGCTGTCGGTGTTCACCGAGGTGGCGATCGGGGCCATCGCGGGGACCATGGTGCTGGTCATCGTCTGCCAGGTGCTGCGGGCCATCCCCGAGCTGAGCGCGATCACGCCGTACCTGCTGCCGACCAGGTTCATGGACTTCGACGCGGTGCTGCGCAGCCCGATCGACACGGCGGCGCTGCGGGACGGGCTGCTGACGTTCGGGGCGTACATCGTGCTGTCGGGGTCGATCGCGTGGGCGCGCTTCTCCGGCAAGGACATCACGTCCTGATCACCGCCCCGGCGGCCGGGCGCGCCACCCGTACGGGGCGACGCGGCCCAGGCCGCGGGACGCGGGCTCAGGCGGACGGGCGGCGCCGCAGGCCCAGGAAGCCGACCACGACGCCGATGACGCCCACGACCAGCCCGGCCCCGCCCAGCAGGCGGGCCGTGCCGTCCGAGGACGAGGCCGCGGCCACCGGCGTCACCGACGGGGCGGTGGCCTCAGCGGTGGCCTCAGCGGTGGCGGCAGCGGCGGCGGGACTGGCCGGGGGCGCGCTCGCGGCGTGACCGTCGCCGTCAGCGGCGGCGGGCACCAGCTTGAGCTGCGGCGCCGGGTGCTCGGCCTCCGTGCCGTCGGTCTTCGGCGCGTCCGCCCAGTCGACGACCTCGCCACCGGAGTAGGTCTGCTTGGTGGGGAAGGTCAGCGAGTCGACGTCCTTGGGCAGTTGCCCCATGGACACCTCGAACTCCTGGAACTGGCCGGGCTCGATCTTGCCGCCCTCCCAGACGACCTTGGTGACGGCCTCCTCCAGGTCGCCGTACTCGGTCTTGACGGGTGCGGGCAGCTTGCCCTCGGTGACCTTGACCTTCCACCCGGGCACGGGCTTGACGGACACGAAGGCCAGCGGGTGGTCGGTGGGGAAGGAGACCTCGACCTTGGTGGTCGAGGCGTCGTCGCGCTCGTTCGGCACCCGGAAGGCGACCTTGGTGAACCCGCCCTGTTCGGCGGTGCCCGGCTGGATGGTGACGTGGGCCAGCGCGGGCAGGGCCAGGCCCGCGGTCAGTGCGGTGGCGGCGGCGAGCACGGTCGCGGCACGGCGTACGAAGGACATGCGAGAACTCCACTTGGACGATGAGCGTGAAAAAGGGGTGTCAGACGGTCAGGCGGGAAGTGGAGGACCACGCCTGGCCACGCTGTGCCGGAAATCCGGCAGCGGCGGCACCACCCTGGTGCGGACGACCGGCACGCCGGGCCGCGACACGGGCGCGGCGGCCGGGAAGGGGAGCAGGACGACGAGCCGGCGGCCGAGCCGGCGCAGCAGCGACCAGAGCGCGCTCTCGCCGCGCGCCAGCCACAGGCCGGTGATCACCGTGGCCGTGAGGTGCGTGAGCAGCATGCCGGCGTTGACCGCCAGGCCGCCCTGGGCGTGCCCGTGCACCGAGACGTAGGCGGCGCCCTCGCCCGCGAACAGCTCGTGCAACCCGAGCTGCGCCCCGGACAGCGCCAGGGTGATCGTGCCCGCCGAGCGCTCCCTGCCGCACAGCGCCAGACCCAGCGCGGACACGCCCGCGAGCCCGAGCGCGGCGGCCCACGGCGCGGGAGCCGCACCGCCGCCGAGCACGTGGGCGAGGGCGGCCAGGGTCACGCAGACGGCGGCGAAGGCGGCCGTCCGCGCGAGCCGGAGGGGAAGTCGCGCGCGCATGGGTGGGTCCCATGCTCTCACGGGGCGGCCGGTCGGGAGACCTCAAGTGCCAAGCTGCGCAATGCCTGGTCCGAAATGTGTATTTATCGCTAGGGTCGGTGCCGACCGCGTCGACATTGAGGTGAGAACGTTGCGGCACTTAGGTGGTTTGCTGGTCGGCCTTGTGGTGACGGCGGCTGTGCTCGGAGGCGGCGGATGGGCGGTGCAGCAGGCCGCCGCCAACGCCGCGGCGACCCCGCCGGTCGATCAGAAGTTGTGGATCGCACTCGGCGCGATGGCCGCCGTCGGCCTGGTCGCCGGGCTCGTCATGGCCGGGCGGATCTCCCCGATGGCGACCTTCGTCCCGTCGCTGGTGCTGCTCGCCTGGACGGTGGTGTACGCGCTCGACGCGAACCGGGCGCTGTCCTTCGTCCCGGCCGAGCCGTCGGTCAACCAGATCGTCCGGGACATCGGGACCGGAGCCAGGACGTTGCTCACGACCGGCGTGTACGCCCTGCTCGGCGTGGCCCTGTTCATCCCCGTGCTGATGCCGTCGCGCTGGTCGCGGCGCGACGACGACCTCGACGACGACTACGAGGCCACGCCGGAGGGCAGCTACTACTGACCCGCTGCCACTGACCCGGGCCCCCGGGCGGACGCGGCCGGCCCGCGCCCGCCGGCCCTGGTCAGGTGCCGGTGTAGAGGCGCGTGACGACCTCCTCGATCGACGACTGTCCGGGGGCCGTGGCCATCAGGTCGTCGAGGGTGCCGTCGAAGGCCAACTGTCCGTGGTCGATCAGCATGACCCGGCGGCACAGCCGTTCGATGTCGCCGAGATCGTGCGTGGTCAGCAGCACGGTCGTGCCCCGCTCGGTGTTCAGGCGCTGCAGGAAGTCGCGGATGCCGGCCTTGCTGACCACGTCGAGCCCGATCGTCGGCTCGTCGAGCACCAGCACGTCGGGCGCGTGCAGCAGCGCCGCGGCCAGGTCGCCGCGCATGCGCTGCCCGAGGCTGAGCTGCCGGACCGGGGTGCGCAGGAACTCGCCCAGATCCAGGGTTTCGGTCAGCTCGGCGAGCCGGGTGGCGAAGTCGGCGCGCTCCACCCGGTAGAGGTGCCGGATCAGCTCGAAGCTGTCCTTGAGCGGCAGGTCCCACCACAACGTCGTGCGCTGCCCGAAGACCACGCCGATCCGCCGGGCGAGCGTGGTGCGCCGCCGCGAGGGGTCCAGCCCCGCCACCCGGACGCTGCCGGTGGTGGGGGTGAGGATGCCGCACAACATCTTGATCGTGGTGGACTTGCCCGCGCCGTTGGGGCCGAGGTAGCCGACGAACTCCCCCGGCGCGACCCGGAACGACAGGTCGCGTACGGCGTGGACGACGTTTCTGCGCACCTTGAACGAGCGCCCGGCCCGGTCAAGTTCGATCATCGGTCAACTCCCCGTGGATCGGTAGTGGCGGATGCCCTGCCGCCAGGCCAGCGCGGCGACCAGGGCGAGGACCAGCGCGGCGGCCGGTCCGAGGAAGCGCATGAACCCGGGCGTGCCGAAGGGGTCGTCCCGGCCCAGCACGTACAGGCCGGGCTGCCAGTTGACGAAGGCCAGCGGCAGTACGTACGTCACGCCGCTGACCAGGTCGCGGGCGTAGATGCTGAGCGGGTACTGGGTGAGCGTGCTGCTGCCGTAGGTGAAGGTGTTGACCACCTCGGGCGCGTCGGTCAGCACGAACTGGGCCGCCCCGGCGATCGTCCAGAGCGCGGCGAAGATGACGATCCCGGTGATCACCATGACGGGGATCATCCAGGCGCGCCCCCAGTCGAGGCTGAGCGCGACGACCGCGTAGCCGAGCACGGCCCCGGCCTGCAGGACGCGCCCGAGGCGGTTGGCCACGAACCGGTCGGTGGCGAGCTGGATCCACGCGCTGACCGGCCTGATCAGGAACGTGTCGAGGGTGCCCGCCTTGATGTGCTCGCTGACCCGGTCGATGTTGCTGACGAAGGTGTCGCAGATGGTGAAGGCCACCGCGGACGTGCCGTACAGGAACAGCACCTCGTCGCGGGAGAAGCCGCCCAGCGTGGTGGTGTTGGCGAAGATGATGAGGATCACGCCCACGTCCATGGCGGCGACGAAGACGCCGAGCACGGTCATCAGCGCGAACGAGGCGGGGTAGGCGGCGGCGGCGCGGGTCCAGGTCCACATCAGCAGGGCGTACGTCCTAACCACCCTGGATCACCACCTTGTGGCGGATCGCCCGGGTGGCCAGCGCGCCCAGCCCGAGCAGGACCACCGCCCACAGCGCCTGGAAGGCGAGCGTGTCGAGCACCGGGGCCTTGCCGAGGTAGAGGTCGGTGGGCAACTGCACCATGGCCGCCCACGGCAGGACCATGACGAGGTCGCCGAGCCAGCCGGGGAACAGGTGCAGCGGCAGCATCATGCCGCTGAAGAACGTCGTGAGGACCAGGGACAGGACCGCGACGCCGCGGTCGTCGAGCAGCCAGCAGACCGACAGCGCGACCAGGTAGCGCCAGCCGAAGCTGACGACGACGGCGATCGCGAAGCCGGCCAGGAACGCCAGCCACCGGCCGGGGTCGGCGGGGAAGTGGATGCCGAACAGCGCGGCCCCGAGCAGCATGGGCGGGATGCCGCGCACCAGGAACAGGTAGGCGGCCCGGCCGGTGTCCTCGGCGAGCGCCCACAGTTGCAGGGACGCCGGGCGCACGAGGTCGAGGGCGATGTCGCCGCTGCGGATGCGCTCGGGGATGTTCAGGCCGCCGCCGAAGAGCTGCATCGGCCCGATGAACGCCTGGGTGACGAAGCAGAAGGTGACGGCGTCGGTCACGTCGTAGCCGGCCAGGCCGGGGCGGGCCTGCCACAGGGCGATCAGCGTGTACGCGCGCAGCACGCCGAACACGCTGTTGGTGAACGCGCCGGCGAGCGCGGCCCAGACGTAGGTGGCGTGTTTTCGGAAACCGTACCGGACGAGCCGGGCATAGAGCGGGATGGTTTTGCACCTCCGGGGGGTGATGACACGGTGACGGACCGTGCTTGGACCCGCGCGCGGGTCGGCAGATGGGAAACACGGAATTATCCGTTGCGGGTCCGGCCGCCCGCAACGTGATAAACGGGGCCGTGCCGGGCTCTGTGAGGTCCCCGCCGGGCGGGCATGTCATCGGCCCGAAATATCCGCGTAAGAGATGAGTTACTTACTGACCGGTAGGAATCTGGTGTAAACGGGAAGAAAGGTAATGAGAGGGGGCGGCGGCATGCGCGTCGACACCGATGTGGTCCCGGAGTATCCGTTGAGCTGGCAGGCCCGGGCGCTCACCGGACTGCTGCGCGGCACCGTGAAACCCGCCTCCAGCCTGCTGATGCGCCACCCCCTGGCCCTGGTGGGGGCCGCCCGCCTCGGCGATCTGGCGCGCCTGGTGCACGTACCGCCGCCCGGGCACGTCGTGGTCGCCCCCGCGGCCTTCTCCGACTGCGGCGGCGAGTGGGTGCGCGGCGGGCCGGAGCTCGACGAGGCCAAGGCCGTGCTCTACTTCCACGGCGGCGGCTACTTCTCCGGCTCGCCGCGCACCCACCGGCCCATCACCTGGCGGCTGTCGGAGGCGGCCGGGCGTCCGGTGCTGGCGCTGGACTACCGGCAGGGGCCGGAGCACCGCCTGCCCGACTCGCTGGCCGACGCGCTCGACGCGTACGCGTGCCTGCTGCGGCGCGGGCACGCGCCCGGGGACATCGTGCTCGCGGGGGACTCCGCGGGCGGCCATCTCACGCTGGCGACCCTGCTGGCGCTGCGCGACAGGGGCGAGCCGCTGCCCGCGGCGGCGATCTGCCTGTCACCGTGGGCCGACCTCACCGACGTGCCCCGCGAGGCCAACCGCCGCCAGGACCCGATCCTGCCGGCCGGCCGGGTACGCTGGCTGGCGCGCCGGTGGACCTCGGGGCTCGACCCGTTCGACCCGCTCGTCTCGCCGGTGCACGGCGACTTCACGGGGCTGCCGCCGCTGATGATCGTGACGGGCTCGACCGAGTTGCTGCGCGACGAGGGCCACCGGGTGGCGCGGCGGGCACGGCTGGCCGGCGTGCCGGTCAGGTACGAGGAGTGGCCCCGCATGCCGCACGTCTTCCCGATCCTGGCCGACGTGCTGCCCGAGGCGCGGCTGGCCTTCCGGCACATCGCGGGGTTCCTGCGCGCGGTGGCCGGAGCGCCCGAGCGGATGGGGGGATCGGCGGCGGCCTGAATTTTCGCCTGTCCCCTATTCCGGGTGATGGGCTTACGGCCGGCGAAACGGGGAGTGTAAGGTTAGGTATACCTAACCTTATGTAGGGGGATTGTCCAATGGCGGACGAGCGCACGGATCATCATCGGGGAATCGTTCAGCGGGTCGAGCGTATCTCGCGCCACATGGTCCGCGTCGTCGTCGGCGGCGACGGGCTGGCCGGCTTCGCCACCACGGGGTTCACCGACCACTACGTGAAGCTGGTCTTCCTGTGCGAGGGCGTCGAGTATCCGCGGCCGTTCAGCGTCAAGACGTGCCGCGAGACCATGCCGCGCGAGGTGTGGCCGAAACTGCGCACCTACACCGTACGGGCCTGGGATCCCGACACCCGCGAGCTCACCCTCGACTTCGTGGTGCACGGTGACGAGGGCCTGGCCGGCCCCTGGGCCGACCGCGCCCGGCCGGGTGACGAACTGCTCATGCTGGGCCCCGGCGGCGGCTACGCGCCCGACCCCGAGGCCGGCTGGCACCTGTTCGTGGGGGACGAGAGCGCGATCCCGGCCATCGCCGCCTCGCTGGAGGCGCTCCCGGAGGGCGTGCCCGCCCGCGTCCTGATCGAGGTGGACGGCCCCGAGGACGAGCAGAAGCTCGAGACGCGCGCCGACGCGCACATCGTGTGGCTGTACCGGGACGACCGCCCGGTGGGGGAGCGGCTCGTGGCCGCGGTCCGCGAACTGGACTTCCCCGACGGGCCCAGGCAGGCCGTGCACGCGTTCGTGCACGGCGAGGCCGGCTTCGTCAAGGAACTGCGCCGCCACCTGCGCCTGGAGCGGGGGATCCCGCTCGAGCGGCTGTCCATCTCCGGCTACTGGCGGATCGGCGTGGACGACGAGGGCTGGCGGCAGGTCAAGGGTGAGTGGAACCGGCGGGTGGAGTCCGAGGAGGCCGCGGCGATCGCCTCCTGACCCGCGCGACGCCTGCTGTCACACCCCTTACTGACCGAGAAGGAATGACCGCCTTACCTCTGATACCCCTTGGGTAAGACATGCGGAAAGCCCGCCCCCTGTGCCGTCACAGTGTGCCTTGCCATGACCCTGATCAGGAGAGGCGAAACCGGATGGCGCGTGGTGTGAGCGACCTGCCTCCTGGCGTGCGACCGCTTACCGTGGGGGACCCGGTCATCATCGGCCGATACCTGCTCCTGGGCCGCCTGGGCACGGGCGGGATGGGGGTGGTGTACCTGGCGGAGCACCCTCAGGGTGGCCTGGTGGCGCTCAAGACGCCGCACGTGGTGCACCTCAACGATGCCACGTTACGGGCGCGCTTCGCCGAGGAAGTGGCTTTCTCGCGCAGATTGGTGCCCTTCTGCACGGCGGCGGTCATCGAGGACGGCACCGACCGGGAGCGCCCGTACCTGGTCACCGAGTACCTCCCGGGCCCCGCGCTGTCCCAGGTCGTCACGGCCACCGGCCCCCTCCCGCCCGACCTCGCCCACGGGGTGGCGCTCGGCGTCGCGGCGGCGCTGGTGGCGGTGCACGAGGCGGGGCTGGTGCACCGCGACCTCAAGCCGGGCAACGTGCTGCTGTCGGCGAAGGGGCCGCGCGTCATCGACTTCGGCATCGCCCGCGACGTCGACACCCTGGCCGCGCACACGCAGGCCGGGCAGGTCATGGGCAGCCCCGGATGGGTGGCCCCCGAACGGCTGACCGGCGGCGTCGCGCTGCCCGCCTCCGATGTCTTCGCCTGGGGCTGCCTGGTGGCCTTCGCCGCCACCGGGCAGCACCCGTTCGGCGGGGGCGAGCCGGACGTGCTGACCCGGCGCATCCTGTTCGAGCCGCCGCGCCTCGAGGGCGTACCGGCCATGCTCAGGCCCGCCGTCGCGGCCGCCCTGGCCAAGGAGCCCGCCGACCGGCCCGGGGCGGCCGGCCTGCTGCGGGCGCTGCTGGCCGCCGTGG